>NZ_JBQFPK010000017.1:0-95662 GCF_056534465.1 Ruegeria sp. D3
CACATCTGGTCAGCGTCATGACCAAACGCGCCGTCCAAGCCTGTAGCTAAATCAAACGTCAGCCCTGAAAAAAACAGGGCTGACTTTAGGAGTAAAATACCGATACTTCGCCGCTTTCATGGGTGCAAATGGCTTTGGGATTGCCCTTTGAAAGCGATAGTATCTCTGCAATTTCACTAGCTGGGACATGGCACAACGCTGTGGAGAGCGCGTCGGCCATTGTTGCGTTTGCGGCTTCCACACTGACAGTCGACCATAGTGCAGGACGTTCGTTTTTTGCGTTCAGGATATGGAGATGAACAGGGCTCAAACGAAGCACAGAGGGGCTGGAAGTTGCGATAGCCCGATCCCGAAGCCTGACGGTTTGAACGATGCCATGCACCGGGTCTGAAACTCCCAGCCTCCAGATTCGGCCAGCGGCGTAATACTCACCGATATTTACCAGCACATTGGTCCAGCCTGCGTTCCGCAAAGTGTTGGCCACAAGGTCCGTGACAAAACCCTGAGCGATGCCGTTCAATGTAAGTTGCTGACCCTGCCCCAGAATAATTCTGTCTTCAGAGATCCGGACCCTATCCCAACCGATTAATTCTCGGGCAGCGTCAAGATTGCGACCGTTGGCGGCCGCCAGCCAAAGAGGTTGCACCGTGGGGTCAAACCGCCCCCCCGTCCGGCCATGTGCCCAATCACAAATACTTAACAACTCCAACATTTCCGGCGCTGGGTTCACTAATATCCCGGTTTGGTTCAGGCGAACCAAATCAGAGTCCGGCCGATACAGACTGAACAGAGACTCGGCCCGATCCAGGAGAGCCTGCACTTTAGTGATCGCAGACGCGGCTGCCTCAGGATTGGCATCGAAGGTCAGGCTGACTTCGGCACCCATTGCGTGACCACGCCACTGAGTCGGCTGAGCCGTAGCGGGAGCCCCAAGAGCCGCCGCTGATACGGCCAGGAATCGTCGGCGGTTCATCATTCTGCAGCAACCCTTCTGGATTGACGGCGTGCGGCTAGAATCAATGGGACACATTGGTTTCGGTCATCATGGATGGCAACGCAATCAAGACATTGGAAACACTCATTATATTGAATTTCCCCAGTCTGCTTAATAGCCCCGTACTTGCACTTGACCTTGCACAGTTGACACGGTGACCCGCATTCAGCTCGTCTTTCAATCCAATCGCGGCCACGAAGAAGGCCTCCAATCGCCATGACCGCCCCCAACGGACAAACATAGCGGCAAAACCCTTTGAACATTACCATGCCCAGAATAAGCCAAAAAATGGCATATGCGGCATAGTACCACTCGCGGATAAAGAAAGTAGTGATGGCGGTTTTGAAAGGTTCAACCTCAGCCACTTTGTCAACTTCGTCTGGGGCCAGAAACAGGACGCCAATCAAGCCACCAAGAATCACATATTTCAGCCATTTCAACCGTTGGTCCCACGCCCGCGATGGCTCGATCTGGGGCAAGCGGAGCGCTTTTCCCAGATGATGTGCAAACTCTTGAAGCGCGCCGAACGGGCAGAGCCACCCGCAGAACAAGCCCCTGCCCCAAGCGATTAACCCGGCAATCGAAACCGCCCAGATCAAAAGCGAAAACGGGTCGTACAGCAAAAACCCATAGCTGCCCCCGTCAATAGCTGTTCGGATAACACCCAACACGGTGACAATGGACAGTTGTCCCTGTCCCCACCAACCAATGAATCCCACGATGACCGCGAGAATAACGAGCCTATATGGTGTGAACAGCGGTTGCGCAGCAAAAGAATTCATCCGCAAACCGAGCGTCAGCACTAGACCGGCAAGCAATGCAGACAAAATGATCATGTCTGGCTGACGATTTCGCAGGGCCTCTAACCATGGTGGGGCGGGCGTGATCTGGACCGGACGCTCAAAGAACCGATCGGGCGTTACATGTCTCACTTCCAGTGTCACCGACCCCGTCTCGGGCTGGAACATGCCGTGTTCGCGAACGGCAAGAACCTTCAGAACCCACTCGCGTGAAGGATCAAAACCCAAACGACGGTCGGTGCGCAGGATCATTGCGGCGCCGTCTGGCATTCCATCGGCCAATTCGACAAGCAGATCGGCGTCGCGCAATGCGACCGGTAACCCGTCTTGCTCTGCAGAAATCCAATCGGGTGCTGTGTTTCGCACGAACTTTTCGCTGACCAGCCCATGACGCGCAGTTTCGATCAGAAGGATTGGTTCATCATTGTCGGAAATCTCCAGAAAACCCTGCAGCTCGTCGAAACTGTCTTGGGACAATGCCGCGCGCGCAATGGATTTGGGCCCCAGATCGACCACCCACAAATCCAGATAAGCCTCGTCCGGATAATCCTGTGCCTCGGGATCGTCATCTTCCCACAATGTCCCCTCAAAAAGGGCGTCGACATCTGAATTCTTTATGATCTTGTTGGTTGCGATTCCCTTAGCGACCAGATCCTCCCAGCTGAGGGTTTCGTCATAGTCTGGGTTCGGAAAAGCGGGTGGCGCGGTTGCCAACCCTTGCATCTTTTCGCGCGCAACGGCCAGCGCCGCCCCCATGACGGATTCATGCGCTATACGGACACTGGCCGTGGCCTTCGTTACGCCATCCAGATAAACTAGCTGTGAACCGGACGCGGCATCGCCGTACGGCGTACCAACAACGATCGAGTCCGATATGGACAGCCCTCCATATTGCTCAAAGAACTTGTGGAACGGTGCCTGACCCAAACCAGACACAAATATGGGTTCGTTATGTTCAATCAGCTGGACGTCCATGAACCGTCCTTCAAGATCCAAGACAACCAGCACGTTGATCG
Source organism: Ruegeria sp. D3 (assembly GCF_056534465.1). NCBI lineage: Bacteria > Pseudomonadati > Pseudomonadota > Alphaproteobacteria > Rhodobacterales > Roseobacteraceae > Ruegeria > Ruegeria sp. D3. The sequence goes on from NZ_JBQFPK010000017.1 coordinate 2,811, forward strand.
GGGCACCGGAGAACCCAGGCAAAGGCGCTAAGGGTTCAGTTTCAAACACATAACCCGCCTCGATTCCGCCTGAGTTCAACAGCGAATAAACCCCGTTTTCGTTGAGGCGCTCCCCCAGAGAAAACGGGGCGCGGATAAATGTCTCGATGCGTTCGCGCGGCAGCGGCTCGGCCGCAGCCATCAGGCTGCCGAGCATCAGCAGGATCATTGCTATAAACGCGCGCATGGCCGCAAGACTATAAGCCCATCTAACCCGACGACATTCGACAAAAGTCCTAAGCTGGCAATCTACGACCTAAAGCCTGTTGACCTCGGCCGAAATGGGTTCAAAACTACCGCTCGAACCGTACGACCAAAGAAGCATTTTCTGAATCTGGCCCGAGATGTACGGTCTCACCAACGCCAGTGATTTATGGGAGGTAGCAATGACCTGGAGCGCACCTAAGCTGAAAGAAGTAAATTGCGGCATGGAGATCAACATGTATTCTCCGTCCGAGGATGAAGGCCGCGAGCACGAGCGCGACCTGTTCTGATTACGTAAACGCAGCGGAGGCCCGAGGTGCATTTTCTGGTTCTTGGGGCTTCTGCAGGCGGCGGACTGCCGCAATGGAATTGTGGATGCCGGAACTGCGAGGATGCCCGTTTGGGAGTCATCCCGCCGTCTGGCCAATCATCTTTAGCGGTCTCGCCCGATGGTGAAAGTTGGAGCATACTGAACGCTTCACCTGACATCCGGCAACAAATGCTGGACTGCCCCAAACTACATCCCAGAACACTGCGCGATACGCCTGTGGCTTCGGTACTGCTGACAAACGGAGATATCGACCACATTGCAGGGTTGCTTAGCCTGCGTGAACAAACCCCGTTTTCGTTGTTCGCCACAGGGGATATTCTGAACGTGCTAGCGCAGAACCGTATTTTTGATGCGGTCAATCGCGACAAGGTTTTGCGGACCCCGATTTCACTTGATCAGGAATTCGCCCTGCAGCCCGGCCTCAGCGCGCGCTTGTTCGCCGTGCCCGGTAAAGTGCCGCTTTTCATGGAAGGTGATACCGTTCAAACCGATCTGATCGGAGAGCAAACAGTGGGCGTTCGCCTGACTGCAGGCGACAAGATTGCCTATTATATTCCTGGTTGCGCCCAAGTGACCCCTGCCCTGATGGATCAACTCTCGGACGCGGATCAGCTGTTTTTTGACGGCACGCTTTGGGACGATGATGAGATGATCCGCTCGGGAACAGGGGTGAAGACAGGGCAGCGAATGGGGCATATCTCGGTCAGTGGCCCGGACGGTTCGGTCGCGCAATTGGCCGGGATCGACGCGGCCAAAACCTTTATCCACATTAACAACACCAACCCGATGTTGCAGCCCGATGGACCCGAGCGCGCCTTTGTCGAATCTGCAGGCTGGACCATTGCCTATGACGGGCAGGAGATCACGATATGAGCCGCGAAACTCTCGAAGCACGGCTGCGCCAGATCGGGGCCGAGCGGTATCACGACCAACATCCGTTTCACCACCGGCTTCATAGCGGTCAATGCTCCCCGGATCAGGTGCGCGCATGGGTGATCAATCGTTGGGCATATCAGGCGGCGATCCCCATGAAAGACGCTGCTTTCATGTCGCGTTGTACCGACCCAGATATCCGCCGCGAATGGCGGTCCCGGATCGAAGATCACGACGGGGACGTGAAAGAGGGCGGCGGCATCCGACGGTGGCTGAAACTGGCCGAGGCGGTCGGGTTGGATCCCGACTACGTCGCCTCGGGGCGTGGTGTTCTGCCCGCAACTCAATTCGCCGTTGATGCTTATGTGCATTACGTCCGCGAAAAGCCAATGCTTCAGGCTGTAGCGTCCTCACTGACAGAACTGTTCGCCCCAAAAATTCATGAAAAACGGATCGAAGGTCTGCTCGAGCACTACGACTTCGCCAATGCGGACAGTTTGTCTTACTTCCGTAAACGACTGTCGCAGGCACCTAAAGATGTGGCTTTTGGCCTAAATTGGGTTTTGGATCACGCCAACACATCCGAGAAAGAGGATATGGCCTGCGACGCCCTTATTTTCAAAACCAACGTGTTGTGGGCACAGCTCGACGCGCTGTGGTCTGCCTATGTCGAACCCGGTCTGATCCCGCCCGGTGCCTGGCAACCCGGGGAAGGCATGAAATGACGCTGGTTTTCTCTGCATCGGACCGCCCTTATCTGCCGCGCGGCGTGCGGATTCAACGCGACGCAGTACGTGATCGCACCGTTCTGATGGCACCAGAGAAAGTGATTGAACTGGACGATATTGGCGTCGCAATCCTGTCGAGGGTCGATGGGCAAGCCCGGTTTGGCGATATCATCGCGGATTTGGCTGCTACATTTGGGGCTCCTGCCGAGACCATTGAGAAAGACGTGCAGCAGTTTTTACAAACTTTGCGCGGGCGTCTGTATGTGATGGTAAAGCCATGAGTATCGCACCGCCTATCGCACTGCTGGCCGAGCTGACCCATCGATGCCCCCTTAGTTGTCCCTATTGCAGCAATCCGGTCGAACTTGAACGCAAAGAGACCGAGTTGGACACCGACAAATGGAAAGATGTCTTCTCGCAAGCGTGTGACCTTGGCGTTCTGCAACTGCATCTGTCTGGAGGCGAACCAGCCTCGCGCCGTGATCTGGAGGACCTGACCCGTCATGCAGCCCAACTGGGTTTGTACACCAACCTGATTACGTCCGGCGTGGGATTGACACCCAAACGGCTCGATCGGCTTGAGGACGCGGGCCTGGACCATATACAGTTATCGCTGCAAGGCACCAACGCGGCACTTGCCGATCGGATCGGAGGTTATCGCGGCGGGTTCGACCGCAAGATGAAAATCGCCCGCGAAATCCGCGATCGGGGCATTCCGCTGACTCTGAACGCCGTGATGCACAGCCAAAACCTGGACGACCTGGATCGGACGATCGAAATGGCTGTCGACCTCGGTGCCCGCAGGCTAGAGGTAGCCTGTGTGCAGTTTCACGGGTGGGCCTTGAAAAACCGACACAATCTGATGCCGTCGTTTGAACAAACCTTGGCTGTGAAAAAAACGGTGGCGAAGGCCGCACAGCAACTGCAGGGCGTTTTGGCATTCGACTTTGTCCCGCCTGACTACTATGCAGATTATCCCAAAGCGTGCATGGGTGGATGGGGGTCAACCGGGCTGAACGTAACTCCGAATGGTACGGTACTGCCCTGTCATGCCGCACAAACCCTGAGCCATCTGCATTTCGACTCTGTAAGGGATCGGCATCTGAGTGACATTTGGTATGATAGCACGGCCTTCAATGCGTACCGAGGCACCGACTGGATGCCTGAGCCATGTAAAAGCTGCGACCGCAAAGAGGTGGACTTTGGCGGGTGCCGATGCCAAGCGCTGGCATTGGCAGGCGACGCGTCCGCGACTGATCCAGTTTGCCAAAAATCCCCAGAACACGCTCGGATCAAGGCGATTTTACAAAACGCATCGCCGCAGCAGGACCGCGGCTTTGTCTATCGAACACTGGACCCGACCCGGACTTGACCGCACGAGCACATAAAGTCCGGGTCACAACCGCGCGATAGTTCCTGTTCGTGGACGATCTGTCAGGTTATTCGGACGCCGAGCAATGTCGAATAACAAGAGAACGTCGATACTCGGAGATACAAACCATTCGCAATGGAGTATCTTTGATGAACCGCTTCTTCTCTGCCGTCGCCACCGCTTTGATCTTGTCAGTACCAGCCTATGCTCAGGACGTTTCTGGCATGAACGATCTGGAATTTGCTCATATCGCTTATACTGCTGATGTCATCGACATACGGTACGCTCATCTGGCGCTGGCGCTCTCGGACAACCCCGACATCCATGAATTCGCCAATACCATGATCCGCGACCACACCGCCGTGAACGAAGCGGCGCTTGGGTTGCTGAACAAACTCGGCGCGTCGGCGCAGGACAATGCCTTCAGCCAGACTCTCAATGCCAACGCGGAAGAGATCATCAACACGCTATCACAGCTACGCGGTGCAGAATTTGATGCGGCATATGCAGCAAATGAACTTGCGTACCATCAAGCGGTTAATGATCTGGTCGAGGGTAGCATGATCCCGAACATCGACAATGCAGAGGTCAAAGCGCTGTTTGAACAAGGCTTAGAGATTTTCAAGGCACATGAAGTTCATGCCGAAAAGATGGTAGAGTCGCTGAATTGATTCAGCGCTTGCTATCGCGACGTCAGGTTGTGACCCAAGCGGCTGCGTCAGCAGTCGCTTGTAACCTGCCCGCGCAAGCATCCCGAGCATCTGTACTACATATGGTCAGGATTCACCGATTTGAGTTTCAGCCCGCGCTGGTAAAGGTCCACATTGGAGATTGCATCAAATGGACCAATCTGGATATCGCGCCACACACAGCCACGGCTGACACACATGGCTGGGGCACGCAGGAGCTGTCTAAAGGTCAGAGTGCAGAAATCCTTGTAACCGAGGGTATGGAGCTTGAGTATTTCTGCGCCTTTCACCCCCATATGAAGGGCACCATTGAAATTATCTGATTTCAATACCGGTTTTACGTGATCAAATCTGCCTGAGATGGTCGGAAACCCGCCAAATGCCCGGGTTGAGACTTGTTATACAAATTTTTATCTATAAACATCCACATTAGCCTCAAGATGATGAGATTTTATCTATAAAATGACTGTTGCCACGACGAACTGGACCCGCGAAGACGCTCAGACCCTGCATGATCTGCCCCTTATGGACTTGATGTTTCGCGCTCAATCCGTTCACCGCACGCATTTTGATCCCAATAAGGTGCAGACCTCCAAGCTCTTGTCGATCAAAACAGGTGGATGTGCCGAGGACTGCGCGTATTGTTCTCAGTCCGCACGGAACGGATCAAAACTTTCCGCCTCCAAACTGATCGAGGTCGAACGTGTTCTGACCCAAGCTCGACAAGCCCGCGACGGCGGCGCAACCCGGTTTTGCATGGGCGCAGCATGGCGCGAACCCAAGGATCGCGACATGGATGCACTGGTTGCCATGGTCGAAGGCGTTCGGGCACTGGGAATGGAAACCTGCATGACGTTGGGAATGCTGGACGACAATCAGGTAATCCGTCTTCGCGATGCCGGGTTGGATTATTACAACCACAACATCGACACGTCGGAACGATATTACTCCGAAGTGATCACGACGCGCACGTTCTCGGATCGGATCGACACGATGAACCGCGTGCAAGAAGCTGGGATCAAAGTGTGTTCGGGCGGCATCCTCGGCATGGGCGAGGAAACGCAGGACCGCGTCGACATGCTGGTAACTCTGGCAAATATGAACCCGGCTCCGGACTCGGTCCCGATCAACATGTTGATGCCGCAAGAAGACACACCCTTGGCCGATGCCAAACCGATCGACCCTATTGATTTCGTCCGTGTGATCGCAACAGCTCGGATCATGATGCCAACCTCATATGTCCGATTGTCCGCCGGGCGCAGCGACATGAGCGATGAACTGCAGGCCATGTGTTTCTTTGCGGGTGCAAACTCGATCTTTGTAGGAGAGACCCTTTTGACGGCCGAAAACCCCGAAGAGGATACAGATGCAATCCTGTTCGCAAAACTCGGCATGCAGTCAGAGACCGTAGCAGGACAAAGCAGCAGGGAAGCGGCTGAATGAAAGCACATCATCGCCTTGACGCGATGCTTGGGACCCTCACGGAACGGCATCGCAGACGTAGCCTGACCGCAGCGCAGGGTTTAGACTTTGCCTCCAATGACTACTTGGGGCTGGCCCGGTCCGAGTTTCTGGCCGACGCCGCGCGCAACGCGCTTGCCCGCGAAGTGCCTGTCGGGTCGGGCGGATCGCGCCTGTTACGCGGCAACCACCCGGAACATGAGGCACTTGAGCAGTCAGCAGCCCGTTTTTTCCAGTCCGAGGCTGCTCTGTTCATGGGCGGCGGCTTTCAGGCAAATCAGGCAATATTTTCGACCCTGTCCGCAGCCGAAGATCTGATCCTTTACGATGCGCTTGTTCATGCCAGTGCACACGAAGGAATGCGTCTCGGCCGCGCTGAAACCCGGGCTTTCAAACATAATGACGTGGAAGAAGCCCGGCGTATCCTTGAGGAGTGGCGCGCGAAAGGCGGGACCGGACAAATCTGGATCGCCGTAGAAAGCGTCTATTCGATGCAAGGTGATCTGGCACCTCTGACAGCGCTAGCTGATATCGCTGTTGCGTTCGATGCCGTTCTGGTTGTCGACGAAGCCCATGCGACCGGAGTATTTGGACAGAACGGACGTGGGCTGGCCCATGGTTTGGAAGCAGAGCTTGTCACGCTGCACACATGCGGTAAGGGTTTGGGGGTTGCAGGCGGACTGATCTGTGGCCCTCGGGTGATGATTGACACGCTGATCAACCGTGCCCGACCCTTTATTTTCGCGACTGCGCCCTCTCCGCTGAATGCCGCGCTGCTGCAAGCTGTGCTTGAACAATTGCAATGTGAGGCGACTCTTACGCAGTCGGCCGTCTCCAGAATGCAATTCGCGCATGCCTGCGCCCGGCGCATCGGCCTGCCCAACGCCAACCTAAACAGCCAAATCATCCCGATTATCTTGGGCGATGACGCTTTGACAATGCGCATCGCGTCCGAGCTGCAAGCCCACGGGTTCGACGTTCGCGGAATTCGTCCACCGACGGTTCCACGCGGGACATCTCGCTTGCGTATCTCCGTCACCGGCAATGTCAGCGATGCAGATATCACTGCCCTTTTCGACATTTTGTCCAACCAGTTGAAAGCAGCCGCATGAGCGCCATTATCGTCACAGGAACTGATACCGGCGTTGGCAAGACAGTTTTTGCAGCTGGCCTGACGGCCGCACTTGGCGCGCGGTATTGGAAACCTGTTCAATCCGGCTTGGAAGACGCGACCGACACAGAAACCATACGCGCTTTGTCTGGCGCTGAAACTCTGCCCGAGGCGTACCGGCTATCCCTACCCGCTTCGCCACATTTGTCGGCCGAAGATATGGGCGTCGAAATCACGCTCGACCAGTTGGCACTGCCGCAGGTCGACGGCCCCTTGGTTGTCGAAGGCGCAGGCGGCGTGATGGTGCCGCTGAACCGTGAACATTTTTATCTGGATCTGTTCGCGCAATGGAAAGCCCCGGTTGTTTTGGTCGCCCGCACAGCACTTGGCACGATCAATCACACCAGCCTGTCCGTGATGGCGTTGCGGAACGCAGGATGCAATTTGGTCGGCGTTGCATTCGTGGGCGAAGCTGAACCGCCTGTCGAGCAGACCATTGCCCAGATGTGCTCGATCCGGCATCTGGGCCGGCTTCCGCATTTGCCATCATTGACACCCCAAACACTGTCGGACGCGTTTGAAGCCATCGACACCGCCACAATCCGGAGCGCTTTGTGACCCCGCTGGAATTTGACGCCAACCACCTGTGGCACCCGTACACGAACATCGCAAATCCCGGCCCGATGCATCTGATCACAGAGGCAGAAGGCGTCTGGCTGACCCGAGACGATGGGGCAAAAATGATCGACGCCATGTCTTCATGGTGGTGCGCTATCCACGGCCATCGTCATCCGGCACTGATCGCGGCGATGCAGGCGCAACTAGATCAAATGCCCCACGTCATGTTCGGTGGGCTGACGCATACCCCCGCGATCGAGCTGGGGCGGAAGCTGGTCGATCTGCTGCCTGATGGGCTAGACCGAATTTTCTACTGTGACAGCGGATCGGTTGCTATTGAGGTCGCACTCAAAATGGCGGTGCAGTACCAGATGGCGCAAAACCGCACCCAACGCACCGAGTTCGCCACCATTCGCGGCGGATATCACGGCGACACATGGAAAGCGATGAGCGTTTGCGACCCGGTCAACGGGATGCACGGCCTGTTCCGAGGCGCGCTGTCAATTCAGCATTTTCTGTCGCGTCCGAAAATCCGGTTCGACGAAGACTGGTCCGAAGACGACGATACCAACGGCCTCAATGAGTTAAAGGAATTACTGTCTGAACAAGGTGACAAGATCGCCGGGCTTATCCTTGAACCCGTGGTCCAAGGCGCAGGCGGAATGCATTTCTACCACCCCGAATGGCTGCGGCGCGCGCACGCGTTGTGCCGCGAGCATGACGTCTTGGTCATCTTCGACGAGATCGCTACGGGGTTCGGACACACGGGAAAACTGTTTGCGATGGATCACGCTGGGGTAGTCCCTGACATCCTGTGTCTTGGGAAAGCCTTGACCGGGGGGCACATCACGCTGGCAACGACGATCACGTCGCGGAACGTCGCACATCGTATCGGACAAAGCGAAGCCGGTGTTCTGATGCATGGACCGACCTATATGGCAAACCCGCTGGCTTGTGCTGCGGCTTGTGCCAGCCTCGATCAGATCTCGACCCGGGATTGGCAGGGGGAAGTTCAATCCATCACGGATCAGCTGACACAAGAATTGGCCCCCGCGCGAACCCTTCCCGGTGTTGCGGATGTTCGCGTGCTGGGTGCGATCGGTGTTATCGAGATGACATCGCCGGTTGACCCTTCGGTTGCACATCAACTGGCTCCGGAAGCGGGCGTTTGGCTGCGCCCCTTTGCACGCAACATCTATTGTATGCCGCCTTATGTAATTTCCTCGGACGAACTGAGCCGAGTAACACAGACCATGGTTTCCCTGGCCCGGGGACACTCATGAAAAAGCAATGGCTGGCACGCTCTGGCACGGCAGACTTGATCCTGATCTTTGGGGGATGGGCTTTGGGCTCTGCCCCGTTTCAACAGCTTTCCAGCGACCATGATCAACTGTTTGTCGACGATTATATCCGTCTGGACGACCCCCTGCATGAAACCTCAGACTATGATCGGGTCACACTGGTTTCATTTTCCTTCGGAGTCGTTTCGGCCGCCCATTGGGTGAACGACTTTAATGTCAGACCGACAAGGCTTGTTGCTATTGGCGGTACTTTGTACCCAGCAGATCCGCGCTGGGGCATAGCACCCGAGATGATTAGGGCAACTGCCGACAACTTGACCGAAGCGAGCTTTTCCAAATTCTGCCGCCGCGCGGGATTGGGCATGCCCGTCCCCATTCTCGACGTTCCTCAGGCCCGTGCTGAGCTAAACGCAGTTATCGCACGGGGGCCAGCGCCAGAGCTTTCGTTCGACCGTATCTGGGTTCCGCAGCGCGACCGGATCATTCCAACCTCTGCACAAGAAGCCGCCTGGAAGGACCAGGCAAGCGTGGTGCGCGGCGTGGATGCGCCACATGTCCCTTTTCATAAGGGTCAAAACTGGACGGAGTGGTGTTCATGACGTTTCAAGCCACAGATCGGGTGCAGCGCAGTTTCAGCAGAAGTTTTCATTCCTATCACGGAGAGGCCAGCCAACAGGCACGAGTCGCGGATCGTTTGGTGACAGCCCTTGGAGCGGCAGGCGCGCCTGAACGATTCAACAAAACGCTCGAACTTGGATGCGGCACAGGTCACCTTACTCGACGCCTGCTTGAAACCTTTGATTGTGGCGCTTTAACGCTTAACGACCTTACCCCCGCCGCCGCAGAAACCGCAAACCGTCATCGCGCCAAGTTTCTGTGCGGCGATGCTTCAAAAGTCAGCTTGCCGACGCAGCCTGACCTAATCGCGTCGGCCTCGATGATACAATGGCTACAGAACCCCGCAGAATTTCTGCGTCAGGCTGCCAACGAATTGTCGCCCGGTGGATGGCTTGCCATTTCCGGGTTCGGGCCATTCCAATACACCGAATTGGCACAGATTGGTTCGTCTGCGGCCGCACCTGGCCTGATGGATCACTCGGATATGGCGTCGGCCGTCACCGAGTGTTTGGAGGTCATCAATACCGGGGAAGCATTAGAGCGCGTGTTCTTCGCAACTCCAAGAGATGTCCTGCAGCACCTTCGGAAAACCGGAGTAAATGGCCGGGCCCAAAAACCATGGACCAAAGCCACGCTCAGACAGTTCAGCGATGACTATGAAAGGCTGCACCGGACTCCGGAAGGGGTCTGTCTGACGTATCACGCAACATGGATTGTTGCGCGCAAAGCGCGCTGAACGTCGAACTAGACAGGGGAAAAAACGGGCCGGATCACCAGTTTGGTGACCGGCCCGCCGTGTTTAGAAATGAGCCGAGCGGCTGTTGGCCAGTTTTTCAACCGGAGGCGCAAACCGGGTCAGGTCAATGCCTTCGACTGCGGCTTTGTACTCGTCGATCTTGGGCGTACGACCCAGAATGGCCGACAGCACCACGACCGGGGTCGAGGCCAGCAAGCTTTCGCCTTTCTTGTCCGGCGCATCGGCCACAACGCGGCCTTGGAACAGGCGTGTAGACGTCGCCAGAACCGTATCGCCTTTAGCGGCTTTCTCTTGGTTGCCCATGCAAAGGTTACAGCCCGGGCGTTCAAGATACAGGATGTTTTCGTACTCGGTGCGTGCCTTTTCTTTCGGGAACAGGTCGTCGAATTCGAAGCCCGAATACTTCTCGAGCACGTCCCAATCGCCTTCTTCCTTCAACTCATCGATGATGTTGTAGGTCGGGGCGGCCACCACCAGCGGGGCTTTGAACTCTACCTTCCCCGACACTTTTTCGAGGTTTCGCAGCATCTGCGCAACAATCTTCATGTCACCCTTATGCACCATGCAAGATCCTACGAAGCCCAGATCAACTTTCTTGTCACCACCGTAGAAAGATACCGGGCGGATCGTGTCGTGTGTATAGCGCTTGGACACGTCCGCATTGTTGACATCCGGGTCCGCGATCATCGGCTCGACGATCTGATCCAGATCCACGACCACTTCGGCGGAATACTTCGCGTTGTCGTCGGGACGCAGGGCGGGTTTTTCACCGGACTTGATCTCGGCAATGCGGGCATCCGCAATCGCGATCAACTTCTGCAGCATGCCACTCTCATGCTCCATACCTTTGTCGATCATGATCTGGATACGCGATTTAGCCAGTTCCAGAGAACCGATCAGAGTGTCGTCATCCGAAATACAGACCGAGGCTTTGGCCTTCATCTCGGCAGTCCAGTCAGTGAAGGTAAAGGCCTGATCCGCCAGCAGCGTTCCGATGTGCACCTCGATCACGCGGCCCTGGAAGACATTGTCGCCATGTTGTTCCAACATCTGCGCCTGTGTGGCGTGTACCACGTCGCGGAAGTCCATATGGTCCGCCATTTTGCCCTTGAAGGTCACTTTTACTGACTCGGGGATCGGCATCGAGGCTTCACCGGTCGCCAGTGCCAAAGCCACGGTGCCCGAGTCCGCGCCGAACGCCACACCTTTGGACATACGGGTGTGGCTGTCCCCACCGATGATCACCGACCAGTCGTCAACAGTGATGTCGTTCAGAACCTTGTGGATCACGTCGGTCATCGAATGATACACGCCCTTCGGGTCGCGACCGGTAACAAGGCCGAAATCATTCATGAACTTCATCAGACGCGGCGTGTTGGCCTGAGCTTTGGCATCCCAGACCGACGCAGTGTGACAGCCCGACTGATAGGCACCGTCAACACTGGGCGCCACAACCGTTGCGGCCATCGCTTCGAGTTCCTGCATGGTCATCAGGCCGGTGGTGTCCTGCGAACCGACGATATTGACCTTTACACGGACGTCCGAACCAGCGTGCAGGGTCTTACCTGGGGTCGCCCCAACTGCGTTCTTGTTAAAGATTTTCTCAACCGCAGTCAGGCCCTGACCTTCATGGCTGACTTCCTTGGACGGTGCAAAGACCAGCGGGGCCTCGACACCCAGCGTCTCGGCGGCCAAAGTCTGCAGTTTTTTGCCAAAGACAATGGCGTAAGAGCCACCGGCTTTCATGAATTCGACTTTTTGCGGAGTGAACGAGGCCGACACATCCACCAGCTCATCGCCATCTTCGCTCAGCAGTTTGTGGCTTTTGGTGTTGATCTTCAGAACGGTACCGGTCGCGACCGAATACTGCTCTTCAAGGATCGGGTTGCCGTCATTGTTCAGGATGGCATTACCGTCTTCATCGACCTTCTTGACCCAGTTCTTCAGGTCCAAACCAATACCGCCAGTCACGCCGACGGTGGTCAGGAAGATCGGGGAAATGCCGTTCGTACCCGCGACAACAGGCGCGAAGTTGACGAAAGGCACGTAGGGGCTCGCCTGCTTACCCGTCCACAGGGCCACGTTGTTGACGCCCGACATCCGAGACGACCCAACACCCATGGTGCCTTTCTCGGCAATCAGCATCACGCGCTTATCGGGGTGTTGCAGTTTCAGCGCCTCAACTTCTTGCTGCGCCTTGTCTGAGATAAAGCACTTGCCGTGCAGTTCCCGATCCGCGCGCGAGTGCGCCTGATTGCCGGGCGACAACAAGTCGGTCGAGATATCACCTTCTGCTGCAACATAGGTGACAACTTCGATCTCTTCGTCGATTTCGGGCAGTTTGGTGAAGAATTCAGCCTTGGCGTAGCTTTCCAGAATCTCTTTAGCGATGGGATGCCCGGCTTTGAAAGCCTCTTTCAAGCGATCTGTATCGGCGTCATACAAGAAAACCTGAGTCTTCAGGACTTCGGCTGCCTGCTCGGCAATTGCTGCATCTTCGCCCAAAGCAAGGTCCAACAAGACCCGCACCGACGGGCCACCTTTCATGTGTGACAAAAGTTCAAACGCGAAAGGAACCGAGATTTCGTCGACCACAGTGTGACCCAAGACGATTTCTTTCAGGAACTCAGCCTTTTCACCTGCGGCGCTCGTGGTTCCGGGCAGGGTGTTGTAAATGAAAAAGTTCAGCGAGTCCTCGCGATGCACGTTTCCGGCATCTTTGATCTGCTCAACGATCTCTTTGACCAGCGCGCCATCATCAATGGGCTTGGGGTGCAGACCCTGTTCTTTGCGCGTTTCAATTTCACTGAGGTAATCTGTGTAAAGGCTCATGGCGGTCCCGACGATTAGGCGTTAGAAGAAGCTTGAGACCCGGCAAAGACTGGTTTTCCAGACCCACAGGATGCTCTTTGTATGCGGCGGTATACTATTTTCCACTGAGGATCAATAGACCAAAGCAGTGGTTGTGGCGCTAACGGGTTTTGCCGCTTGATTTAAGGGACCGCGCCAGATCACTTAGTTGTGCATACAACTCCCCAGCTGTCGGGTGCCAACCAGCCACGACTCTGTTTTGTTGAGCAACGACGTCAGTATCCCCGCGTGCAGCGGGACCAGTCAACGCGACCTGTGGCCCCTGCGCGGCTACGTTTTCGCAAGTTCCGGTCAACAGCTTTTCATTCAGGCGTGCTGCCATATCCTCGGAAACGCCCGCTTCGGCCCACGCCTCACGCGCCAAGGCTTGCAGGACTACCGTGAAGTTATTCGAGATTACCGCAGCAGCATGATACAGGCTTTTCGCATCCGACCGGATGGAAAAGCACTCGGCGCCCAATTCTTCGAACAACGAAGCAGCGATCCCTGCCGCATATGGGTCACCTTCGATGCCACAAGGGACACAGGAGAATTGCGATGCTGCAGTTTCGGGATCTGAAAAGGAAAGCACTGGATGCGCACTCGCCAAACCCCACCCATATTCGTTTAAGGCATCCATTTGGGCGGCCGGGTAGAATCCACTACAATGTAGTGCAACAGGGCGCGATCCCTGCAACACACTATCTGGGTTCGAGTCGCTTAAGGTTCTGGCCACCTCGGCGATTTTCGTATCGGGTACGGCAAGTATCCAGATGTTTGCTGGCCGCATATCGGCCAAGTGCTCAACAGCCCGCGCGTTACGACCGAATGCGGCAGCATCCGTAGCGGATTTAAGACGACGGCTGCTTACATCCTGCAGAACATAAGACTGCGTTGCCGGCAATACACGAGCCAGTGTCTGGCCAACCCGTCCTGCCCCGATGAGATTAACAGTCGTATTGCCCAATTCTGAGCCCCCCCTTTATGGCGCACAACAGCTATTAAAATGATCGCCAATTATCTCAAAGGAATTGATCAAGCAAAATACGTTACAGTTTGCTTGTTGTTTTATTTTTCTGTAACATATTGATCAAGGCAAGCGGAATGGGTTTGAGGAGGACAAGGCCATGTACGCCCAAATGGTAAAATCAACGGGCAAAGGGGTGCAATCTCGTGACGAGATGAGCCCCGAAGATCGGGCATTTCAAGATCGCATCGACCGCGGTGAAAAGATCGAACCCAAGGACTATATGCCTCCAAGCTATCGAAAAACACTGATCCGTCAGATCGGCCAGCACGCGCATTCTGAAATTGTAGGTCAACTGCCCGAAGGCAATTGGATCACCCGTGCGCCCACTTTGGAACGCAAGGCCAACCTTCTGGCCAAAGTTCAGGATGAGGCAGGCCATGGGCTGTATCTTTATTGCGCCGCTGAGACACTGGGCGTCAGTCGGGATGAGCTGGTCGAGATGCTGCACTCCGAGCGGATGAAGTATTCGTCCATCTTCAACTATCCCACCCTGACTTGGGCAGATATGGGCGCGGTCGGATGGCTGGTTGATGGGGCTGCGATCATGAATCAGGTGCCACTGCAGCGCACCTCGTATGGCCCCTATGCGCGGGCAATGGTGCGCATCTGCAAAGAAGAAAGCTTTCACCAACGCCAAGGCTATCACATCATGATTAGGATGGCGAAAGAAGGTACTGACGATCAAAAGCGCATGGCGCAGGACGCTCTAAACCGGTTCTGGTATCCTGCCCTGATGATGTTCGGTCCGTCGGACAAGGACAGCGTACATTCCACCCAATCGATGGCTTGGCGGATCAAGATCAACACAAATGATGCGCTGCGTCAGAAATTCGTCGATGAAACCGTTCCGCAAGCCGAGTTTCTGGGCTTGTCAATTCCTGACGAGAACCTGCGCTGGAACGAAGAAACCGGGCATTATGATTTTAGTGAACCAGACTGGTCCGAGTTTTTCGATGTCATCTCGGGCAATGGCCCCTGCAATGCCGAGCGTCTGACCGCCCGCCGTAAGGCTTGGGAGGATGGCGCCTGGGTCCGTGATGCCATGCTGGCCCACGCACGGAAAGCCCAAAACAAATCCAAAGCGGCGGAGTAGTCGATGTCACACCAAAACGAATGGCCCCTGTGGGAAGTCTTTATCCGAGGCCAACACGGCATGAGCCACCGGCACGTCGGCTCGTTGCACGCGGCGGATGCCGAGCATGCCATACGGAATGCGCGAGACGTTTATACGCGCCGCAACGAAGGCGTCAGTATCTGGGTGGTCGAGGCTGAAAAGATCACGGCCTCCAGCCCTTCGGACAAAGGGCCTCTGTTCGACCCATCCCGCGACAAAGTTTACCGGCACCCCACTTTCTACGATATTCCTGACGAAGTTGGGAAAATGTGATGCACGCGGCGCAAAAACCACTGCTCGAGTTTCTGCTGAGACAAGGCGACAACGCTTTGGTTCTGGGGCATCGAACCTCGGAATGGTGCGGGGTCGCTCCGATTTTGGAAGAGGATATCGCGCTGGCCAATATGGCCTTGGATCAGATCGGGCAAACCCAGTTGTGGCTGGGATATGCGGCTGAGGTCGAAGGGGCCGGACGCTCTGCCGACGATCTGGCGTTTCTACGTGACGTTTATGATTTCCGGAATTTGCTGATGCTTGAGGTCCCGAACGGCGATTTCGGGCGCACTCAGATGCGGCAATTCCTGTATGACGCCTTTCAAGTACCATGGTTGACGCAACTGGAAAATTCCACCGACACCCGAGTGGCTGAAATCGCCGCAAAATGCTTGAAAGAGGCCCTCTATCACTTGGATAGGTCTTCTCACACGGTAATCGCCTTGGGGGACGGCACCGCGGAAAGCAACAAGCGCATGGATGAAGCGCTTACTTTCCTGTGGCCGTATAGTGGTGAAGTCTTTGTCGATGACGAAACCGATCATGCCATGGCGGCAGCGGGTGTCGCGCCATTGCCTTCAGAAATAAAACCTCTGTGGCTTGAAACCGTACAGACGGTGCTGGCGCAGGCGTGCTTGACTTTGCCGGAAGGCGACTATGCCCAAAAAGGAGGGCGAACCGGATTTCGACACACTGAACACCTGGGCCATATGCTGGCCGTGATGCAAACCCTTCAACGCTCGTATCCAGGCGCAACGTGGTGACGATGATGGCGGTGACCGAGGCTCAGGTCTGGGATTGGCTCGACACCGTGCCTGACCCTGAAATCCCAGTCATCTCGGTTGTGGATCTGGGCGTGATCCGCGAGGTGCAGGTCGCGCAGGACCATGTGACTGTGACGATCACACCGACCTATTCCGGCTGCCCGGCCATGGCTGTTATCGCGCTGGACATCGAAACCGAACTTGCAAAAAACGGCATCGGCAAGCTGGACATTCAAACCCGCATCGCACCGGCGTGGACGACTGACTGGTTATCCGAAAAAGGCCGCGCCCGACTGGAAGAATTCGGGATTGCCCCACCCCAAGCTGCGGGTGGTCCCAAACGATGCCCCCATTGCAAATCCAAGCGGGTAGAAAAAATCAGCCAGTTCGGTTCGACCCCCTGCAAGGCCCAATGGCGATGTCAGGATTGCATGGAACCCTTCGACTATTTCAAGTGTATCTGAGGTCCCAATATGACCAACTTCCACCCTCTGAAAGTCACCGATATTCAAAAGACCATCCGCGACGCCGTCGTAGTCACTTTGCAAGCTGAAAACGTGGCAGAGTTTGGTTTTGCACCTGGTCAGTACCTGACGTTCAAAAGGGATTTCGAGGGCGAGGAACTACGCCGGTCATACTCTATCTGCGCGGCACCGCATGAAGGCATCCTGCAGGTTGGGATCAAAAGTGTGGATGGCGGGGCGTTCTCAACATGGGCCAATACCGAACTGCAGGTTGGGGACGTAATGGACGCCATGCCTCCCATGGGCAACTTTCATGCCGCAGTCGAAGACGACGCGCCGCACTATCTGGCGTTTGCTGGCGGCTCGGGCATCACTCCGGTCCTGTCCATTCTCAAGACCGCCCTGTCCGAGGACGCGTCTACGCGGTTCACTTTGGTCTACGCAAATCGCACACCAAATACGATCATGTTCCGGGAAGAGCTTGAGGACCTGAAAAACCGCTACCTTCATCGGCTGAACATCGTCCACGTTCTTGAGGATGACAGTCAGGACATTGAATTGTTCAAAGGCCGGGTCGATCAAACCAAATGCGCCGATCTGTTTCGACACTGGATCGACATTAAATCGGTCTCGATGGCTTACATCTGCGGGCCCGAGCCAATGATGCTGGCCATTTCACAGGCGCTTAAGGATCATGGATTGCGAAAGGACCAAATTCGTTTCGAACTTTTCGCGTCGTCTCAACCCGGGCGCGCCAGAAAACGCGCTGTCTCAAAAGCCGCCGAAACTGGCGGTGTCAAAGGTCGCGTCACATTGGGCGGAGAAACCAGAAGCCTTGTCATACCTAAAGACACAAGCTTGCTGGAAGCGGCTTTGGCCGAAAACTTGGATGCGCCCCACGCCTGTAAAGCGGGTGTTTGTTCGACCTGCAAGGCCAAGGTCCTTGAAGGTGAGGTTGAAATGGTCGCCAACCACGCCCTTGAGGATTACGAGGTTGAAGCCGGTTTTCTTCTGACCTGTCAGTGCTTTGCAGTGTCAGAGAAAGTTGTTTGGGATTATGATGAGGCCGGGCATTGAACGTTGCTTAACACTCCGGGCAAGCCCGCCACGGTGAAACGGGCAACCGTTTTGGCATATCCTTCGCGATCAGCACGTGTCGCCTTTGGATGCCACATGTAATACCAGTTCAGCATTCCGAACACAGACATGGTCACCTCACGCAGCAGGCTGCCATCGTCTTGCAGCTTGCCACCACTGATCGCGTTCAGAATGTTGCTCATCTGCGCTACCATGTCTTTTTGATAGGCTTTAAGCACCTTCTGCATATGCTCGGGCAGCAGAGAGACACCTTCGCTTTGAATGGTGTGTTCGTAATCCATCCCTTCATAGGCCAGCAGATATTCGCGCAGGATCAGATGCAACTGTTCTTCGGGTGGATACCCGTCCAGATCAATTGCGGAGACGCGGTTCTTCAACTCGGACAGATAGGTATCCAGAATGTCGAACAGCAGTGCTTCTTTGCTGTCATAATAGTGGTAAATATTCGCCTTCGATATACCCGCGGCTTTGGCGACTTGATTCATCGAAGCCCGTGCGATGCCTTCATGGGCGAACACATTGGCAGCCACCGCGAGGATGCTCTGACGCTTCTTGTCATGGTCCTTAGCGATCGTCCGCGCCACGGGTTTACTCCTTTGGCCTGTTGTCAACTACTCGACGGGCTTTGCCCTGGCTGCGCTCGACACTGCCCGGAGCACCAACGTTCACCGATGCGCCGATCCCTATGGTATCTTTAATCTTCTTGGACAAGGCCCCGGCAATACCTTCGCGCATGTCCTCTGGCGCGCCGGTTTCAACGCGTACCGTCATATCGTCCATCCGGCCCGTGCGGGACAGCTCTATCTGGAAATGCGGCGCCAGATCCGGGGCTGCCAGAACAAGCTCTTCGATCTGGGTCGGAAAGACGTTCACGCCCCTGAGGATGATCATGTCATCGGATCGGCCGGTGATTTTCTCCATTCTCCGCATTGATCGCGCCGTTCCGGGCAAAAGCCGCGTCAGATCGCGAGTGCGATAGCGGATCATTGGCATGCCCTCTTTGGTCAGCGTCGTAAAGACCAACTCACCCAACTCGCCATCTGGCAACACTTCACCCGTCTCCGGGTCAATGATTTCCGGGTAGAAGTGGTCCTCCCAGATATGCAGCCCGTCCTTGGTCTCGACGCACTCATTTGCAACGCCTGGCCCCATGATTTCGGACAGGCCATAGATGTCGACTGCATGCATGTCGAAGGCATCCTCAACCTCTGCCCTCATTGCGTTCGTCCAGGGTTCGGCGCCAAAGATTCCCACATCCAACGTGGAATCGCGCGGGTCGATACCAGCCGTGTGAAACTGCTCCAGTATGTTAAGCATATAGGACGGAGTGACCATGATCGTGCTGGGTTTGAAGTCCTGTATCAGCATCACTTGGCGTTCTGTCATACCGCCGGAAACCGGAACAACCGTGCAGTTCAGAAGCTCGGCCCCGTAATGCGCGCCCAACCCCCCTGTGAACAGGCCATAGCCATAGGCGATGTGCACTATTTCTCCTGGTTTGGTACCGCTGGCCCGCATGGATCGCGCCACAAGTCCGGCCCAGTTATCAATATCTTTCGGCGTATAGCCCACCACTGTTGGTTTACCCGTCGTCCCGGATGATGCATGGACCCGCACGATTTCTTCCCGAGCAACAGCGAAAAGCCCAAATGGATAGTTGGCACGCAGATCGTCTTTGTGAGTAAACGGGAATTTCGACAGGTCGCTTAGAGATCGCAGATCATCCGGATGGACCCCCGCCGCGTCGAACCGTTGGCGATACATCGGAACGTTTTCGTAAGCGTGGCGCAGAGACCATCTCAGACGGTCCAACTGCAGGCTTCTAATTTCGTCGATGGAAGCAATCTCTATCGGATCAAGCGTGTTTCGGGCTGGTGTTAGGTCTTTCATAAACTCCTCCGCTATTCCTCGAACACGTGACCGTGCACCGCCCGAGAGCAACCGCGAAACACTGCTACAACTGTGTTCGTCTGATTGACCACTGTCACATCATAAATACCGCTCCGCCCAGTCAGGCTGACCTCGGTTGCTGTTGCGGTCAGGCGATCGCCCAACTGACCGGGCGCGATGTAGGTAATTGAGTTGTGTTGCGCGACCGTCGATTGGTTCCGGCTGTTGCATGCAAACGCGAATGCACTATCGGCCAGCATATAGATCACGCCTCCATGACAAATGCCGTGCCCGTTGGTGTGGTGCTTTTCTACTGTCAGCGTCAGAACCGCCTGCCCTTCATCCACTGCTTCGATCTGCATTCCCACCCAAGGACTTGCCTGATCATTACCCCACATCGTTCGGGCCGCCTGTTCCGCACGTTCCTTGGGCGTCATAACTGTACCCTTGGGCTTTTGGCCGTATTCGTCACCACTACGATACCACACGCGAAGGCGATGATCGTCTTGTCCTGACAGCCAAGCTGTTTACGGCATAGGCGACTGGTGCAATGTGCTGCTGCCTCGCCTCACTGATCAAAACGTTGTGCGCAGCATTCGCGCAATTCAAGGCATCGCGAAAGGTACGGTGCATTTCATTGGTAAAATTGCTCATCTGATCAGGTCGATTCACAGTGAACCCGTCCCAACCTGCGTGTCGCGTGGCAAGCACTGTATACTCCTTGATCTTAAGCAACCTTCAATTTAAACATTTCATAAACCGTCCGGTTGGTCAATTAATGAACGACACCATTGTAGAGGTCCCGAAATGGCAGTTCAGAACGTTGAAAGTTATGTAGCCGGTCATTGGATTGGCTGTGACAGCGCCGCGCGGGATATCCACTCGGCGGTGACCGGAGATTTGATTGCACGGGCAGGCAACAGTGCTTTGGACACCGAAGCCATGCTGGAATATGCGCGTGCCAAAGGCGGTTCGGCGTTGAGGGCCATGACTTTCCATGATCGAGCCCGCATGCTGAAGGCACTTGCGCTGCATTTGGGCCAGCACAAAAAGGCACTTTATGACGCCTCTTTCGCGACCGGGTCTACGCACAAGGATCACCTGATCGACATTGATGGGGGGATCGGCACGTTGCTGGTCTTTGCCAGCAAAGGTCGGCGTGAGATGCCAGATGATACGATCTATCTGGACGGCAATATCGAGCAACTGTCCCGCAGTGGAACCTTTTTGGGGCAACATATCTGCACCTCGTTGACGGGCGCCGCTGTCCACATCAATGCGTTCAATTTTCCGGTCTGGGGCATGCTGGAAAAGCTTGCGCCCACCTTACTTGCCGGGGTGCCGGCAATCGTCAAACCGGCGACAGCCACCTGTTACGTAACCGAGTTATGTGTTCGCATCATGCTCGAAAGTGGCTTGTTGCCAGATGGTGCAGTACAGCTGATCTCGGGCGATATTGGTGCTCTGCTAGACGACGTCGGATCGCAAGATGTGATCAGCTTTACCGGCTCGGCGCAAACGGCTCTTAAACTGCGTAGCACACCGAGCATTTTGCATAACGCAACCCGTTTTATTGCCGAGCAAGACAGCCTGAATGCCTCAATTCTCGGACCCGATGCGGAAGTAGGCACGCCCGAATTCGACCTATTCATAAAGGAAATTACCCACGAGATGACGGCAAAGGCTGGGCAGAAATGCACTGCCATTCGTCGGATTATTGCGCCTGAACCACAGGTCGAAGCGGTGATTACAGCGTTGCGGGAAACCCTTGAGCGGACAATTATAGGCGATCCCTCGGACACGGCGACGCAGATGGGGCCGCTGGTCTCTCAGGCGCAACGCCGGGACGTTTTGCAGAAGGCCGCCCTGATCGAGCAGGATGCGACTCGCGTATTTGGCCACCCAGAAAAGTTTCAGGTTTCGGGTGCGGACCGCAAAAAAGGCGCGTTCGTGCCACCCATGCTGTTTTATTGCGAGACCCCAGATACAGCGCAATACGTTCATGATGTCGAAGCCTTTGGGCCGGTTTCGACCGTCATGCCTTACCGCGATCTTGATCATGCCCTTCGCCTGACCAACAAGGGCAAAGGCAGCCTTGTTGCCTCGGTCATCACCAACGACGGCGACTTTGCCCGACAAGCCGCCTTGGGTGCGGGCGCGTTTCACGGGCGACTGTACTTCAACAACCGACAATCTATGAACGAAAGCACGGGCCATGGCTCTCCGCTACCGCACATGGTGCATGGTGGCCCAGGACGCGCGGGCGGCGGCGAAGAGCTGGGAGGCGTTCGGGGCGTACTGCACTACATGCAGCGCACTGCGGTTCAGGGCAGCCCCGATATTCTGACGCGGATTAACCGAAAATGGACGGCCGGCTCAGCAGAAGTCACCCGCGATGCCCACCCCTTTACCCGCACCTTCCATGAACTGGAAATAGGTGAGACATTACACACCGCGTCCCGAGAAATCTCTTTGGCCGACATTGAAACTTTCGCACATTTCACCGGCGATACGTTCTATGCACACATGGACGAAGCTGCCGCGAAGCGGAACCCATTTTTCCCGGGACGGGTTGCACATGGGTATCTGTTACTCAGCTTCGCTGCGGGGTTGTTCGTGCAACCAGATGAAGGGCCAGTTCTGGCGAATACCGGGCTCGACAATCTGAGGTTCCTTAAGCCCGTGCAAGCCGGAGACAGCATTCAAGTTCATCTGACGGTCAAGCAGAAAACTCCGCGCAACCAAGACTACGGAGAGGTTCGCTGGCATGTGACACTGACAAACCAGAATGGCGACCGGGCAGCCGAGTACGATCTTCTGACAATGAATGCATATTCCCGCGGTTGAGCATCGGTTTTCCGTGGCCACACAAGACATTGGCATGATATCCAATAGGCCAGCCTGCGAACCGGCCATTTGGAAACCTAGATTTGAATTCAGCCGAAAAACTGATTGAAGAACTTGTTGCGCTAGAACCGATCAAGACCTGGTCGCTGATCGTTACCCTTTTCGGTGACATGAATGGCAAAGAAATTACAGGCAAAGACTTGGGGCTGCTACTTGGTCGTGTTGGGATCAAAACCGAAGCCATGCGTGTCGCCTTGCACCGCCTTAGAAAAGACGGCTGGATCGAGTCAACAAAATCGGGGCGCGAAGTTACCTATCGCCTATCTTCACATGGCCTATCAGAAACCCGGGCCGCCCATGAGGATGTATATCGTCAAGACGCCAAATACCCCGAAGGCTGGGTAACCTGCTGGGTTCGTCAAGGATTCGCAGCGCCACCCTTATCGATTCCAATCGACAAAGCGCTGGTTCTGATGCCCGCCTCAGCTGCTGCCAAAGCCGAAAACGTCGTGACGCTAAAGTTTGATGACTACCCTCCGCCCGAGTGGTTCTCGAGCGGTCTTGTGCAGGACAATGTTCTACGTCAGGCGTCGCGCATCTTTGACCTTGCAGCTTCTGCCGAAATTCATCGCATGCAATCCTTGCCCCAAGCTGCGATACGACTGATGCTTTTGCACCACTGGCGGAAAATGGCACTGCGCCCTGCAGTATGGGCCCATATTTCCCTAAACCCAAAAGGACCGCTGGCACTGTGCCACGGCAGGGTCACCGATCTACTGTCCGCGTTGCCCAACTTGTCGCCCGAACGATTTTCCCGATAACTCACGTTCCAATCTGAGTGGCTCCGCTAACTGTAACCGGGTCTTGATTGGTATTTCATCGCCGGTTAGGCCATGTTTTACCGATCAGTTAGGATTTGGATGCACAGTTGGTTCTCATCGAAGGTAGCCGCGTGACACACATGGGACGATCAATCTTGCGCACTGCGCTTGTGGCGATACTGTCGCTGGGTTCAGTGCCTGCGCTGGCGCAACCCGACATTTTGGTGCTGGGCGACAGTCAGATCTCTTTTGGGGCAGGAAAGGAATACACCCGGTTCTTCCAAGACTTGCCACAACGCTGCAATATGACAGCAGAACGCACTCGGTTGCTGGAAAAGCTTGGCGCACGTCAAACGGCTGCGATCGGTGTACGGTCCACCTCGTTGCAATCTTGGACATCCGTCAGCGGGCCGACACGCGGTGCAATCTGCGATGTAGACAAGAAATTTGGTGTTAACGCTGGTGCCTATGGGATCGATGGAAACCCTGATCGTGTTTTCATCCAGATCGGAAAAGGTCCATCTTATCAGTTCTGCAAACCCAAACAGACCGCGTTTGAGGCTATGTTTGCCGAAAACTACTATGATCCTGGCTTGTTGGTCCTGACTTTTCTGGGCAACTCGGCCGATCGCTGGGCAAACTCACCAGAAGCGGTCGCACAGGATGTGTCCAAGACTCTGGCACAGGTGCCCAAGGATATGCCTTGCGTCTTTATCTCAAGCGCGCCGGTCTACCTCAAAAAAACAAATGACAAGCGGATGAAAGCTCAAACGGCCATTGCCCGAGCGTTCGAGCGTGCCGATGCCCAGTGTATCGCCGTCGAAGGGTTCAATGCAAAGACGCGCGCGGCCATTGAGGGCAAACCAAAATATTTTCGCCGCAACGAAGCCGGTCGTGTCAAAGATCCGCATCATCCAAGTCCGGCTGCAATTCGCCAGTTTTTGAAGATCAACACGGTCGATTTCTGCGATGCGATCTTCGAAGCCCTGAAATAGAGAAACCGCATAAGGGGGAAACATGCAGTTTCTGAACAAAGCCGCGGGCATGGCCATTGCCCTTCTTTTGCAAGCACTTCCGGTCAGTGCCGAGCCGTTTGACTCGCCTGAAATACTGATCATCGGGGACAGTCAGATATCGTTCGGCTCGGGGCCTGCATTCCTGGAGTTCTTCAGTAATATCAAAACTCATTGCAAACCGAACGCCGAGCAAAAGCAGCATCTTGAGCAACTTGGAAAAATGCGGGTCGGTGTAATCGGCGTGCGCTCCAGCTCTATACCATCGTGGACGGCACGATCTGGCAAGGGTAAGGATACGATCTGCAAGGTTGATCCCAAATGGCGGGTTAATGCGGGGGCTTATGGTTTCGTAAACAAGTCCGGCAACAAATACGTCCAGATTGGCGAAGGGCGCGACTACCAGTTTTGTGCAGCAAACACGTCCCCGCTGGAAGAGATGTTGCGCGACGATTACTACGACCCAAAGCTGATCCTGATGTCTTTTCTGGGCAATTCCGCCAAACGCTGGGCCAACAGCCCCGAGGCTGCAATCCGCGATGTTCAAAAGTTGAAAACCCAGCTTCCACCTGACCTGCCCTGCATTTTCATGACCACCGCCCCGGCCTACAAAAAGAAAATAGTAGACCTGAGGTTGCGGGCGCAAAAGAACCTAATGGACGCCTTCAAAACATCAGGCTTGCGTTGTTCGTTTGTGCCGGGATCCACGCCGGAAACTGTCGCCGCCAATCAAGGGAACAAAGAGTATTTTCGTCTGAACAAAAAAGGCATGGTGAAAGATCCGTATCATCCGAACGAAGCTGCAGCCAAAAACTTCTTTGCCCTAGAAATGGATCAGATTTGTACGGCGATCTTCACGCAAATTTCGCCGACGAAGGAACAAAGCTGAATCCTAATCGTGCTCTTTAGCGCGACAGTCGAGTCAGCCGAAGGTCAAGAGAAAACATGCCCCGCGACTGGATGGGTCCAGGCTTAGGCGTCCACCGATCGCCTCGGCGGTTGCCGTCACAATATTCAAACCCATACCCGTCCCACCACTGTTTCTCCGCGTGGTGAAAAAGGGCTGCATTATCTTTCCTGCATTCCCATCGCTAACCCCCGTGCCGTTGTCTGCAACGCGCAGGGTGGTCGCATCGCTGCCTTGACCTGCTGTCAGAACGATTTCGCTGGCGTCGTGTTGTTGTGCATTTTCAAGCAAATGCGTCAGTATAATCCTTAGCGTTTCTTCAGCCACGGGCAGAGGGAGATCTCCGTTTTCGACTTGCACCGAAAGGTTGGGAAAGGTCTCGGTCACGAAGGGAACGACATCATCCAGACGGCAACTTCCGGTCAAAGCACTTTGATCGGCAAGGCTGAACGCACGCATATGGGCCAGCAAGTCCTCCATACGCTTGCCGCCTTTATCTACGGTATCCAGAAGCTTGTTCCGTTGTTCCACAGTCAAGCTGTTGTCCCGCAGCAGCTCGGTCGCACCTTTGAGGGCAGTCAGAGGAGACTTCAACTCGTGCGTGACATGGGCGGTATAGGTTTTTAGCGCGTCTTGTTTGTTTTGCAGACGTGTAGTGAGAGACTGAAAACTCTGACTCAGCTCCTCAATTTCGCGGGTTCCTAAATGCTCTGGTGGCTCCCACGCGTCAACGCCATAGCCTGCCGACTGCGTCCTTTCTATCAAAAGGCGGATGGGCCGTGTGATAAAGCGCCAGAACACAAACCCGATCAACGCAGTGGACAAAGCCACGAATACGGCCGCTTTCGCCAAATTAAAGCGCTCGCCATAAAGAAATCGGAAGATATGGTTTGGGGTCCGGCTCAGATAGACAGCCCCGATCTGCGCCTCTTCTACGAACACCGGCATCGCAACAAACACGCGAACACGGGCTGCCCTGCTGAGTGTATAGACCGCAGGCGTTCTGTCCTCGCGCAGACGCGTTCGAGCGACCGACGAGATGTTCCCCTGCATAGCTTCCTGTACTTCGGCCACCTGCCCCAGATTCTCTCCGAGTTCGGCGGTTCCGGCGAAGACATTTCCGAACGTATCCAGAAACCGATACCCCACCAGCGTTTGCGTCTGTGCGCCAGCCGCGATCCGCGATAAAGGAGCCGCTATTTGCTTATAAACGCGGCCGGGGTCCAGCTGCATTGCCTGCGCATCAGGGCGTGGAGGCAAAACTGTTTCCCGATTTACAGACAATGCTGGAAAGACTGCCCGATCGACCGAAATCGCGCCGCGCTTGGGCGGATCAAGCCCTGCTGCCTCAGCATATAGCTCGGAATAGGTCGCCGAGAGGACAGCAGCTTGTGTCAGCAGGCTTTCTTCGGTTTGCTGGACCAACTGGCTGTCGTAAAATCGGAACAATGCCAGCCCCGCAAACGGCAGACACAGAACAATCGCTAGAACAAGCAAGACAACAGTCCAGAGCTTGGGACGTTTTCTAGGCTTTACCCCGCCTTGCATGGTCCCATCCTCAGGCCAACACCATGCACGGTGATAATTCCGTCGGTGCAGCCGGCTTGTGACAGCTTGGCGCGGATATTGCGAATATGACTGTCTATTGTTCGGTCCGACACGTGGATGTTGTAACCGTACAGCGCATCCACCAACTGAGGTCGGGACATAACGTGATCCGGTCGAGACATCAAAGTTGCCAACAACCGAAGCTCTGATCCTGTCAATACCACCTGCTCTGCGCCGTACAGGCACGAATGGCGACGCGCATCCAGATTCAACTTCCCTTGCACGAGGACTTGTTCGGCCGGGGTGGCTGGCGGGACGCTGCGTTTGAGGATGGCTTTGATACGTGCCACCAGTTCGCGCGGGGAAAAGGGTTTGGTCAGATAGTCGTCTGCTCCGATCTCAAGCCCGACGACCCGGTCAACCTCATCATCCCGAGCCGTAAGAAACAGGATCGGGACATCAGAGGACTTGCGAATTTCGCGACACACTTCAAGCCCGTCACGTTCAGGCAGGCCGATATCCAATACGATCAGTTCAGGTTGCTCTTGTCGAGCAGCGTCAAGTGCGGCCAAACCGTCACTGGCAAACATCGTTTGAAAACCCGCGTTTTCAACTGCAAACCCTGTCACTTCAAGAATGTCCGGATCGTCGTCGACGATGAGAATACGTGCGGGCATCAAATAGGGTCCTCAGCTCTGAGCCTGATAATAGGCTTGGATGCGCCACCTGCGAAAGCCCCATTCTCGCCAGTTGGAAATGGCATCCTGGGACATGAGATAGTCCAGTCTTTTACCGCAAATACGCTCGCCGGTTTTGGCTTCAAAAGCGTGTATGGCAGGGTATGCATCGGGACCTAATCCGCAGATGTAGTAGGTATCGCGAAGCGCCAGATCCTGACCGTGCGTCAGGTTATAGCCAGCGATCAGGTGCGCGAAATTGACAAAGCAGCAAACATAGACTGTGACGACAACGGTGGCCAGGCACCGTCGCAATAGCCAATCAACTCCCAACCCTCGATGAACTTGAATGACCGTCAGCACCAAGCCGATCAATACAAGGCCCATCCAGATAAAGGCGGCAACGCGCAGATAAGTTAGTGCATACGCCTCGACATACAGCATTAGGCGGAAGGCTGCGGTCATCACCAAAAAGATATTCTGAGCCAACCAAAGATAAACCAGATTCCGCAGGACCCTATCCTGCGCGATCATGCTGCGTGTCAACAGGACGAATACCCCTGCTAGCAATGCCGTCACGACCAAAGGATAGGCACCGCGATGGGCATAGGAAGCATAAGTCATACCATCGGGCAAGGCGACACCGCCGGTAAAAATCCCGATATCCATACCTGTCTGCACTAAGAACAACAGGTTGAACAAAAACAGCGAATTCCGAACAGAAAGAGGGTTGATCAGAAATGTAACCCGTCCGGGCCCGGCCCTCTGGAAAGAGGGTTTTTGCGCTCCGGAACCTAACCAAGACTTACTAAGGTTCAAACACGCCCAAACTTGAGACCCGATCAGACACCAGAACAAGACGCGCAACCAAAAATCGGCTGTGAACAAATGAGTTGGGTCCAACCCTTGCAGGTAGCCTTCCAGAACTGGGTTTGCGGCGGCCAGCAGCATCAGGAAAATGATGCCCATCATGAAGGGAAGCACGGCCGAAGATGCCTGACGACGAATGCCCTTGCCCATATCTGCCTCAGGCAAATCACGCAGCGCGGCCCAACTCAGCAACAAGTTTCCGATTGTAGGCAATCGTATCGCAACCCTAAAAAACAAGCGTTCGTTCAACGGCAATCCGTAGACCGACCACCCCACCAGCAAAACCAACCCGGCCAGACTAAATAACACCGACAAGAATTGCAGGTCGATGCACAACGGCAAATTGCACACTAGGGCAAAGCCCATGGCCCCGACCCGCTCGCGCCGATTGGTCCGAGGGGTCTTCAATGCCACTATTGCTGCCGAAAGGATCATCGCAAACACGGCAAGAGAGATTCCAATCGGCTGGTGCCAGAACAGCCAATCTGCCAGTGTCACCAAAACGCCAAGCAAAGGTATCTTGTGCCCCATTCCAAGTGAGGAAAACAGCGATTTATCGCTTTGCGCCCGTGGGGTTGTTTGCGCGGATGTTGTCTCTGACATGCTTAGCCACCACGCATCTCGTTTAAGGCTATCCGGCACTCCGTGGATTATCAGCTCCTGCCTCATTACGCGCCTCCTGATTGCGGTTGTTCTTCCCATCAGGTTGACAGACGCAATTGCAGAGCTGGGGCAAGTCCTGAACAGGTTTTGAAAGGCTATTGTGCAGATTTTGCGCACACCTTTGACGACTCCACCCAGTTGACCAAACGATCAGACCCAGCGACGGTCGCGTGTCGACCACCAGATACAAACCAACAGTAGGACTTGAATAACTAGGCGTAAGTTCAGCTGCCATTCGGTAGCAAATGGGTAAAGCTCAGGGTTCAGTGACATATGAATGTTGGCCGGGGTCACGGCCAATGTCAGTAAAATCAGACAATTCCCAGCCAGTTGGCGGGCTTGCGGCAATAGAATGCCAATCGCCCCCAAGATTTCCAGAACTCCTGACACGTAAACCACCGCCAACGGCCAAGGAACATAAGGTGGCGTAATACTTAGGAAGAACTCTGACACGACAAAATGCCCGATCCCGCCGCAAAAAAACCAAAGGAAAACGAGCAAAAGACCCAAGTAATAAAATCTGACCATGTTCCCCTCAGACTCGCAAGCGTATCGGTTGTCGGGAAACCGCCAGGCATTGGGGAACTCCAAGCTGAACCAAGTCGGTTTGAGGCAACGTCATTGTAGGTCCAAGCTGTTTGCGACAATGGCACAGGACCTATTTTCATCGATAAATGTCCGCAACCGGAGGCCACAGTAAATTGAACACCAAAACCACTGATCAAACGACGCTTGGCAGAGCTTTTTATCGCATGAAAACCTGACTACCATGCTGCCTGAGCAACCACTACCGCGGGACTGACCAATGAAAGCCGTTCTCTACGAAAATTTCTCGCAGCCTCCTAAGCTGGTCACAATAAGCGACCCCTCACCGAATGCAGATGGTGTTGTGATCCGCGTTGAGGCGTCGGGTGTATGCCGCTCGGACTGGCACGGTTGGATGGGGCATGACGACGATATCGAATTGCCACATGTCCCCGGCCACGAACTGGCCGGCGTTGTGGAAGCCACAGGCGTAAACGTCAAGAAATGGAAACCAGGTGACAGGGTAACAGTCCCCTTTGTCGCAGGCTGCGGCTCTTGCCCGGAATGCCACGCGGGACATCAACAAGTGTGTCTGGATCAACATCAACCCGGCTTTACGTACTGGGGCTCATTCGCCGAATATGTTGCGGTTCATCAGGCCGATCTAAACCTTGTTGCTTTGCCCGAGGGCATGGAATTTGCAACCGCGGCCAGTCTTGGTTGCCGCTTTGCGACGTCGTTTCGCGCCGTTGTCGATCAAGGGAAAGTCGGCGCAGGTCAATGGGTCGCCATTCACGGGTGCGGCGGGGTCGGTCTGTCTGCCGTGATGATCGCCAGCGCGTTGGGCGCTCAGGTCATTGCCGTGGATATTGATGACCGAAAGCTTGACCTAGCTCGGAACCTGGGCGCGGTAACCGCAATCAATGGCACCGGGACAGATGTCGCAGCAGAAGTTATCGAATTGACCCGTGGCGGTGCTCATGTCTCAGTTGACGCACTGGGACATCCGGCGACCTGCTTCAATTCCATCCAGAACCTACGACCCCGAGGGAAACATGTGCAGGTTGGGCTTATGCTGGGCGAACAAGCGCAACCTCAGGTGCCAATGGCAAAAGTTATCTCGAATGAGCTTGAAATCTTTGGCTCTCACGGGATGCAGGCCCATCGATACGGCGCGATGTTGGAAATGATCGCTTGTGGCAAGCTAGCGCCAGAAAAACTGGTAGGCAAAACGATCAACCTGTCTCAGGCGCCGCAGGCCTTGATGGAAATGGACCGCTTTCAGTCCATCGGTGCGACAGTCATCACTGATTTCGACCATTAACGCGACTAGCTCTTGTCGATAAAAACGGATTGTTATCACCAAGATTCTTGTGTGATCAGATAGATATAGGCCATAGTCTTGCTCAACCCGGTTGCGAACGCAGTGGAACCGAGTGGGAGGAGTTTTGAAAGAAAGGCATTATACAGCCGCAAAACTGAATGCGGCGCTTCGGGTATTGGATCGCTATCAGATTCAATCTGATGGTGTTTTCGAACGAACAGATATCGACCGAACTCGCTTAAAAGACACAGAGTATCGTGTCTCGCTGCGTCAGATCATCGATGTGCTGAATAATATCGCGCAGCAGCGCTGGCACCCCGAATTACCTTACGATATCGGAAGAAACCTCCACATCTCGGATTACGGGCTTTATGGATATGCTGTTCTAAGCAGCACAAGATACCGGGATACTGTAGATTTCGCGCAGAGGTTTCACTATCTTGCGGCGCCTACAGCCGAAATGTCCTTTGACTTTGATAAGGACAACCCCGGTTGGGAATTTGAACCGGTCTCGGTGATCGAACAATCGCCTGACTTCTATTCCTTTCTGACCAATCTGCAGGCCGGAATATTTGCCTCACTGCATCAGGACGTGATTGGTCAGGATTTCCAGTGCAATTTGCTTGAGTTGCGATACCCAAGGGACAGTTATTACACCATTCCGGCACACGCCGCAGATGTCATCAAATTCTCGGCTGAGAAGAACCGGTATAGTGTTCCTCCCAAATGGATGGACCAAAGATTGGAACTGGGAAACCGGATGACCTTTCAGCAAATCGTCCAGATTTGCGAACAGGAGTTGTCCGAATTGCTCAGCCGCGATGAGGGGCGCGTGTCTGGAGAAGTTCGAAAAGCGCTTGTTCAAAGCCTCTCTTTTGGGGCCAATATGGAACTGATTTCACGTCAGATTGGATTGACTAGCCGAACCCTGCGCCGCCATCTGAAACGAGAAAACACGACGTTCAGCGATATCGTCGATTCCACGCGGTCTGAACTAGCACTTCGGTATCTTCGGGATGCCGAACTCAGCACACAGGAAATCGCCTATGTGCTAGGTTTCTCAGATTCTGCCAGCTTCGTGCGCGCCTTCAGAAGGTGGGCAGGAAAAACACCGAAACACTATAGGGTCGGTTTCTGAAGGCGGAATCTGACGCTACGTTGTCCTCGATTGTCAATCTTATGACCCGATGTGGGGTTTACGCACTGGGGTCGACTGGCAATATTTTCCACTAAGTCGAAACATCCGCAGATCAGTCTTTCTGTTGGGTATCGAGTTGTTGCTGGCTAGGAGAGAGGCTGGGGCATCCGAGAAACGGCCGGAGGATAACTATGTAATTGCTACGAACAAAACCTCATCCAACAAATTGGCTTGGCTTTAAGAGTTTGTTCTTGCCGGGAAATCCCGAGTGGCGGGCGCACCCTGGTCCGAACCGGATCAGCTTATGCACTAATCCTCGCGCCACATATAACCCGCAAAAGAGCAGGTAAACTGGAAGGAAATCTATGCAGTTCGATTACGTCATAGTAGGTGGCGGCTCCGCCGGGTCGGTTCTTGCCGCACGCCTTAGCGAAGATCCGAAAGTTTCGGTTTGCCTGCTCGAAGCCGGCGGGGGTGGCAACGATATATTCGTACGTATGCCTATGGCAGTCGCAGCCATGGTCCCAAGCAAGCCGATAAAGATCAACAATTGGAGCTTTGAAACGGTCGAACAACCCGGCTTGAACGGGCGCAAGGGCTATCAGCCGCGCGGGAAGTGTCTGGGCGGGTCCAGTGCGATCAATGCCATGCTTTATGTCCGCGGCCAACGAGAGGATTACGATGCTTGGGCCGATCTGGGCTGCGAAGGATGGGATTGGGACAGTGTGTTGCCCTATTTCCGAAAAGCCGAAAGCAATGAACGCGGCGAAGATGACATGCATGGCGGCAGCGGACCGCTGCAGGTGTGTGACCAGAAATCCATCCATGTTTTATCTGAAGCCTTTGTTGATGCCGCCACGCAGTTGCAACATCGCAGAACTCGCGATTTCAACACGGGCGACAACGAAGGGGTTGGATTTTATCAGGTCACACAGTTCTTTGAAAAAGACAAAAACGGTGAACGCTGCTCGGCGGCCGCGGGCTATGTGTTTCCCAATGCCGACAGACCCAACCTTACGATTGTGACCCGCGCTCATGCACGTCGCGTCACCTTTGAGGGGAAACGTGCCACAGGCGTGATTTATCAACACAAAGGCCAAGACATTACGATTACCGCAAAACATGAAGTCTTACTTTGTGGGGGGGCCTTTCAGTCGCCGCAACTGTTGCAACTGTCTGGGATCGGTAATGGTGCAGATCTGTCCAAGTTGGGCATTCAGGTCAGACATGATCTACCGGGCGTCGGCCAGAATTTGCAGGACCACCTGGATTTTATTCTTGGCTACAAGACCAATCGGCACGACAACCTTGGGATCAGTTTGAGAGGCGGTATCCACATCGTCCGCGAAATCCTGCGGTGGCGCAAAGACGGAGTTTCTCTTGCCGCGTCACCCGTTGCCGAAGCTGGCGCATTCTTAAAGACCGATCCGGCGCTGGACCGGCCGGATATTCAGTTTCACTTTGTGCCAGCCTTACTCGACGACCACGGGCGCAAACAACATCTGGGACACGGCTACAGCTGTCATGTCTGCCAAGTACGACCGTACAGCCGCGGCTCGGTCTTTTTGCATAGCACGAACGAGCTGGCTGCACCGGGTATTGATCCATCTTTCCTGTCCGATCCTCGCGACATAAAAGTCATGGTCAAAGGCGCGAAGATGATGCGCGACGTCCTTGAGACAGAAACTATGACCCAACACCGAAAAAAAGAGATGTTCGGATCTGATAAATTGAGGACTGATGAAGATTGGGAAAACCACATCCGGTCTCGCGCAGACTCAATCTATCACCCCGTCGGCACTTGTAAAATGGGCGTGGATGAGATGTCGGTCGTTGACCCTGAACTACGCGTGCATGGGATTCAGGGGTTACGTGTAGTTGACGCTTCGGTCATGCCCAATCTGGTGTCCGGGAACACCAACGCCCCTACGATTATGATCGCCGAGCGCGCCTCGGATCTGATTAAGGCTGCCCGCGCAGCCTGATATCTGAGTCCAAAAGGCACTGGTCGAAACGCGGACCTGTGCCGGAACTCACTCGTGCATAATTCTAACGCTGAACCGAGACTTTCACGTCATAGGCCGTCTTGAATATCTCTGGCATTCGTGTGGGGCGACCGGTGCTCAGTTTGGTGCATACGTAGTGGGATTTTGCCCGCAGGATCGTTTTCATGTCTTGCAACCGGATCACCTGAAAAGACCGGCTGGCGCGCAACCGTTGGTCGTTGGCAGAGATCCAGTTGTAAACAACGATCTCATCTCCCAGAAAAGCAGACGCGATGTAGTCGATCTCGTGACGCGCGGCCGCCATGCCGCGGTCTAGCTCCAGGCAGGCACGTTCACCCAACCCCACGGCTCGCGTGTGCTCCCATACTGTCGCGTCCAGCCACTTCAAATAAACGGCATTGTTGACATGGTTAAAGCCATCGAGATCGTCTTTCGTTACGACAAAGCGTTTCCAAAACGCATCAGGACAATCTGACAAGGTCGACAGGTCTTGGTCGTGACGGGCATTCATGAAATAGCCTTTGCGTTCAAATAGGGTTCCAGACTTTTGTGGTAGAACACGTCAGGAAACAAGACCCAGTACCCGATAGTTTTGATACATCTTAGCTAAGCACCTACACGATGCCTTTACCCGCAGTCAAAACGCTGGTTACATCTCGATCACGCGCTGCAATTGCGCGTAGCGATCGCCCAGTTGATGGTCGATCATTACCAATCGTTTGGCATAATGTGATCCCGGGTATTCCCATGTCATTCCGATACCCCCATGCAACTGAATACTTTCTTCGGCGATCATGGTGCCTGCACGTCCAATGAGGTTTTTCGCCATGGCGACGTATTTTTCAGCTTGATCGGTTCCCAGCTTACTGGCCGCCAGAATAGTAATCGACCGACATTGTTCGATCTCGATTGCCATATCTACAGCGCGATGCTGCAACGCCTGAAAGCTGGCGATTGGGCGTCCGAACTGTTTTCGCTGTTTCAAGTATTCCACAGTCATGTCGACAAGAACCTGCATAACGCCAACCGCCTCGGCACAGAGTGCCAGACGGCCCGCATCCAAACTCGCTTTGATGCTCTGGGTTGCGTCTTCGACCAGACAGGTGGCCGGAGTATTGTCCAAAATCAACTCGCCTGCACCGCCACCGTCAATCATGGCATAGTCGATGGTCTCGGGCGTCTCGACCAGAAACAGCCCGATTTCCGCTTCGACACGCGCTGCCACCAGTACGCCATCTGCGCCGGGCAAGCCGTACACCACAGATTTTCGACCGTTCAGAACCCAACCCTCATCAGACTTGTCAGCACTTGCCCGGATCAAAGAAAGACCATCAGCATCCGGCTCGAACACCGCAAAGGCGAACCTTCTGGTGCCCATGATCATCTCATCAACCAACGTCTGCGCCCCGCAATCGGCAGCGACACGCGCGCTCATCAACGCGGCCAGCATCGGCTCGGGGCACAGGCCCCGTCCCAGTTCCTCGAAAACGGTGGCTATATCGAAACCAGTGCCACCGAAACCGCCTTTGTCTTGGGCCACAAAAGCGGCGATCAGGCCCAGTTCTGACAATTCCTCCCATTTCTCAGCAGAATGGTACGGAGCGGACGCAGTCGCTGCGGCCCGGACTTTGAAATCATATTGGTCCGCCAAATAGCGGCGCACAGTATCGGACAGCATCTGGCGGTCTTCGGTCAGGTTGAAATCCATGTGTCAGCCTCCAAAAAGATCTTTGGCGATAATGTTGCGCTGAATCTCGTTTGACCCACCAAAGATCGAAAGCTTGCGGTTGTTGAAGTAACTGGCTGCAGCACGCGCTGCTTCTTCGGGCACGGACAGCACGTTCTCTGGCAACTCATCTGCAGGGAATGGGGCAGCCGCAGACCCAAGCGCTGAACGGGTCAAGCTTAGAATTCGTTGGCGGATCACGGTTCCCTTGATCTTGAGCATCGAGCTTTGTGTTCCGGATGCAGCACCTTCTTTGGCCGCCGACAGCATACGCAGGTTCATAATTCTCAGCGCCTCGAGGTCAATTTCGACCTCGGTCATTTCCGCCGCAAACAACGGATCCTGGGACAATGGCCTGCGCCCCCGAACAAGGGTTTGGGACAGCATTTTCAGCTTATCAAGGTCGCGGGTGGAAAACCCGACACCCGCAATATTTGTCCGCTCATGTGTCAGAAGGTATTTGGCGATGGTCCAACCTTTGTTTTCCTGACCGACCAGATTGGCCACGGGCACATGCACGTCGGTAAAGAACACCTCGTTCACCTCGTATCCGCCTTCCAACAATCGGATCGGACGCAGTTCAACCCCCGGTGTGTCCATATCGACCAGAACGAAGCTGATACCTTCCTGCGGTTTCCCTTCATTCGACGTCCGCACGAGGCAGAAAATCTTGTTGGCATACTGCCCCAGCGTCGTCCATGTTTTCTGCCCGTTGATTACATAGGCGTCACCTTCCCGCACAGCACGGGTCTTGAGGCTAGCAAGGTCGGAGCCCGCGCCGGGCTCGGAATAGCCCTGACACCACCAATCTGAGCCATCCAGAATACGTGGTAAAATTTCAGCTTTTTGGGCTTCGGTTCCGAACTTGATCAGAACCGGCCCTAACATGTTCAGGCCGAAGGGAACTGTACGAGGGGCATTGGCCAGAGCGCATTCTTCCTCGAATATATGGCGCTCGACCGCACCCCACCCGGTGCCGCCATATTCCAAAGGCCACGTTGCAGCCAACCAGCCTTTTGTGTTCAGCTTCGCATGCCAATCTTCCATATCCGCTTTGCTTAAAGCTGCAGAATTACGGTTTTTTCGAACAAGATCATCAGACAGGTTATCATCCAGAAACGCGCGTACCTCTGCACGAAACGCTTCTTCTTCCGGGGTAAATCTCAGGTCCATGTTCACGCCCCTTTGTTAAGATCGCCGAAGGTTTTACCCGCTTCGGCCAGTTCGCGCAGCAGGTCTGGAACCTGCCAGTAGTAAGGGTCTTCTTGCGCGTATGCCTCAATGCGTTGCACCAGAACATCCAGCCCCGTCATATCGGCATATTGCATAGGTCCACCCCATACGCGCGGAAAGCCGTAACCGAATAGAAATACAGCATCTACATCAATGGGACGCAGGGCTATTTTGTCTTCAACAACCCGAGCGGCTTCGGACACCATCGCCGCCATGTATCGGTCGACAATTTCCTGATTGGTAAAGCTGCGCCGAGTGATCCCTTTGGCATCACGTTCAGCCTGCGCAAATTCGGCCACCGCTGGATTAACGCTGCGGGTTTTGCCGTCGTACAAGTAGAACCCTTTGCCTGTCTTGCGTCCGAACCAACCCTGTTCGCAAATACGGTCGGCAATCTCGACATATCGTTCCTGCGACGGACGGAAGGCAGCTTTGCGTTTCCGCGTGGCCCATCCAATATCCAAACCAGCAAGATCCGAGACAGCGAAAGGTCCCATAGCGAAACCGAACTCTTCCAACGCAGTGTCGATTTGATCAAACGGCGCCCCATCAAGATGCATGTAAGACGTTGATTTCAGGTAATGCGCCAGAATTCGGTTTCCGATAAACCCGTCACACACCTCGGCCCGAACCGCAATCTTTCGGAGTTTCTTCGCAAGTTTGAAACAGGTGGCGACCGTCTCGAGCGCGGTTTCTTTACCAACCACAATTTCAAGCAATCGCATGACATGCGCAGGTGAGAAAAAGTGCAAACCGATGACATTCTGAGGCCGCGTGGTCGTTGATGCGATTTCATTGACATCAAGATAGGAGGTATTGGTGGCAAGGATGGCACCGTGTTTGCAAACCTCATCAAGTTTTCCGAAAACCTCCTGCTTGACCTCCATGGATTCAAAAACAGCCTCGATTACAACGTCCGCATCTGCCAGCGCGGCCATATCCGTGGTACATGTCAATGCGGCCAAGGCCGTGTCCCTTTGTGCCTCGGTCAGTTTGCCGCGCTGGACGGCACCGGCAAGATTTTTGGTGATCGTATTGCGAGCGAAATCCACACGATCCTTTTCCATCTCAACCAGCGTAACGGGCATCCCGGCCAGAAGCATCGCCGTAGCAATGCCCGAGCCCATGGTACCACCCCCAATCACCCCGCCCGAGGTCAGCTCTCTTGCTTCGGCCTTGGCTTCGGGAATATGGGCAACTGCCCTTTCCGCGAAGAAGGCATGCTTCAGCCCTTTGTGTGCGTTGCTACCCATCGCTTCCACAAAAAGCTCACGTTCAATCTTTAGACCTTCGGCGAGCGGTAGGTTACTTGCTTCAGCAGCCTTTAAGGCGCGTTCAGCGACCTCACCGGTGATCTTGCCGCGAAAGGCGTCGATTTCATCAGCGCTGAGGCGGTTGTCCTGATCGGCAGTTGCGCGGGTTTTCAGGGTGCCGTCCAACACCTTTTGCCCTGCAGCCAACGCTACCGCTTCTGGATCACCCTCTTGCAGATCATCCAGTAACCCTGCATCCAGCGCGACGTTTGCCGATACCGTTTTACCAGAGGTGATCATTGTAAGCGCCGTTTGCCCATCAACCAGGCGCGGCAGGCGTTGCGTTCCGCCCGCACCGGGCAACAGGCCGAGGTTAACTTCCGGTAGGCCCAGTCGAAGACCCTTTATGCCGACCCGCGCGTGACAACTAAGCGCGATCTCAAGCCCTCCACCCAGTGTTGTTCCATGCAGAACGCATACAATAGGCTTGGCGCTGGTTTCCAGTATCTCACAGACTTCGGGCAAAACCGGCTGTTTCGGCGGCTGGCCGAACTCGCGAATATCAGCACCGGCGACAAAAGTCCGCCCCGCCGCATAAAGTACTATAACGCGAACGGTTTCGTCCCCGGCCAGATCACGGACTGCGTTCACCAGCCCGATACGCACACTATACCCCGCCGCGTTGACCGGCGGATTGTCGATTTTTACGAGCGCTAGGCCATTGTCTTTGCGTATTTCAACTGACGCCATGGGTTCCTCCTGATTTCACTCGCATACGCCCAAAGCCTCCGTTGCCTTGTGTGCTGTCATTGCGAGGTGTCAGCCCTAAACTTCTGCTGCATTCTGTCAGCACCCACAAAACAAGTTTTGGAGTTTCGACACCAGAGGGTTTCTCGTCAGTCACTGATTTAAGAAATGAAGAGCAGCGCGGCCAAAGGCACGAAAGAACCCGTGTTAATCGTGATCGGATTCAATACACCTTCAGTAGCTCCAGCGATAGCTGAAGCAGAGTAAGCAATTTTATCCGCGCAAAGCGCCTTGGGATAGTCCGGAAACAGGGCCTATATTCGTTCGATGTCATCCTTTTGCGGGCCAGTCAAAGAAGGGCCCGCAAACATGAATCGGCTTCAAAAGCGCCAGCGTGCGCCCAAGACGACTGTGGACAGGTCATCAAACTCATCGGATGAGTCGTCATAGGCATAATCCTGGTACGAGAAGTAAGCTTCCATATTGTACTGGTCGATTTTTTGGACGACACCAATGCCCCAGACCTCAGAATCCGAACCATCCGCGTTAAAATCTGAGCCGTCCCAGTAATGAAGCCCGACACCGGTTTTGCCAAAGTTGAACCAGTCGCCCTCGTAGCCGATTTTGAGATAGTAAAAACTGGGATCTGCCGAGGCATCATCGTCCACATCCCTCTCACCGATGGCGACCGCGAAGCTTAAGCCGTTATCCAACAGAACCGAGGCAGATCCAACAACGTCCTCACGCTTTTCGCTTTCACTGCCGCCTGCACCGCTGTTGCCGGATCCACGTACCTGATAGGCTAGTCCGGCAGCAACTTCGACACCGTTGGCAAACGTGTTTCGGTAGTAGGCTGCAAAGTCATAATAGTCGCGGTCATCGTTGAAATCTTCTTCCAACACGTTCTGGCCATAAGACAGACTGAACGAAAACCCATTAAACGACGGCGTGTCATAGCGCACCCGTGTGCGCCGCGCGCCATCAAAGTTATCGGTTGTTCCCGAGACCGTCGGCCCACTCAGAATGCCGCCATCGTCACGGAACAGGAAGGATGCGTTTGAATCCGCGGTGAACGAATACAAGACCAGAGCAACCAGCGACAAATCCTGTTCGGCGACACCGTCAGCGGCCATGCTACCCTGCCCGGCCGAGAAAGTGCCCCAGTCTCCCTCTAGGGACAAATCTACATGCCGAATGTCTTCGCGTGTCCAGCCGCTGAAGTCGTTGCCGTTCTGATCCGTTTCGGTCGAATTTGGCAAACCTAGTGCAGTTTCAAAGCGGAACCGGAACGTGTTGGCGCCGTAGGGTTGCTCAAGCCGCAGTCCAACACGGCTGTTGGAGGCGTCAAAGTCGCGAACATTGGTTTCGGTCTCTTCTCCGTCATCAACCGAGATGATAGCGGGGTTCAACTGTCCATACAGCACAACAAAACCGCCCGAGTTGTTATCGTACTTTAACTCGGCCGTAGCCGGCAGTGCAAAACCCAGAGCCAGAACGGCAGCCGAAGATATCAATCTGGTTTTCTGTGTCATCTGTCATTCCCTCATTTTTAAATATTGCAACGCACCGGATCACTTCTTCGTTTGTTGTCCGGTCAGTGTCAGAAAAAGGTGCGCAGCGGATGTGCAGATATGTCTTGTCTGAATTGCGGCTCCTCCGTGTTTCAATGAAACACCGCGCCTGCTTCAGAACTCCACTCGTTGCCGAAGCCACAGAGTTCCTGATACAGGCAACAGCTTAAATGCCGTGGCCCATTGCGCTGCTCCTGTGGGAATTTCCTCAGAGTCCCAACGGGCGACCGCATATTATATGCCTTCGAGTATTTACGTATTATGTTTTTTAGTTTCGTTTTGAGATAAGCTAACCCAAGCGCTTCCGGTGTGTCACGTGATTTTTCGACACGCCACGTCAGAGAAAATCGGACTTTGAAAACAGGCGACCGCTCGCCATGACCAGACATGCCCCCGAGCTAGGCAACCGGGGGTTTTCGTGGCCCGCTTTTTCCGTGTAAACGCAAGACATGATCAAGAAGAATCCCGTTGGGACGCACATACTATTGGACCATCATGGCGGGTCGAGGCTGACGGACTCCTCGTATCTAGAGAGCGCGCTGAAATCTGCGGCCCACGCTGCAGGGGCGACAATCCTTTCAAGCAGCTTTCACACTTTCGGAGGCCATGGCGGCATTACGGGCGTTCTGTTGCTGGCTGAGTCTCACATCTCGATTCACACATGGCCCGAGAAATCGTATGCCGCGATCGACATTTTTATGTGCGGGGGCACCTGTCCCGAACGCGCCGTCGACTGCCTTGCAGAATTGCTGCACCCCGAGAGTGTGGACATCACTCGTATTCACCGAGGTGCCTTAACGGAACCAGAAATCCCACCCGTCCAAATAGTAGCCGACCAAAGCATGTGACTGCAGCGTATTCGGATCAGCCGCGATACGCGCGGTATCGGCTCCGAATACCTGCGTTGCACGCCAAACATCTTCATCAAGATATCGCAACCCCGCCGGCAACAAGATCTTTCGGCCTGACACAGGCTCTGGCGAGGCCAACACAAACCCCCACTCACCGAAACTGGGCACGTAGCTGTGATAGGGCAAAACACTTAGCCCCTGCCCCGGTTGCTGAGGATTTCGGCTGGACTCGATCGTTCCAACAACGGACCAAAACGCCTGTCGGGCAAAAAAAGGTGAACCGGCTTGAGTCACAAGCATTCCTTGGGCGCTGAGACGTTCGACCAGAATGGAATAGAATTGCCTAGTATACAGGCGTGACAAGCTTATGGATTTCGGGTCAGGCAAATCTACAATGATCACATCATAAATCTTGTGATCCTGTTCCAGGAATTTCCACGCATCATTGCTTAGGATCGTTACGCGAGGATCACTTAAAGCATAATCATTCAAACTCGATAATGCAGGATGATCGCGAAACAACTCGGTGACTCTTGGATCAAGGTCCACCAAAGTGACATTGTGAACATCTGGGTAGCGGAGCACCTCTCTGACGGCCATTCCGTCCCCCCCGCCCAGAACCAGCACCTGAGCCCTGCGCGGTGCCAGGGCCATTGCAGGATGAACCAAAGGTTCGTGATACCGATGTTCGTCAAGGCTGTCGAATTGGATTGAGTGGTCCAGAAACAGCCGCACTCTGTCTCGATACCGCGTAACAGTAACCTGTTGATATGGAGTGTTTTCCGACAGGACTATGTCATCTTCAAACAACTCAGCCTCGGTTATGGAGACCAACCGTTCGGATTGCCATAGGCCCGCAACCGTGGCCAGCATGGCCAACGTCCAGACTGTGACTTGCCTGCGGGTCGCCAGCTCCCGAAACACCAGCAATGACAGCCCCGCAACCGCAAGATTTAACGCGCCGAATGCAAGACTTGCGGACATCAATCCCAAATGCGGAATAACCAACAACGGAAATGCCAGTGAGGCCACCAAAGCCCCCACGTAATCCACGCTCAACACGTTTTCGAAACGGAACTTTAGCGCCCCGATCTCCTCCAACACACGCGCGATCAAGGGCAATTCCATGCCCGACAAGATCCCGATCGCAACCAGTGCCGCGTACAAAGGCAAGGCCACCTGACCTATCCACGCGTAGTTCAGGAACAGAACCGGGGCCATGAAGCCACCGACAATGCCCAACAGAATTTGCGCCCAAACAAACCCCGAAAAGGCATGAGTAACAAAGCGCGACAGCCACGCGCCAACCCCCATTGCCGACAGGAAAATCCCGATAACCAGCGAGAACTGACGCACCGAGTCGCCCAGCAGATAACTGGAAAGAGTTGCGGCAATCAGCTCGTAGATCAGGCCAGCCACGGCCACCAGAAAGGTCGCCGCAAGCAACCAAACCGCCCGTGCCTGAACCGCCGGAGCGGGTGTCATGACAGGATGACAGCTGCGATGATAATTGAGACGGCCACGAATAGCAGACCGATCAGAATTGCCAGCGCAATGTTCTGGTCCTTCTCGATCTCGCGCACGATGGAAAACGGCGTCAGCCAGTCGATCACTTTCCAGACACCCCACATCAGCGAGACACCAAGAACAGTGTAGAAGATGGTGCTTACAATCTCGGCGATCTGAATCGCTGCCAGATATTCCATTGGTTTTCCCTTATTTTACACGACCTGTTCGATAATATCCGCCGCCACCGCTACCGACGCGAACCGAAGTATCCAAATCCCGGCTCTCGGCGCCATAGCCGTGCCATGCGACGTACCCCACTGAAGCGATTGCGGTGGTTGAAATGACAATAAAAATAGCTCGGAACAGGTTCACGTTAATCCTCATCCACCCAATCGGTTCCGGACCAACGGGCGCGCTGGTGCAGCCATTTACGTCCGAATTGCAGCAAGAACAACAACCCGAAGCCTCCGGCCAACGCAAGCGTCCACAAGCTGCTGGACAGACCGGAACGCACATTGATCGTGAGCTGGTTGAAAGGATAACTCGGAACCGAGGATGCTCCCGGCCCGGTCCAGACCCCTTGGTCGGGCACGTCCACTGTTAGTGTGTAATCGCCTGTACGTTCTGGCCGAAACGACAAGTTGGCGCGTCTTGTTCCTTCGCTCCATGATCCGTCGGCGTCGCGGCCCGAATAATACTCGATGGTCCGGCCTGCGAGGAAGACAGGAGTATCGTCTGGATCCAGCAATTCCAGATCCAGATACGCCCAGCTGTTGCGAACATCGGCCGAAAAAGAAATACGCGTAAGCTGACTGTTGGCTTCCAGCGGGAACGTGATTTCTGCGGGAAAATCCGCCCGTGTCAGGACATGCGCGCCCAGCACATCTTCA
This sequence comes from Ruegeria sp. D3, assembly GCF_056534465.1. Lineage (NCBI taxonomy): Bacteria > Pseudomonadati > Pseudomonadota > Alphaproteobacteria > Rhodobacterales > Roseobacteraceae > Ruegeria > Ruegeria sp. D3. The sequence continues at coordinate 46,515 of NZ_JBQFPK010000017.1, forward strand.
CCCGTGCGGCTGGCAAAAACAAAGGACATGACAAGGCAGATGATCGCAAACACGCACGAGGCAACCAGTACAAAGCCAAAGTTCGGTCCGGCGACAAATGGCTCAAGCGGGTGAACGCGAAAAGGTTTCTGATCAAGCTGAACATCGAATGCGTCTTCGACTGTTTTTCTGGGGACATAAATCGAACGATAGCTCTCGCGTTCAGAGCCAGTCGTAGAAAATCCCAGCATCGCCGCATCAGACATCGCTGAGATGGTTGTGGTTTGCTCGCCTATTTCTGGCCGCCACGTGAATTCGCCTTCGACATAGGTGATCGAGCTTGTCGTCGTTTCGAAATAGACAAACCGCTCTCCATTTACGCGAACAATCGGCGGATATTCTGATATTTCCACTGCCTGCTCAGATATCCATCCTGGCCCACGGTGGCGTCGGGTAAACACCAAATGGCCAGCTTCCAGCGTTAGCCACGCATAACCATGTGTGGGCGAATAAAGCTGGTGATCAATCCACGTGTAAAACCGCCCGCCCCACCGCTCTGAGTGTTCAATCAACCCGATAATGGTGAAATCGACCCCATAGAGCGCGCCGGTCATCCCGATCGAAAACGGTGTCTTGGGACGCGTAAGTCCCTTGAACTGCCTGAGAGTTCTGTAGTTGTCCTGCGCGTCCAGTTCGCTACCGCAATAGGGGCAGATTTGTACCACGACACGACCGCCACCCAACACGTCCAGTCCTGCGCCGCAGCTCGTGCAGTTGATCGACAGTATCTCGGGGTTTCTGGTCATTACTGGCGCTCGACCTGTATGTCGAAAGGATCGTACCAGCGACCATAGAACCAAGCGGCGGGCTGACCCCAAAATTCACCGGACAGCAACGCTTCGTCACCGGCAGACGCGTTTACGAATTGATAGGTTTCTCCCACGTTCAGGGCTTCGTCGAACTGCCCGCGCAACGCGATACATTCGGCACTTTCCACTTCTGTCACCGTAAACGTCGCCGAGTCGAAGTATAATGTTTCGCCGGGTTTAAAGGGCGGTTGGTTCTTTGGCGCGTCGTCCGCCTGCAAACGGGTTTGCCGCACGACGTCGCCCTCGTCGACCGAAATCCAGCAGGTTTTTCCGGCTTCATTCACACCGCAGAACTCATCCCAAAACCCGCGACCGTAAGAATATCGGGCGTGACCAAGAATTCGGGTCGAAGTCCGGCCCATCACCACCCGATCGCCAACCCCGAATAAGAGTGGTGCATCATGCATCACGCCTTGGTCACCCGCGACCGAGGCCGTTTCGTCGTTCAGCATCAGCGTGGTTCCGCAAGACGGACAAACAACGACCTCAATCAACGTCAATGAAATCGGGCAGTCCGTCCCGCAATTCGGACAGTTCAAATTCTCCATACCGTCAAGTTGCTTATGGGTTGCCAAAGCGCAAGAACAGTCGGACAGAGCAAGATGACGAGTGTTGCTTTTTGATCAGGTCAGGAATGCAGAGCCGGAATTCTGCTCCAAAATCTGCTGCACCAAAGGATTTGCAAACCGCCTTCGTAGAGTGACCGCGTAGAACGTTTCCTTGATCCGGGGATGCTCTTTGGCCTCTTTCAATCGACCCGAAGTCAGTTCGTCTGTCACAACGATAGGCGCCACAAGCGCAAGGCCAATATCTTCGCGCGCGAGCAGTCGCATCATCGCCATATCATCCACCTCGGCGGCGATCTGTGGACGGATCGATAACCGGCTGGCCAGCGCGTCAAAGGCCGTTCGAACGCTGCTGTCAGTTGTCGGCAGAATAAACGGCTGTTTATGCAACAACTCGCGCAAAGGTGCATCAGACTGCAACCGTGCCGGAGTACCCACTATGCTGACCTCTTGCTCACCGATCGAGTGAATTTCGAAAGGGGTCAGACTGTCATCAGGGGGGGGCCTGTTCATCAAGACAAGGTCCAGATTGTGCGCCTCTAACCCCTCTAACAATTCGGTCGGGCTGCCCGATCTTAAGATCACCTCTACATCCATACGAGACAAGATGGGCCTTAAAAACCCAATCTGAAAGTTTCGTGACAGGGTCGCCAGCGACCCCACCCTAAGTGCCTTTCGGTTCTGAACTGTTCCTTCCATCGTGGCCACAAGCTCTTGCCCCGTGGCGAAAATCGCGTCTGCATGGTCCAGCGCGATGCGACCAGCCTCGGTCAATTGCAACTGCCGACCGCGGCGTTCAAACAAGGCGTGACCCAGACGTTCTTCCAGTTGTTTGATTTGTACAGAAAGAGCCGACTGAGACAGGTTCAGACGCTGCGCCGTGCGGGTCAGGTTACCGTCATGCGCAACGGCCCAAAAATATCGGAGATGGTGATAGTTCAATGGCATATTGTTCTATTTATTAGAACGTAATCTTACAAACAATGAATTTTTATTGTCACAAATTTTGTCCTATCTGCCGCAAAAGGCCCTTTGGCCGCGAAACAGAAGGAAATTGACTATGGCTTACGTTTTTTTGCCGCTTCTTGGCCCGCTCGTTTTACTTGGGGCAGCTTGGCTTGCGTCGCGGCAACCGGGAAAACGGCCGGGAAGCATAGCAGGTCTGACTGAAGTTGCCGCATTCGCGGCCTTTGTTTCCTCGATCCTTGCAACCATATTTCTGATGATAAACGGGCCCGGCACATCGGCATTGATCGGGATGTTCGGCGTCGGCCTCTCGGTTCACCTGGATGCGGTGAGTTCCGTGATGCTGCTGCTAGTCAGCTTCATCGGCTGGATCGTGATCCGCTATTCCAGAACTTACATGGATGGCGAAGACCACCAAGGTGCCTTCGCGGGCTGGATGTCAGTCACACTGGCGTCGGTTCTTCTATTGGTCATGTCCGGCAACCTTGTGCAGTTCTTCGTGGCTTGGGTCGCGACCAGCCTGGCATTGAACAAATTGCTGCTATTCTATCCGGAACGCGCCACCGCGCAGCGCGCAGCACGTAAAAAAGCCTTCGTTGCACGGCTAAGCGAGGCGACCTTGGCATTGGCTTTTGCGCTGCTCGTTGTCGCCACCGGGACTACAGACATAAAAACGATCCTTTCGGTCGTAGAACCAAACTGGCTGACGATTTCCGCTGCCTTTCTGATTGCCGTGTCTGCTGTCCTGGCTTCAGCCCAGTTCCCGCTGCATGGATGGCTGACCGAGGTTATGGAGGCCCCAACGCCCGTTTCGGCCCTGCTGCATGCAGGTGTCATCAATGCTGGCGGTCTGCTGCTAATACGTTTCGCCGACGTAGTGTTGCTTGCGCCGGGTGTGATGGCTTTGTTGGTCATGTTGGGAGGGTTCACCGCCTTGTTCGGCGGGTTGGTGATGCTGACTCAACCAGCAGTAAAGACATCGCTTGCATGGTCGACCATTGCCCAGATGGGCTTCATGGTCATGCAATGTGGCTTGGCGCTGTTCCCGCTGGCATTGCTGCACATTGTGGCCCATTCGCTGTATAAGGCACATGCGTTCCTAAGTGCGGGCGAAGCAGTACGAAACGTCGCTGCAATTCGCCGCCCCGGACCGATTGCCGTCCCAAGCGCGCGTAACGTGTTGTTGTCTTTTGTGATCGCGATAGCAATCTACGGACTTGTTGGCATGGTCGTTGGGTTTGACGGAAAGTCGGTTCAGGCCATTGCACTGGGAGTTATCCTGATTTTCGGCGTTGCTTATCTGTTGGCCCAAGGGTTTGCTGATGCTGCCCCACGCGCGTTGATGCAACGCACCGTCGCCTATGCTCTGGTCACTTCGGTCAGCTATTTCGCCCTGCAGGTCATCGCACAGAAACTGACTGCGGGAACCCTGCCAACTACTCCGGCCCCCGGCCCGCTTGAATGGGCGTTGATTATCCTCGCATTGATCAGCTTTGGCTGTGTTGCTGTGGCACAGGCAACGTTCCCCTTATGGGCCTCGCACCCAGCAGCGGCAGGACCAAGGGTTCACCTGACCAATGGTCTCTATGCAAATGCAGTTTTCGATAAGTTGCTGGACGGTTGGTCCAAGCGTTCGATCGTGTGAAAGGAACTTTCCTCATGTTTGCGAAACTTGAAACCTACCCCGCCCCTTTGTTGGAACTTGTGACCGAGGCCAACGACGCCTCCAAAGCGATCCCGCCCCTGTTCCCGCTTTCCTCCAGCGTTGCGGTGAACCCCTTTCTTGGCCAGATTGATGAGCCACTTTCTGTCACCGCGGCTCGCCTTGCACGGGTTGCCGGAACACGGATCACCCCTGCTCGCGAATACTGGAAAGCCAAATTTGAGAGCGACGAAATCTCGCAAGAAGATGTGCGCGCCGCTGTGTCGGCGGTTGAAGAGCAATTTAACGCACCAAGCCTGCAAGACGTACTGGACGCATTAGACACACCTCAGGACACGCCGCAGCCACTGGCAACCGTCGCCGAACTTGCTGCCGATGTTTCTGGTATTGATTGGCCTGGCTTGATCGAGGATCGCATCGGCGCCTGGGCTGCGGGTCATTTTGATCAGGGTCAGGCGCTCTGGCAGCAAGCCGATACAGGCGGCGTATTCCAGTCGTGGCGGGAATTCGCCACGCGTGACCTGACGCCTGAAATCCACGGTTTGAAAGGCTTTTGCGCCTTTGTCACTCGAACCAACAGGTCGCATTGGCGCGCCATAGGACGGGCGTCCGAGCGGTTGGGCGTCGACACTGAGGCCGCCAAAACGACGTTCCATCGCTGGTTGATAACCTTGGGAGGTTGGGCGCAGTACGGCCGGTATCATTTGTGGCAGGCCGAATTGGACGGACGCCCGGACAGCACTGTGGCCGAGTTGCTGGCCGTTCGCATGGTGTTTGATGAGGCGCTATATGACCTCTACCAAGACCAAATCGCCGCCCGTTGGGCCGAGGTCGTAGCCAAGCACCGCACACCCGTCACGCCGTCCAAGTCCGAGGTTATCGACGCTGTCCTGCAGGATGCAGCTGAACGCGCACAACAACGCGCTTTGGCTATTAAACTGAAAAAAAGCGAACCCGTCGCCTCCAATGGACGCCCTGACATACAGGCAGCGTTCTGCATCGACGTCCGCTCTGAGGTTTTCCGCAGGGCGCTGGAAGCGCAGGATGCCAAAATCGAAACCATCGGCTTTGCCGGGTTCTTCGGTTTGGCCAGCGCACACAAGGCCGCAGGGTCGGACGTGACCGAGTTCAGGGGTCCGGTTCTATTGAGAGCCGGGGCAACCTCGGAAGCTGTTGAACCTGTCAAAGCGGACTTGAACCGCCGCTACACGGCGCGCGCAAAACGCGCATGGGGCCGGTTCAAGCTGGCCGCCGTGTCGTCCTTTGCCTTTGTCGAGGCCACCGGCCCGGTTTATGCCGGTAAACTTGTGCGGGATTCGCTTGGTCTGGGTGACAAGGCCAAACCGGAACCGGCGCCAAAACTGGACCCTTCCCTAAGCTTTGAAACGCGGGTCGGTATGGCCAAGTCTGTTTTGTCGGCTATGTCGCTGACCCATAACTTCGCACGAATTGTCATGTTGGCGGGCCACGGTGCCGACGTCACAAACAACCCCCATGAAAGCGCATTGCAATGTGGGGCCTGTGGTGGCTACGCCGGAGATGTGAACGCTCGCCTTTTGGCTGGGTTGTTGAATGATCCAGACATTCGAAGCGGTCTTCAGGCTCAAGGGATAGATATACCCGAAGACACCATGTTCTTACCTGCGTTGCATCACACGACGACTGATATGGTTACTTTGTTCGACCAGGATTTACCATCAGGCACCGCAGCGGCAGAGATTGCGCAGCTCAAAACCTGGTTGGATGCCGCAGGGGATCTGTCCCGCGCAGAACGCGCGCAACGCCTGCCGCGTGCAAACGTGTCTGCAGCGGTTCTGCGTCGTGCACGTGATTGGGCTGAAACGCGGCCCGAATGGGGTCTTGCCGGGTGTCGTGCGTTTGTCGCCGCTCCACGTGACCGGACCAACGGCGCGGACTTGTCCGGGCGGGCATTTCTGCACAACTACAACTGGCGACAGGATGATGGGTTTGGCGTCCTTGAATTGATCATGACTGCTCCGGTTGTCGTGGCCGGCTGGATCAGTTTGCAATATTACGGTTCGACCGTTGCGCCCGACTTGTTCGGAGGAGGCAACAAGCTTCTGCACAATGTAGTTGGCGGTTTAGGCGTTCTGGAAGGCAACAACGGCGCCCCCAGGCCGGGCTTGCCATGGCAGTCCGTGCATGATGGCAACGGATTCCAGCATGATCCTCTGCGCTTGACGGTGGTCATCGAAGCCCCGCGCGAGGCGATGTCAAACATCCTGGCACGTCACCCTGACGTCAAAGCGCTTTTTGACAATGGGTGGCTTCACCTGATCGCCATGGATGACAGCGGACAACTGGCTTGGAGATACGACAGCGACCTTGAGTGGTCCCCAATCCGCGAAATTCCAGACACCTCAGGCGCAATCGCAGCAGAATAAGAACAGAGCAGCAAGACACAGTAATTTTGGCGGTTAGGTCCATTTGAAATTGGACTTAGCCAGCCTGTCTATTTTGCCTGGCTTGAAACAAGACGACGAGGGCAAAGAGGCTAAATATCCAGAGTATTCTTGGCCAGTCTCTGCCGGTTTCCCCTTTTACCTGCATTGTTTCCCTTGCACCTTGCTCGCTTAAGGTTTCTGGTGCGGGTAAATATTTGCAAGAGGTTCCAATGCCCCAAACATCCGACACCAACCGTCGTATCGTTCTTGCTGAACGCCCTGTTGGTCAGCCCGACGAAAACACGCTTCGGCTTGAAACCACAGATATCCCGTCACCGGGCGCTGATGAGATGCTAGTGCGAACGGTCTTTATGTCGCTCGACCCCTACATGCGCGGCCGCATGAACGACGCAAAATCCTATGCCGAGCCCGTCGAAATTGGCGGTGTCATGACCGCTCAGGTTGTGGCCCAAGTGATCGATTCGAACCTGGATGGGTACGAGGCCGGTGACTATGTCTTGAATATGAGCGGCTGGCAGGACTACGCGATTTCGAACGGAGAGCAGGTGGTCAATCTGGGCAAAACACCAGACAATCCATCATGGGCTTTGGGTATTTTGGGAATGCCCGGCTACACGGCCTATGCAGGTTTGTTGAAAATTGGCGAGCCCAAGCCCGGTGAAACCGTCGTTGTTGCAGCGGCTGCGGGACCGGTCGGAGCAACTGTGGGACAGATTGCCAAGCTTAAAGGATGTCGCGTCGTCGGCATCGCAGGCGGGCCGGAAAAATGTGCGCATGTTGTCCAGAACCTTGGCTTTGACGCCTGTATAGACCACAGATCCGACGATATGGCAGCTCAACTGCGCGATGCATGCCCAGATGGCATCGACGTCTATTTCGAGAATGTTGGCGGTAAGGTGCTTTATGCAGTTCTGCCGTTGCTAAACCCGTTTGCACGGGTCCCTGTCTGCGGAATCGTAGCGTGGTACAACCTGCCCGGTTTGCCGGAAGGGCCGGATATGGGCCCTGCGATCTTGGGCACCTTGCTGCGGATGAAAGTCAAAATGCAGGGGTTCATCATTTTCGACAATTTCGGCCCCGAGGTTTATCAGGAATTTGTACGAGACATGACAGGCTGGCTTAAGGACGGCTCGGTATCGTACAAAGAACACGTAGTGGATGGGCTGGAAAACGCGCCAGAGGCCTTCAATCAACTACTCGCTGGTGGTAATTTCGGCAAAATGGTTGTGAAGGTCGGCTGATTGGCATTCGAAAGCAGGCGTTGCGCCTTTGATGCGCAACGCCAGTAAACATCCGGCGAATTGTCGGCCGGTCGCCGTTTTGGCCGCTCACGTTTCCGCCAGTCGATATGGCATCAACCTAACAGATGCGTGAATTTTCGGGCGTTTAGCAAAGCAACCTTTGCGCTTGGCAAATTCTCAATCCAATACTGCTTTACCGGTCATTATTGTGGAGATGTGATGCGGATAAGTGTAGGCATCGCTGTATCTATCCTGGTCGCCGTGTCCATTGGCGTGTCAACTTTTATTGTTCATACACTTTGGTGGACAACGGCACGGGACAACAGCCGTATGCTGGCTGCTGAAATCAACACTCAGATCGCCAATACCGTCCGTATCGAGGTCGGCGCGACACTCAGCTCGGCCGAAGCGGCCTGGGCCGCAGTGCGCACCATTTTCGTGCAAAATGTCATCGCCACACGCCAGGCAGACAAGCGAGAATTCGTATTCCTGTCGCAACTACAAGCGCAGCCCAATATCTCGTGGATATTCTTCGGCTGGCCCGACGGCAATTTCTTCGCCTCGCACCGCCTTGGGGATGGCGGCCTTGAGATGGTCGAAATCGATAGGAACATCCGCGATCGGCAGTTGCGAACCGACCAATACATTTTCATTCCAGGTGACATCCAGTTCGAAGAGCGAAAATTCCGTGAAACAGAATATGATCCACGCGACCACGCCTGGTTCAATAACTTTATGAGCCTGAACTCATCGGGATGGATCGAAGCGCGGGATCTGCCAGGAAGTGAAAAAACGGTCTATGCTTATGCCGGTCCCATTGACGTCAACCGCGGGCGACAGGGTGTTCTAGCGGTCGCAATCGAAACCGACCGTTTGTCGCGGTTTCTTGCGACCTTACATCCGGGCGAGTTCGGAGCAGCCTATATTCTGGATGCTGATGGCAAGGTGATCGCCGTTCCCGACGCCATGGCAGATGAAACGACACCGGCCCGAATGGGCGAAGGCGAGTTGTACGAAGCCGCCATGATATCGGGCGAACGGCTTTTGGGTGACCCTGCCAAAAATCCTGCCGGCGGGGCAACGACCCGGGTTGTAATAGACGGCGTTCCCTATGCAGTTGCCCTGACCCCGTTGGGATTTTATGGCTGGCGCGTTGCTACCGTAATACCGGAATCCGCATTCCTGTCTGGGATCGACAAAACTCTGATCAACCTTCTTTATATTCTGATTGGAGTAGTCGTTTTCGCCACCGGGTTAGCCATCTGGCTGGTCCGTAGGGTTGTGGCGAACCCTTTGGCGCGGATCGCCGAAGACCTTAACAAGATCGAACGTTTCGATGTTGAGCGTATTTCACGCAGGCCCTCAAAGCTGTCAGAACTGGCTAACCTTTCTGCGGCAACGGCCAGTATGGCTGCGGGTCTGTCAGCGTTCCGAAAATATGTGCCAACCGATTTGGTTCGCATGCTGGTTGCCGAAGGCATCAAAACGCAGCCGGGCGGTGATATGAAGCAAATCTCGGTTTTGTTTTGCGATGTGACTGGCTTTACCGGACTGTCCGAGAAACTGGGCCCAGGAATTGTTCAGTTGATGGAACCGTTCTTCACCGCCGCTTCGGCCGCGATTGCAAGGCATGACGGCACTATCGACAAGTTCATGGGTGATGCAGTGATGGCTTTTTGGGGGGCACCACGTCAGGATAAAAACCACGCGGAAAACGCCTGTCGTGCGGCGCTGGATCTTGTCAAAACCGTCGACGCGGCAGGCATCAAGGACAGTCAGGGTATTCCTCTGCGGCTACGGATCGGGGTGAACAGCGGCGAGGCGCTTGTGGGGAACATAGGATCCGAACAGCGCCTGAACTATACGGCGATCGGCGATGTGGTGAATGTCGCAAGCCGACTGGAAGGCGCGAACAAAGTCTACGGCACCCTTATCCTGATCGGCCCAGAGACCCGACGCGAAGCCGGCGATTCTGTAATTGTGCGCGAATTGGATACGCTCACAGTGTTCGGCCGCAGCGAAGAGCTTGTGGTTTATGAACTGATTGCAATGACCGAAGGATACAACCCCTCACGCGATTGGATCGAGGCATATGAACGCGGCCTAACGCTTTATCGCGCCGGGCAATTCGAAAATGCCCTGTCAGAATTTGAAACCGCTGACCAAATCCGTGGCGGGGACCTTGCCTCGCTCGCGATGGCCGACAAAATGCGAGAACTTCTGGCAAGCCCACCCGCTGAGGGATGGAAGCCCGTAACCATCACTGAAAAATCCTAAATAAGTCAGCTGGTTCTACAGAAGCTGCAAAAAACAGCACATTTTCCTTTATTGACTGGTGTTCAATATAAACGAAATCCGATAGTCAGAGCGCCAAAAGATTGTAAGGCAGAAAAACAGCCCCGTGTTCGACCTACCCGCGCAGCGCGCGCACCTCTCCGAAAAATACGACCTGACCCCGTCGCCCGAGCTTGCCGCAAGCATGAGCGATATATATGACCGCATGTCGCGTGTGGTCTCACCGGCGGATTGGGCGATTTATGCGCCATATGTAAAGGCGATCAATGAACTCAAGGTAAACCGCAACGCGGTCATCTTGGGACACAACTACATGACGCCCGAGATTTACCACGGTATTTCCGATTTCGGCGGTGACAGCCTACAACTGGCGATCAAGGCCACCGAGGTCGAGGCCGAGGTGATCGTTCAATGCGGCGTTCATTTCATGGCCGAAACGTCCAAAATTCTCAGCCCCGAAAAAACGGTTCTGATGCCGGATATGGAGGCAGGGTGCTCTTTGGCGGAATCGATCACCGCCGAAGGCATCGCGGAAATGCGCCGCCGATATCCCGGTGCACCGGTTGTGTCCTATGTGAACACAACAGCCGAGGTAAAGGCAGCCTCGGACATCTGTTGCACCTCGTCGAATGCGGCACAAATCGTGGCAGCACAGGACAGTGAGACCGTCATCATGACGCCCGACCAGTATCTGGCGCAGAACGTGGCACGCGAAGTTCCGCAGAAAAACGTCGTGTGGTGGGAGGGCTCGTGCATCGTTCACGAGCAATATTCGGCCAGTGACCTGCGCGACTTTCGCGAATGGAACCCCGGAACCCGCTTGATCGCGCATCCCGAATGCCCGCCGGACGTGGTGGCCGAGGCCGACTTCTCGGGTTCAACCAGCGGTATCATCAAATATGTCACTGACGAAAAGCCAGAGAAAGCACTACTGATCACCGAATGTTCGATGGCGTCCAACATCGCGGACGAACTGCCCGAAGTCGAATTTGTCGGCCCATGCAACATGTGCCCCTACATGAAGAAAATCACGCTGGAAAAAGTGCTGTTCGCACTGGACACAATGACCGGTCAAGTCGAGGTCGACGCCCAGGTCGCCGAAAGGGCACGTCTTTCGGTTCAGCGTATGATCGACCTGTCGCGCCAGTTGGGCATTTGACACAGCAGATGCAAACCATCGAAACATCGCGAGTGGTTATCATTGGCGCTGGTTTGGCCGCCGTGTATGCGGCTCTCAAGCTGGCGCCCTGCCCGGTCGTGATGATTTCGCCTGAACCGCTGGGCTCTGGCGCAAGCTCAGCCTGGGCGCAGGGTGGCATCGCCGCCGCCATGGCGCGGACAGACAGCCCAAAGGCCCATGCGGACGACACGATGCGCGCGGGTGCGGGCTCGGTTTTGCGCGAAGTGGCCGAGGTTGTGACGCAAGCTGCGCCAGAGCATATCCTCGACCTTTCTGCGCTTGGCACCGGATTCGACCGTACTGCAAGCGGCGATTTTGTTCAGTCGCGTGAGGCTGCTCACTCCGCTGCTCGGGTTGTGCGGGTCAAAGGTGATCAGGCCGGGGCCGAGATTATGCGCGCGTTAATCAAAGCCCTGCGCGAGACACCTTCAATCCAGGTTATCGAGGGCGCGCAGGCCGTGGCGCTGGAAAGCGACGGCGCGCAAGTAACGGGCGTCTACCTTACAGGTGCACTTGGGTCTGGCCCGGCGCAGCTGCTGCTGCGCGGGGCCGCTTATCTTTTGGCAACGGGTGGATCTTCGGGCCTTTATGCGCAAACCACCAACCCAACGCGCATTCGCGGGCAAGGGATTGGTATGGCTGCCCGTGCTGGTGCGCGCATCGCGGACGCAGAATTTGTACAGTTCCATCCCACCGCAATCGACGTAGACTCTGACCCCACCCCGTTGGCAACCGAAGCACTGCGCGGCGAGGGGGCCGTTCTTGTCGACAAGAACGGGCATCGGTTCATGCCCGATTTCCACCCCGATGCCGAGCTTGCCCCCAGAGATACGGTTGCGCGGGCCGTTTATCTGCAAGCCAAAGTTGGCATGCGGCCAGCGCTGGACACGCGGGGCGCGATCGGTGCCGATATCAGCATTTTTTTTCCCGGTGTAACACGCGCCTGTATGCGTCATGGCGTTGACCCAACACGGGACCCCATCCCTGTGACCGCGTCAGCGCATTACCATATGGGCGGCGTAGAAACAGATTTGTTCGGGCGAAGTTCGTTGGCCGGGCTCTGGGCCTGTGGCGAGGCGGCGTCCACCGGGCTACATGGCGCCAACCGGTTGGCATCAAACGGGTTGCTTGAAGCTTTGGTGTTTGCCCGATCCTGTGCCCGGGACATTGCGGGCCAAATCACCGTGAAGAGCGCACCCGAAGTCGAAATCCGTTTGGCACCCTGCACAACTGACAATAAGCACGATTTGATGCTGTTGCGCCGCATAATGACGGAACATGTCGGCGTGGTACGGGAAGAAGCTGGCCTGAGCCAAGCCCTATCCGGAATTGCCGCGCTTGAGGCCCAGCACTTTAGGTCAGATCAGTTTCTCAACATGACCGCCACGGCCACCCTGATCGCCGCCGCGGCGCTGCAACGCCGCGAAAGTCGCGGCGCGCATTACCGGTCCGATTTTCCGGGTCCCAATCGTGGCCCCGGTCAACGATCCAGCCTGACACTGACGCAGGCGCTCACCTTGCGAGATCGCATAGCAAAGGACGCAGCATGACCCACCCCGCTTTGCCAGACATGATCCTGGAACCTCTGGTCCGGTCCGCGCTGACTGAAGATATGGGTACCTGTGGCGATATCACCACTCAGACCGTGATCCCTGCGGACGCCACCTATTCCGCACGGTTGGAGGCGCGTGAAAATGCTGTGGTTTCAGGGATGCAAGTGGCTGCGCTGGCGTTCCGTCTGGTCGACCCCTCGTTGCTCATCACAACCTACACCGAAGATGGCCAGAGCTGCGCCAAGGGCGACACACTGATGAAAATCCAAGGCCGAGCCGCCTCAATCCTGTCAGCCGAGCGCGTGGCGTTGAATTTCGCCCAGCGGATGATGGGTGTTGCAACGGCCACTTCGGAATTAGTGGCTGAAACCAAAGGCACCAAGACGCGTATCACCTGCACGCGAAAAACGACACCCGGGCTACGTCTGGTGGAAAAGCAGGCCGTGCTGCACGGCGGCGGTTTCAACCATCGCTTCTCGCTATCGGATGCAATTCTGATCAAGGACAATCATATCGCAGCCGCTGGCGGTGTGCGGGCTGTGCTTGATGCAACAAAAGCCCGCGCGTCGCATATGATGAAAGTCGAAATCGAGGTCGATACGCTGGAGCAACTGTCCGAGGTGATCCAGGTCGGCGGTGCTGACGTCGTGCTACTTGACAACATGCCGCCAGACGTTCTGACGAAGGCAGTCAAGTTGGTGGACGGCCGATTGGTGACCGAGGCATCGGGCAATATCAGCAAGGCTACAGTTGCGGCGGTAGCCGCGACAGGGGTTGATTACATCTCGTCCGGTGCTTTGACGCACTCGTACCGATCGATTGACATCGGACTGGACTTCTGAGCCGTTCGACACCCCCAAAGCTACCAAAAATTGTTTTTCAGCGCGCGCAAAGTCAGCCACATTCGTCGCGCTGACCCCGGATCAAGGGGCCGTCATTAACCGTTCGAAACGGCGATTCATGCCGACTCAAATGCGCTTGGAATAGGGAAGATTCTTAACGAACACGCCACCCGTTTTGCATGTAAAACGGTCGCTCAAGCGACCTGCAAACGTGGAAATGGCAGAGCCGATGGGTCTGTAGAGAGTCTTATAACCTTATATTTTTACACACTTTATTTGCACTCCATCCTACCTTCAAATTCAAATTCAAAAATACCTCTTGACGCTCTGTAGACCTACGTGGTTTCGTATATAAAACCGTTTTGCGGTAAATCGTTAAGATCAACGAAGGGAGGCGTTGTGATGGCGAAGCAAGAATCTGCTCTGCGCGCACAACAGGGAACGGAAAGCCAGGTTACGGTTTCCCTCAATGGCATCGGTATGTCATTTTCTGGTGTATCCGTTCTAAGGGATGTCGACCTGGTCATTGACGGTGGTGAAATTCACACGCTGATGGGCGAAAACGGTGCGGGCAAAAGTACGCTGGTGAAGATCATCAGCGGCGTGCAAAAACCCACATTCGGGACATTTCAGATCGACGGCGAAACCGTGGAATTTGATGCGCCAAGGGACGCTGAAAAGCATGGTATCGTCATCATGCATCAGGAACTCAGCCTGATCCCGGAAATGACCGTGGCCGAAAATGTTCTGCTGGGCCACGAGCCCCGGAAATTTGGGACGTTCATCGACCGCAAAGCGCTGCGGGAAAAGGCCAGCAAAGCGTTGGCCCGCTTTGGCTTCACTCTGGATATCGACACGCCGGTCAAGGATTTGCGTGTTGGCGAGCAGCAGTTGGTAGAAATCGCCCGTGCACTGCTGATGAATGCGCGCCTTCTGATCATGGATGAGCCGACCTCGGCTTTGTCGCAAGCCGAAGCTGATATTCTTATGGAAGTCGTCCGCGATCTGGCGCTGCAGGGTGTTGCGGTTGTGTATATCTCGCACCGGATGGACGAAGTGTTCGAGATTTCTGACCGCGTTACAGTTCTGCGCGATGGCAATCTGATCGGGACCCGGCTGGCCTCGGAAACCACTTCCGCCGAACTGATCAACATGATGGTTGGGCGCACGGTTGAAATCAATCCGGTCGAACGCCATGCACCGGCGACCGACGAAACCGTTCTGCAGGTGGCAAACCTGTCCGCCTGGGAAGGCAAGCGCAAAGTTCTGGATGATGTTTCCTTCGAGCTTAAGCGCGGAGAGGTTCTTGGGGTCGGCGGCCTGTTGGGCGCAGGCCGGACCGAACTGTTGGAAACTCTGTTTGGCGCGCGTGGCGCCAGCTATCAGGGCGAAATCACACTTGAAGGCAATAAACTAAGACCAACCAAACCCCAGGACGGGGTGCGCAACGGGCTGGCATTGATCACAGAAGACCGTAAAGGCAACGGCTTGATCCTTGACCGCTCGATTGCGTCCAATGTTGCTTTGCCGCTGATGCCGCTGCAATCGCGTTTTGGTCGGTTTTCCGAAGCTGAACAACGCAAGCAGGCTCTGACCGCGATTGAGACCTTGAAGGTTGCCGCAACCGGGCCCGAACATCCGGTCGGGAAACTCAGCGGCGGTAACCAGCAAAAAGTCGTGCTGGGCAAATGGCTTGCGACGCAACCGCAAGTATTGCTTTTGGACGAACCCACTCGTGGCATCGATATCGGTGCCAAAGACGAAATCTACGATCTGGTCGGACGACTGGCGGATCAGGGCATCTCGGTGCTGTTTGCCAGCTCGGAACTGTCCGAATTCATCGCTGTCTGCGACCGCATGATCGTTTTGTGTGAAGGCCAGTTGGCCGGTGAGCTTTCGCGCGATGAGATGACCGTTGATTCAATCAAGGCCCTGGCGATGCAGTTCCGCTGACTGCACACACCGTTAGAACTGGCCCAACCAGAGAAAAGACATGACCGTTATGGAACCCAATAGCCCGACAGTGAAACCCGAACGCCCCAGCGCGGCGACGTTAATGCGCCTGTTGGGCAAGACCAAACTATATTGGGGCCTGTTCGCTCTGATCCTGTTTGGGGCGCTGACCTCGCCGCTGTCGTCCAAAGGCAACAACATCTTTCTGTCGTTGGGCAACCTGACCGACATTTTGCGTCAGGTCTCAGTCACCGGGATTGTCGCGGTGGGCATGACCATGGTGATCTTCATTGCCGGAATCGACTTGTCTGTGGGTTCGGTCATGGCGTTGGGAACCGTGATCTGCGCCATGCTGCTGACGCAGGAAGGCTGGACGGCTGCCAGCTATTTCGGGGTTCCGGCTACCGGGATCGTACTGTTCGTCTGTATAGCAGCGCTGATCTATTTCGTGCAAAACAACCTGAGCCGCAGCTCGGACAATCCGACCGAAAGCGCGCCCTCGCGGATGCTCAGCCGTCTGGTCGCCGCCGCCATTGCCATCGGTGTAATGGTCTGGCTGGCCGGTCAAGTGATGCCTAAATTCGGCGTTCTGGCAGTGCTGATAGTTGTGCCCTGCATTGGGGCCGTGATGGGCACGGTGAACGGTGCGCTAATCGTATATGGCCGTCTGCAGCCCTTTATTGTGACACTGGCCATGATGGTGGGCGCGCTGGGTCTGGCCCGCGTGATCGCCGGGCAGGATACGGCCGTATATCCGGTTTATACAGGGTCGAATGCGACCGAGAATTTTGAAGTGCTGCGTGAACTGTTGTGGGGCGTCGTCCCTGTACCAGGCCTGTTCTTCCTGGGTGTGTTGCTGGTATTCTTCCTTGTCACACGCTTCACCACCTTCGGCAGCTATCTGATGGCCATCGGCGGCAATGAAGAGGCCGCGCGTCTGGCGGGCATCAATGTGGGCCGCAACAAGATCATCACCTATGCGCTGGCGGGTGGTCTGTCCGCGCTGGCCGGGGTGCTCTATGTGGCGCAGTTCCGTCAGGGTAAACCGGATGCGGGTCTTGGTCTGGAACTGGACGCAATTGCGGCCGTGGTCATCGGCGGCACCAGCCTGATGGGCGGGCGCGGTGCAATCATGGGGACGTTCGTTGGGGTGCTGATCTTTGGCTTCCTCAGCAACATCCTGCAACTCAACAACATCGACAGTAACACGCAGCTGGTGCTGAAGGGCATCATCATCGTGGTCGCCGTCCTGCTTCAGGAAGGGCGATTTGAAGAGATCTTTGTCATGGCGAAAGAGCGCCTGGGCAGAGGGAGGAGGCTCTGACCTGAAGGTCTTGGTGGACAATAGGTCAGAGCAATCAGAACGCGGGAACATTGGAGAAACCCGCATCATGACTAAGGAGTAGACTATGAAAAGAAGAACATTTGGCAAGGGCCTGATGGCCGCCACCGCGCTCGCAACCTCGTTTTCGGCATCCATGGTACTGGCCGCTGACAACTATGTGATCGGTTTCTCGCAAGTTACGACGGTTGAACCCTGGCGCGTCCAGTTCAACAAAGACCTGCGCGCCGAAGCGGACCAGCACGACAATGTCGAGCTGATCATCGCAGACGCCAACGACCGCACAGAAAAGCAGGTTGCAGACGTTGAAAACTTCATCCGTCAGGAAGTCGACGCGATCCTGATCTCGCCGAAAGAATCCGCTGGCCTGACCGGCGTGGTCGAGCAGGCAACCGACGCGGGTATCCCCGTCTTTGTTCTGGACCGTAACGTCGACACCGACAAATTCGTTCAATGGGTTGGCGGCGACAACGAACTGATCGGTCGTGAAGCTGGTAAATTCGCGGTTGAGCAGTTGGGCGGTGCAGGTAGCGCCAAAGGCACCATCGTTGAAATCTGGGGTGGTCTGGGTACGCAAGCCGCACATGACCGTGCCAACGGTTTCCACGAAGCCTTTGAAGGCGAAGACGGCGTAACCTTCCTGCTGGATCAGCAGTCGGGCGACTGGAAGCAGGATCAGGCGTATGACATCATGTCGACCGCCCTGCGCAACTACGAAGACATCTCAATGGTTTATGGTCACAACGACCCCATGGCCTATGGCGCATATCTGGCCGCCAAAGATGCTGGTCGTGCGGACGACATCATCTTCATCGGTGTTGACGCTCTGCCCGGCGAAGGCGTGACCTGGGTTGCAAACGGCGAACTGTCGGCCACCTTCCTGTACCCGACCCCCGGTGCAGAAGGCCTGCGTCAGGCACTGAAGCACTTGAAAGGTGAAGAAGTACCGAAATCGGTTGTTATGGGCACCGAAGCGATCACCTCTGAGAACGCTGGTGAAGTCCTGAAAAAGAACGGTCTATAAAAGACTGTTCAGGTCGGCACCCTTTCTCCTCCCTGTCGGGATGGTCGACCGGACACGCAGGGGCTTGCGCCCCTGCGGTTTTTTTTGAGAAAGCACCGATAAAAAGGAAACCCGATGTCCGAAGAAAAGACCAAGCTTCAGAAATACTCGGCTCCCGCCTTGGAAAAAGGGCTGGATATTCTAGAGTTTTTGTCGCTTTCGGATGTCTTTCCCACCCTGTCACAATTGGCGCAGGGAATTGGGCGTTCAAAAAACGAAATCTTCCGCATGATGATCGTGTTGGAAGAGCGCGGATATATTGAGCGTCAGGAAGGCGATTTGTTTCGCTTGACCGGTAAACTGGCGCTGTTGGGCGGAGATCGCACGGATAACAGCAAACTCGCCGAACTGGCCGAACCCTATATGGAACGTCTTGCCGAAGAAACCGAACTGTCCAACCACCTTTGGGTGCCCAGCGGCTCCGGCGATCTTGTCGTTATCAACAGTGTTTCGTCTTCGCAAAACTACGGTGTGACAGTGCAGGTCGGGTATAACAGCCCAATCTTCCCAACCTCAGCCGGGGTCTGCTTCCTGTCAGAACTGGAAACAAAAAAAGCGCGGCTGGAACTGCTGGAGAGACTTTCACCCGGCCATGGCGAGGAGCACCTGAACGAGTTCGCTGATCTGGCCGCAGCGTGCGAGGTTCAGAACTATGTCTCTTTAAGCAGCCCTGAAAGTCAGGCTATCAACGAGATTTCGGCTCCGGTGAGGCATGCTCCGGGCAAAGCGGTCATCGCAGCCCTAACCATTCCTCATTTCGCAACGGCCCTGATCGACAACCGAAGAGAAATGGTCGTTGACGCCCTGAGGTCAACGGCAGCACAACTGCAGGAAAGCATCGCGACCCGAATGCCATTGCCCCGATCGTCTTGGCATCAAATGATCTAAAGCAACCTTTCGAGGCTTCACTGAACCTTGTCCGTGCTTCTCAAGAACAAGCGCTGGAACATCAGCGGACGGAAGTTTCGCGGGTTCCAAAGCGGAAAATTCAAATTATCTCAGACCGAGTTTCGACAGCAAACGATCGCGTTTCATCAACCACCATCCTGACTCAACCGGCCACAAGGTATGGTCAGCGTTCCGCCCAAGCTGGCTTGCCGCGTGCAAGGGCCAGTTCGGATCATCAAGCAACTCGCGCGCGAGGGCGATCATGTCCGCGTCTCCGCGGTCGATCAACGTGTCGCACGCAGCGGCATCCCAAATAAAACCGACTGCCATAGTCGGAATGTTGGCCTCTGACCGTACCTGCGCTGCGAACGGCACCTGAAATCCGTGTTCGATGGTCATACGTTGCGGCCGGTCCTTACCTCCGATCCCGCCCGAACTGCAGTCGATAAGGTCTACCCCAGCTGACTTGAGCGCTATGGCGATGTCCACCG
Organism: Ruegeria sp. D3; assembly: GCF_056534465.1. Taxonomy (NCBI): domain Bacteria; kingdom Pseudomonadati; phylum Pseudomonadota; class Alphaproteobacteria; order Rhodobacterales; family Roseobacteraceae; genus Ruegeria; species Ruegeria sp. D3. The sequence goes on from NZ_JBQFPK010000017.1 coordinate 65,832, forward strand.
TGTCTTCCGGAGTAAGCCCATTGTCCATCCAATCACTGGCAGATAACCGAAAAGCAAGCGGCAGATCCTCCGGCAAGTTCCGACGGATTTCACGCGCGACCTCGACCGCAAAACGTGCCCGGTTCTCAGTGTTGCCGCCCCACTTGTCTTGCCTTTGGTTGGTGATTGGAGACAGAAACTGGTGCACCAGAAAGCCATGCGCGGCATAGACCTCAATGACTTTAAAACCCGCAGTTTTGGCCCGCTTGGCTGCTGCCCCAAAAGCTGAGATGACGGCCTGTATATCGTCGTCTGACATTTCGCGCGGCGTAGGCCATCCCTCGGCATAAGGCAAAGCAGACGGCGCCATAGCTGGCCACGCATGTTCGCTGCGAACCGCTGCGTCTTCATCGTCCAACGGCGTTTCACCATGCCAAGGTCGTCGCTCAGACGCTTTTCGACCTGCGTGACTAAGTTGAATACCCGGAACTGCCCCTTCGCGTGTTATAAAATCAGCGATCCTTGCCAAGGGCTCGATTTGGCTGTCGTCCCACAACCCAAGATCGCCCGGTGTCCGGCGCCCATCGCGCGTGACCGCTGTCGCCTCGGCATAAATCAGCGCTGCACCACCCATCGCAAACCGCCCCAGATGCACAAGATGCCAATCGTTTGCGAGACCATCTTGCGCCCGGTACTGACTCATCGGAGAAACCGAAACACGGTTTTTGAACGTCACGCCTCGCAATTCAAAGGCGCTGAAAAGTGAAGGCATTTAGGTCACTCCAACGGGTCGTAAATTATAATAGCTTCGGCCTTGCCCGCATCCTAAATGAATCTTGGACCAGCGAAGTCACATCTCCATGAGATCACATGCTGGTTCAAACCGTGAAATCACTCTTCAGCCAAATCTGAGAGGGTTTGGGTCTGCCCATATGTTCTCTCTCGCAGCATGGCATTCGAAACCGACAAAAGATGCGACTGCATGATTTCTGCTGCTGCCTGACTGTCGCGTGACGCAATGCTGCTGAACAGTTGCTCGTGTTGTTCTCCCAAACGGGTAAGGGTCGACGGTGAATATTGCGTTTCCCGTTGCCGTGTCCATTCCGCTTGCTTCCTGACCGCTCGGATCGAGTCGTACACAGTCAGAAACAACGGATTGTGGGCAAGTTCCGCGATTTTGTAGTGGAACACATCATCCGCAACCCCATAGGCTTGCGTATCCGCCGCATCCAACGTCGCGCGCATCAATTGTTCCAGCGTTCGCAGCTCTTTGACCGAGGCGCGTTGCGCTGCCAACGCCGCCAGCGCAGGTTCGATTTCCAAGCGGACTTCCATGACATCACGCGGCATTACCTTGGCCGCGACAGCCCGGAAGGGGCTTGCTCGAACAGCAGGTGGTGGCGACACAAACGTCCCCTGCCCGTGCCTGCGAAAAACGGTACCGTCTTCCTCCAACCGATCCAGAATACGTCGCATGCGGGCCCGCGTTACGGCCAGCGCCTCGGCCAAGGCTCGCTCTGGCAGCAGCTTTCCGTTTTTTAGGAACGCGCCGGATTCGATCCCTGCGCGCAATGCTGCGGTCAGCTCTGTGTCTGTTGGACAGGTCCCCAAGGTCAGAACGCTCCGATCAAGTCATAAAACATGCGCAGGGACGTAAGCATCAGGAACGCACCAAAAGCAAGCCGTAACGCACGTTGCGAAATGGTGTGTGCAATGCGGACTCCGACATGCGCAAAGCTGGTCGTCAGCGGAATGATCAACACGGCGGCAATCAAATTGACGTAGCCGATGGAAAAAGGGGGCAATCCCGTTTGCCCCAGGCCCGTGCCCGCATAAATCAAAGCTCCGGGCAGACCTATGACAAATCCGATCGCGGCGGACGTACCGACGGCACGACGTATATCGTAACCCAGAAAGTTCAGCACCGGGACACAAACCGTACCGCCGCCAATGCCCATCATCGCCGATATCCCCCCTGCGGCAACGCCCGTAGCCGCCCACACGCGTGGTGAAAAGCTGCGCGGAGGTCCATCTCCACCGGGCTTGCGAAAGATCATGTCCAACGCAACCAACGCTGCCACGGTAGCAAAGACAGCAACAAGGATGTAGCCACTGACCACTCCACCCAACAAGCCACCAATAACCACTCCGATCAAAATGGCGGGGGCCCAGCGTTTCAGCAGCGCCATGTCCAGCGCACCGCGTTTGTAGTGGCCCCAACTTGAAGACAGCGAAGTGAAGACAATGGTGGCCAGCGATGTACCAACCGCCACCTGCATGGTTAGCGCAGGATCACTGCCTGTCAGCGATAACGCAAAGTACAGCGCAGGAACGATGACAATCCCGCCTCCAACCCCCAACAGCCCGGCCAAAATACCGCCGAACACACCGGCCGCTGCGGCAATTGCGACCAGTGTTGCCAATGTGGAAAGGTCAATCCCGCCCATGCATCACTCCGGATCGGTGGCCAGTGAACGGCTAACCCGTCCTTCAGCCTGACGTTTGGCCTCGGCCTCGGCAATTGCGGCGTCCAATGCAGTGCGATCAGGATTGCCCGAGAAGTTCCGTTCACTCGGCATCGCCTCGGCGAAATGCAGATAACGCTCACCGGCTACGTCGTAGAGGCGTCTCAACTCGGCCAGCGGATCGGCATGGTCATCGCTGCGCATATCCAACCAGGAATGTGCCTCGCCCCGATTGATGACCAGACCGGCGGCTTGCTTGCCACGCCTGTCGCCACCTGCGCGCTCTCCTGCCTCCATCGCGGCCATCAGACGTTCGGGAAACGGCAGCGCGGTTTCAGAGGCATAGGTTTCAAAGGTCGCATCCACAACCTCTGGCCCAACCAGCATGTTGCCGGCGACTGAATGTGTTTGACCGATCCGGTGCCCCGCCCACTCGACGCAGGCCGACCCGGTATAGGCCGCAAAGTTGCCCTGCGCATCCATCAGATGCGCTTGTCGCGCATCGCGGCCGATATCACGAGCAACCAGATCATCCAGTACCGATTGCGCAGTTTCTCCGGCTTCAAGACGCCGCAACCCCTCGGTGCCCCAAACCGGGTTTGAGAATGCTTGCGAGGCTATGGCACAGTGCGGACCAACATTGGGCACACGCGCACCACAGGCAAAAAAGCGGCTGGCCACAATCAGGCCGATAGCACCGGTTTCTGGGTCTTTTGCAATCAAAGAATAGGTCATTTAACGTCCTACCGCATAGGCCTGCATCAAACGCGGCGTTGCCGCCGCGCGCATAGATCCGTCTTTTTCCCGCAAGGCCGCTGTCAAGCGTCCAACCGTCCAGGGATCAGCCACAGTGATCTTGTGGCCACGTGCGCGCAGATCCTCAATAACGGCATCGCCAAAGGTTGACTCGATCATCATCTCACCGGGCGCTGCGGCGCGCGGGTAGAATGACCCCTGAAAATGCATCGAATGGAACAGCGGCGCGTCCATGCATTCCTGCAATCCCAGCCCGAAATGCACGAACCGCAGGAACCAGATCAGTTGCCATTGATCCTGTTGATCTCCGCCAGGCGTCCCGAAGACCAGCTGGACGCCGTCCTTTTCAGCCAAACTGGGCGTCAGTGTCGTTCGGGGCCTGCGTCCCGGTGCCAGTGAGGTCGGCAGGCCGGGTTCCAACCAGAACATCTGTGCCCGGCTATTGAGCGGAAATCCCAGACCCGGAATGACCGGAGAGCTTTGCAACCATCCTCCCGATGGCGTGGCCGCAACCATATTACCCCAACGGTCGATCACATCCAGATGCACCGTATCGCCACGTTTTTCAGACAGGTGAGACATCGTCGGCTCGCCCGCGCTCGCTCCGGTTCTGGCCGAAAAGTCCTGCGTCGCGCGGGCGACATAGGCATCCGCCAAATGTTCAAACCCAGGGACGCGACCCGGGCGGTGGTCTTGCGAAGCATCTACGCCAATCATCGCACGACGTTCTGCGGCGTATTCGTCGCTCAGCAGATAGACCATTGGAATATCACTGTGATCGGGGTCGCCGTAATAGGCCTCGCGATCCGCATAGGCGAGCTTCATCGCCTCGATCACCGTATGGACGAACTCTGACCCGTTCGGGTCCATCGATCCAAGGTCTATCCCTTTGAGGATCGCCAAAGTTTGCAAAAGGACCGGACCCTGGCTCCAGGCATGTGTCTTGTGGACCGTCCAACCGTGGTATTCATAGGTCAGCGTGTCCTCATAAGTTGCCTCCCAATTCGCCATGTCAGCACGGGTCATGACCCCTGCATTGCGTTGACCTGAGACATCCATGACCTTGGCGTCGCTCAGGTAGTCGAAAATACGATCGGCGACGAATCCTTCGCGCCATACCCGTCGGGCGGCATCAATCTGTTCAGTGCGATCGCCATGCGCGGCTTCGGCATCAGTCACTATTCGCTCATAGGTCGCCGCCAGATCGGGATTGGCGAAAATACTGTGCGGCTCGGGCGTTTTGCCATCGGGCATCCAGGTTTCCGCCGAACTGGGCCATTCGTCTTCAAAAAAATCTGAGAGCCCGTCGATTGTATGTGCAACACGCGGCAGCACGGGATGACCATCCCGCGCATAAGCGATGGCAGGTTCCATGACGTCCCGCAGCGGTAGCGAGCCGTGATCGCGCAGCATAAGCATCCAGCCATCGAAAGCTCCGGGGATGACTGTGGCCAACAGCCCCGAACCCGGGATCAGGTTCAGGCCCAACCCTGTGTAATGTTCAATCGTGGCTGCGGCAGGTGCAGGCCCTTGGGCGCACAGAACCTGCGTTTTGCCAGTTTCGGCCGAGTGGAAAATGGCAGGCAAATCGCCTGCGGGCCCGTTCAGATGGGGTTCGACCACTTGCAGTGCCATCGCGGTGGTTACGGCAGCATCAAAGGCGTTGCCGCCTTTTTCCAGAATGCCAAAGCCCACAGCCGAGGCGATCCAATGGGTCGAGGTGACGACGCCAAACGTGCCTCGGATCTCGGGGCGGGTGGTGAATTCAGTCATTCTTAGTCTCCGAAATCAATGTTCGCGCGGGTCCAGCGCATCGCGCAGCCCATCGCCCAGAAGGTTGAATCCCAGCACCACAAGAAAGATTGCAATGCCCGGCCACATGGCCATCCACGGGGCCTGGTTGAGGAAGTTTTTCGCCGTGTTCAGCATCGAGCCCCAGCTGGGCGCAGGTGGCTGCTGCCCAAGGCCAAGGAAGGACAGCGACGCCTCGGCAATGATAGCGGTGGCGATGGTCAACGTGGCCTGCACCAGAACCGGCGGCAGCACGTTGGGAAAGATGTAACGGCTGAGGATTTTCGAGGTCGGCAAGCCGATGGCGCGGGCTGAGGTGACGTAGTCCTCGGCCCGGACCGATAGCACTTGCCCACGGGTCAGGCGTATGAAGACAGGGGTCGCAGATAGGCCAATGGCGATCATCGCGTTGGTCAGGGACGGCCCCAAAAACGCCGCCAGAGCGATGGCGAGGATCAGGAACGGAGCCGCCAAAAGGGCCTCAGTACAGCGAGAAATGATGGCGTCGATCCAGCCGCCGAAATACCCAGCGATAATGCCCAGCGGAACGCCCAGCAGCACCGCAATCCCGACCGAGACAACACCTGCCAGCAGCGACGCCTGCGCGCCCCAGATCATGCGTGACAGTACGTCTCGGCCAATTTCATCGGTGCCGAATGGATGCGCTGCGGTGGGTGGTTTGCGCACCGCACCCCAGTCGGTCGCCGCCGGGTCGGGAACCGGCAGGATCGGGGCCAGAAGGGCAATCAGCACGAAAAACGTAACCAGAAAACCGCCCAACATGGCGCTTTTATGCGTGCGAAATTTCTTCCAGACCCGGTTTTCCGGGCGGCGAGAGAGGATGGGATCAGCTAGAGCCATGTCACGCGTTCCTCAGACGGGGGTTCAACAGCACATAGGCCACGTCAGCCAACAGGTTCATCACGATGAACCCCACGGCTGTGACCAGCACGATGCCCTGCACCACAGCGTAGTCGCGGTTGAACACAGCATCGACAACCATCTTGCCGAAACCGGGGATGGTGAAAATCTGCTCGGTCAGAACGGCACCTGCAATCAACTCTCCGAACAGCAGGGCTGTCAGGGTCACAATCGGGGTCAGCGCGTTGCGGAAGGCGTGTTTCAGCACCACGCGGCGTTCGTACAAACCCTTGGCACGTGCAGTGCGGACATAGTCGGATTTCAGCACACCCAGCATCGCCGATCGCGTATGTCGCATAAGTGTCGCGGCCAGCGCGGTGCCCAGCACAAAGGCAGGCATCAGCATCGTAGTGATGGATTTAACAGGATCCTCAGACAAGGGCACATAGCCTGAGGCTGGCAGCAGGTTCAGTTTCACGGAAACCAGCAGGATCAGCATGATCCCCAGCCAGAAATTCGGAATGGAAAGCCCGGACAGAGCCACGATATTAGCAATGTAGTCCGTAATAGTGCCTTTCTTGACCGCCGACAGAATGCCCGCCGGTATCCCGATCACCAGCGCAAACAGGATCGCCATGATGGCAAGCTGGATCGTCACCGGCAGCTTTTCCGCAATCAGCTCGGTCACGGGCTGATTGGTGCGCAGCGAAATGCCCAGATCCCCCTGCAATGCATTCCCGACCCATGTCAGATATTGCACCGGAATGGGGTCGTTCAGACGATATTTCTCGCGCAGGAATTCCAGCACTTCGGGGTCGCGCTCTTCGCCCGCCATGGCCAACACAGGGTCGCCGGGCAACAGCTTTTGCAGGCTGAACACGAAGATCGAGATCAGCAGGATCGTGGGGATCGCAATCAGGATGCGACGCAGAATGAAAGACAGCATAACAGGGGCTTTCGGTTAAAATACCCGCCCGGCTGGAGGGCCGGGCGGGCCGTGAGTGGCTTATTTCTCCAGTTTCACGCCTTCCAGCCGGATCATCCCATCCGGATAGGGGGTGAAGCCCGAGAGGCCATCATCAAGCGCCCAGATCCATGTCTGGTGATACAGGTACACAATGGGCATATCTTGGGCCAGAATGTCCCGTGCCGCGTCATAGTCCGCCTTGCGTACGTCGAAATCGGTCGAGGCGCGGGCGTTGTTCAGCATCTCGTCCACTTTCGGGTCCGAGTAGTGGCTGTCATTGATGCCGCCACCGGTGGTCATGAACTGGTGGATGTTACCATCGGGGTCGACGCGACCTGACCACCCGATCTGGCTGGCCTGATAATCACCGGCGCTTTGATCGGCCAACAGGGTGGCAAATTCCTTGGACGTGATCTCGATTCTGATCCCGGCCTCGGCCGCCATGGCCTGCACGACCTGCATCAGTTGTAGCGGAACGGTGGTGTTGGGCACCTGAACCTCAAGGTCGATCCCGTCGGGGAAGCCCGCCTCGGCTAGCAGGGCCTTGGCTTTTTCCACGTCACGCGCGGGCACCGGGTGATCGGCGTCATACCAGGGTGATGTCGGCGGGAAGGGCTGGTTGCCCGGCGCAAAAGCACCTTCGAACACGACCTGATTGATCGCATCACGGTCGAGCGCATAGCTGAGCGCCTGACGCAGACGTTTGTCATTGCCCCACGGGTTATCGCCCTTTTCGCCATTGTTCACATTGATGGTAATACCTTGATATCCAAGCGAAACGGCGCGTTCAACGTTGATCCTGCCATCGCCTTCGGCCTGCGCGAGGTCCGTCGCGGCCAGACGTTCCAGCATGTCGATGTCACCCGATTGCAGGTTGGCCAGACGAACGGTGGTGTCCGGGATCGGCAGGAAAGTGACGCTGTCGAAATGGATCTCATCCGCGTTCCAGTAGTCAGGGAACCGCTCGAGCGCGATACGATCCTGAGCGACACGTTCCTTGAACTTGAACGGGCCCGAGCAGACCGGGTTCAGACCAAAATCCGCCCCTGCCGCCTTGGCTGCCGTCGGAGAAACCATCATGCCTGAGCGGTCGGCAAATTGCGCCAGCAGGGTCGCGTCGGGCGCGGCCATGTTAAAACGAACAGTGTAGTCATCGACCACATCGACACCGGTCACGGACTTCAGCTCGGACTTACGGCGCGATTCCTCAAGGTTCTGCGACCGGTCGATATTGTCGGCCACGGCCTGTGCGTTGAACGGCGTGCCGTCATGGAACACCACGCCTTCGCGCAGGGTCATGGTCAGGGCTTTGCCGTCCTCGCTCCATTCCCAGCCGGTGGCCAGTTGCGGGATCAGCTCAAGGTCAGGGGTGATGTCGACCAGCTTATCACACATCGAGGCATACACGATGCGGCCCACAAATGTGCGCGACTGATCGGGGTCCAACACATCTGCGTCGGATTGCAGAGCAATGCGCAGGTCGGCGGCTTGCGCGCTGAGCGCGGTTGCACCGAGCAGTCCGGCCAACAGACCGGTTTTCAAGACATTCATGGTGTTTCCTCTCTGTTTTCGGCAGAAGCCGGGGGCGTTTGGACAGCCGCGCGATACAGCGCGAACCGCTCTTCTGCTCCGGCGCTGCGGCGTCGGGGCGGGGCCGGTTTTCCGGCCTCTGGTATGGTTTTCCAATGATGGCAGGCGACGTGATGGCCCCTGCCTGCGTCCTCCAGAACTGGGGGTGCCGTCCGGCAATTGTCCTGCGCAAAGGGGCAGCGGGTATGAAACCGGCACCCTGCCGGTGGCGCAGACGGGCTGGGTGTTTCCCCGTTCAGCGCCATGTGATCACGTTCGCGCCCCGGCTCGGGTTCCGGGATCGCGGATAGCAGTGCGTGCGTATAGGGGTGGCGCGGTTCCTCGAACACCTGATCGGCGGGGCCGGTTTCAACTACCTGCCCCAAATACATCACAGCGATGCGGTCGCTCATATGCCGGATGACGGCCAGATCATGGGCGATGATGACCAAGGTCAGGTCTAGATCCTCTTTCAGATCGTTCAGCAGATTGACCACCTGCGCCTGTACCGACACATCCAAAGCCGAGACCGGTTCATCCCCGATCAGCAGCCGAGGACCCGAGGCCAGCGCACGGGCAATTCCGATCCGCTGGCGCTGGCCACCCGAGAATTCGTGCGGATAGCGGTTGGCGTGATCTGGAAGTAACCCGACCTGCGCCAATAGCGCGGCAACCTTTTGGCGACGCGCGCCCTCATCAAGCTCGGGCGCGTGCACTTCTAACGGTTCGCCGACCAATTTGCCCACCGTCATTCGGGGGTTCAGGGACGAGAACGGGTCCTGAAACACGAATTGCATCTGTTGGCGCAGCGGGGCCATGTCACGGCGGGGCAGGTCCTGAACCTCTTGCCCGTCAAACAGAACCTGACCCGAGGTTGGCCGATCCAGCCGCATCAACAGCCGCGCAAGCGTTGACTTGCCACAACCGGATTCTCCGACAATGGCAAAGGTCTCACCCTTGTGGACCGACAGCGAAACACCATCGACCGCACGCACTTTGGTTTTGCGCTCGAACAGGCCGGTGCCCAGTGTGAAATGACGGGTGAGGTTCCGTGCCTCAAGGATTACATCGCGCATTTGACCCCCTTGAGTTGTTCCAGGGGGGCATAGTGGCAGGCCACCGCATGGTTCTGCCCAACGTCAGACAATGCCGGGCGATTTGCGCAGTCATCAGTCGCAAAGGGGCAGCGCGTGCGAAACCGACATCCTAGCGGCATGTCCGCCAGCGAAGGCACGGTGCCGGGCACGGTGATCAGCCTGTCGCGCGAACCGCTCATGCGCGGGACCGAGCTCATGAGGCCGATGGTGTAGGGGTGTTGCGGGTCATCGAACACAGCATCCACTGGACCGCTTTCCACGATTTGCCCGCCATACATCACCGCCACATTCGTCGCTATTTCAGCGACAACGCCCAGATCGTGGGTAATGAAAACGGCACCCATTCCTGTTTCAGCCTGAAGTTCCCGGATCAGGTCAAGGATTTGGGCTTGGATCGTGACGTCCAGGGCCGTGGTCGGCTCATCCGCGATCAGCAGCGAGGGATTGTTGATCAATGCCATCGCGATCATCACCCGCTGCCGCATCCCACCAGACAACTGATGAGGATACTCGTTCAGCCGCTGCTCAGGGGCCGGGATACCTACGCGCCGCAGCATAGTCAGAGCAGCTTCATCGGCCTCGGCACGGCTATAGTTGCGGTGGTACAGAACGGCCTCTGTAATCTGATCCCCGATCTTGAAGGCGGGGTTGAGCGATGTCATCGGTTCCTGAAAGATCATGGCCATCCTGTCGCCCCGGGTGGCGGCATCAAGCTGTTCTGAACGCAAATCGTAGCTGCGTCCTTCGAAGTCCAACCGCCCTGATGGAATTTCGATGACGTCCCGCGGCAACAGACCCATCAAGGCCATGGCGGTTACGGACTTACCGCAACCGGACTCGCCTACAATGCAAAGCGTTTCACCCGCTGAGACACTCAGGTTCAAGTCGTCGACTGCAGCGGTAGGCTGGCCACGAAACGACAGGCTGAAGGCGGACAGCTTCAGGATTTCGACGCTTGTGTCAGGCGTGGTGCGGACACTTGGTGTGGGCACAGGCGCAACCTTTTCATTAAACCAATGTGCAATTGGTTGCATCTTTGAAAAATACTTGTCAACGCTTTGATGCAGGTTTTCCAGCCGTCAGACGCGATCCACGAATTTGCGCCCGCCTTTTAAGCACTCATAACTCCCACAAAACGGCGGACTTAAAACCCAAACTGATCTTTTGATTAAATTTGAACCAAACGCCGCACCCCGGTCCTTGGCTTCACACGACAAAAAGGTGTGGCCTCGCATTTAGTTTCGACGCCACACTTTGTGGTTAGGGACAGGCAGCCCTAAACATGTTGCAACAACAAGGTTAAATCGCGCCCTGCCATGCAACGCCGGGGCCCAAACGATACCCCCATGGCAATCCCGCATTGCGCCAACCATTAAGCGCACGTACGCCGCGAGCGTCCTTGTCACCCTCAAACCCTTCGATCAGGTTCCAGACATTTGTATAACCCGCCTTGGCCAATTGACGGGTTGCGACAGCAGACCGCGCCCCTGACCGACAAGTGACAAAAACGGCATCCTGCCGCAATCTCCCCTGCTGCTTCAACAAAGCATCAAACTCGGGCACCAGATTACGATTATTTTTCATTTGGTACTGACCGCTTTGCGGATCGACTTGGTGAGTAACAATGCCCAGTGGGATGATCTTGTCCAACCCCTCGGGGTGGCCCACAAAAGAAACCTCGATCGGGTCGCGTACGTCGACGAACAAGATGTCACTATCCCGCTGCAGGGCCGCAAATGCAGCCTGCGGCGTCAAATACAAGCCCAATGGTGTCCGTTGCCGGTCTGATAGGCGCGCTGGATCGACCGAAGTTTCAATCGAACTGGCACCTGAAACCAATGACGGTAAGGCCAGCGCCGTCGCGATCCCCATACCCAGAACGGCCCTGCGTGACGGAGGTGTGCGCAGGGTCATTGGTCGACCTTTCCACAGGTGCATAGACCCAGCATCGCGTAGATCGGACAGAACTTGACGAAAGCTGTTACGACAAACACCGCGCCCAGCCAGCCCCACAGGCCAACAGTGTCAGTCAAAGCCAAGAGGATCAGCGCTGTCCCCAGGATCAGACGCAATGCGCGGTCGATAGAGCCTACGTTGGATGTGAATTGCATGATCGAATCTCCTTGATGATCTGGGAAGAGATTCGCAGCTTTTGGCTTGGCTATATGTGACGAGGTCACACAGACCCGGATTTTGCGTGCAACTGCAATGCAGAACGATTCTGCAGGTGGATTACACCCCGTTCCAACGCGACCCATCCCCGGTGTTCGAAATCCTTGAGAATACGCGACATCACCTCGCGTGCGCTGCCCAGCTCAGTGGCAATTCGCTGATGAGTGGTGTGAATGTCGGGGACATCTTTGCCTTGATCCAGCAACCACTGCGCCAGCTTCTGATCCATACGGTTCAGCAAAAGGTCGTCGATGACTTCGGACAGTTCGACGATCCGTTGAGAAAATGCCATGAAAACCGCAGCGCGAAACGCCGAGTCCATAGCCAGTAGCGCGTTGAACCGGTCCCGGCCAATCGCCAGTGCGGTCACTGCCCCTTCGGCATAGCCAAAACCGGAATATGGAATGTCGGACAACATACAAGATGTCGTCATCACACAGCTATCATTGGGACCAACGCGGTACAGCACCACCGTGCGACCAGACGGGCTGGTTTGTTCAACGCGCACGATCCCCGACCGGACAATCAGAAAAACCTGTCCGTAGGCACCCGGAGCAAACAACTGCGCTCCGTCAGGGATTGTCATGCGCGTCCCTTCAGCTTCCAGCCGGTCGAGTATGGCTGTGCTCCAACTTTGATGCGTCACGTAGGTAGCTCCGATTTGCGATGACTCGAACTTAAGCGCTGGCCGCTTTGGGAAAAACCCATACCGCCTGTGACAAATCCACGTCTGGCGGGGCAAGTGACTCAAATTCCCAAATGGGACTGCCCTTGCGAGCCCTATTTCCGCTGCTTCACCAAACCGGCAAAATTGTCAGCCAACGCTGAGGCATCATCCCGATCCATTTTCACAGTCGGCAAGGCCGAGAGATCAAGCCGGGTTCCGCCGTCGAACAACGCCATTATATCAACATCAAATGCAATTTCGCGCGCGCCGCTCTCAAGGTTTAAAGCAAGGCTTTGCTCACGCATATTCTCGTCAAACCCGACATGGTAGACCAGAGGAATAAGCCCATCCTCCCCGCGCAGAGCGCCTTCGGCCAGTACGAACTTGTAGCCGATCTCCCAATTCCACGCCATGCGGCTGTTCGGGTCTACATCTCCGCGCGGCGTGATCGACCCGTTGGTCTGAGCATCCAGACCGATGGCGAAGGAGATTTCCGAGACGGTCTGCAAGGGCATTTCCGGGATAGTTACCTCATATGTTTGGCTACGGCCATCAAACCTGATCAGGTAATAGCTTTCGGGAACCGCAAATTGCCGGGTGCCATCGGAAAACACCACATTGCTTAGAAAAAATCGAAAGTCGCGCAGGCGAAAAGGTTCCCCCCCAATTGGATCGGAATGGACAAATTCATCGAAAATGAAAGGCGCGTCACCGTTCATCGCGTGGAATTCAAGCGTCATCGGAGATTGAGCCGCAACCTGCGCGCTCCACAAGGTCAGACCCAACCCTGCCCCCATCAGCTGTCGTTTTGCCGTTAGAAGATTGATCATGAACAGCACCTTAAAATGGGTTCGAAAACTTTGGATTTGACAAGAATGCTTCGTCCGTGAGCGTGTGCAGAAAGGCGATGATTGCATCTATTTCCACTTCGGTCAGTTGCAGCCCCAATGCCTGTGTCGGGTCGGCCACTTCATTATCTGCCTCGAGGATCAGCGGGCTAAGCGTACTGCTGAGGACGATACCTTCATTGTAGTGGTTCAAAACCTCTCGCAATGTCTCAAAACGCCCATCATGCATATAAGGACCGGTGACTGCGATATTGCGCAGGCTGGGTACTTTGAACTTTCCATGGTCACCATCGTAGTCGGTCGTGGCACTCAGGCCGGGCTTTAGGTCTGTATCGGGGTCTAAACCGTTGTTGCTGAACCCATCAAACCCTTCGGCAAATCCGGCGGTGACAAACTGACTATGGCAATCGATACAGTTCCCTCCGCGCAGTGACGTTTTCACATCCGGATGCGCCATGAACAGTTTGCGCCCATGCTCCTCCTGATCGTTCAACTTGATTTCACCCCGCAGGTAACGATCATATTTGCTGTCGGCGGAAATCAACAGTCGAACAAATGTCGCCAGCGCTTTGGAAACGGCCTGTTCCGAGATTTCGCCGTAAGCAGCGTCAAACATTTCTTGGTAGTGGGCGGAAGCACTCAACTCATCCAACAACGCGTCCAGAGGCTGATTCATCTCAATCGGGTTAAGCAAAGGTTGCAGGGCCTGATGTTCAAGGCTTGGGCTGCGTCCATCCCATAGAAACAGTTGCGGCCCCCAAAGCAGATTGCCTAGGGCCATTGCATTGAAGTCCAGTTCTTCACCGTTATGCCCAACCGACCGCGCGCGGCCATCTGTGAACCCACGAGCCTGTTCGTGACAGGTTGCACAAGACATCGTGTTGTCACCCGACAGGATCGGGTCGTAAAACAGATTTCGACCCAGCTCAAAGGCTTCTTCCGTCAGCGGGTTGTCGGCGGGTACCGTGAACCGGCCAAATACAAAGGGTGCTTGAAAGCCCTCTATCGGCGTAGGATCGGCATGGCCCTGACCATCAAATGAACCAAAAAGCACCGAAGCCAAAACGGCCGTTAGCCCGGTGCAAACGGCCTTTTTGGACTTGGAAGAACGCAGCCTAGTGGTGATGTACGAAGCCCGAGCCAAACAGGCCTTCGACATTTTCGACCCCTTTCCGGTACGTTTCTTTGAAATTCACCGTGCCCAGACGTTCTCCGGTTTCCAGATCATGGACGGTAATTGTGTTGGCATTGACCGACGCGATAAAATCGACATCCGTCGGATCATTCGCTTCAGCATTTCCAAGGTTCAAAAGGTTGTTCTGAACGGCGATCAGATCGCGTCCAGACGCCGAAGTGAAAAAGATCATGTGATGCGCACCTGGATCGGCAACGATATCAGGACCAGACGAGACAAGCTGAGGCAGCTTCGACAAGTCGTAGCGCTTTACGACACCCGGCAGAGCGTGACTGATAAACAGCTCATCCTCGGTTCCATAGAACTCAAGTGGCACGCCTGTGCCGTTTTCAGTGCCGGAATAGATCACTTTGCCTTCGCCAAACGTCTTAGTCTCCGCATCGTAAGGGATGGACCAGGTTTCAAAGCCAAACATCGTATTCACCATGACCGCTGGTTCGATCTCTGGGTGGATCGACGGGCGGGCAAAAAGCACCTCGACCGGAGATGAAGGAAAGCCAATCGGTGTCTCACCTTCGACCGTAATTGTCTGGATAGGTTCAAGCGTATTGAGATCGATTACCGTGATTGAATTGCCAACTCCGGTCGCCAGGTCAGGATGGACTGTTGACGAGATCACCATACGATCTTCAAACGCCGAAATCCCGTGGGGATACATGATGTAAGGCGCACCCTCAGCGATCTCGCTCTTACGGGCCTCAATGACTTTTACGACTTCATTCGTCTGTGGATCAAACACGCCTAATGACCCACCGTCGTCGCCCCCAAGGCCACCCATGAACGTGACAAACATGTACTCGGACCCATTCGACGTGGTCCACATGATGTCTTCACCGACCATCTGGCCTGCGGTGTCTAGACATTCAAAACCTGAGACCTGTGGCGCACCGCTGGAACCGCGGACAAGACCGATTTCTGCCAAACTGCATGTTGGGTCCAGCCCGGTGGCATACAGGCGGCCGTTCGGGCTGTAATACAAGTGATGAAACGGCTCAGCCATATCAGGTTGTTCGGCTTCGCTGAGTATTTTCCCGAAGTTTTCGGATTCCGGATCAAGCTCGACAATCGCGACACTGTGCGACGTGTCCAAAGTTGGCAGTCCGCGCAGCAAAACCATACCCTGACTTTCTTCGCGAGCACTTTCAGCCAGTAGAGATGTTCCGCCCGCAGCGATTAAAATCGGCAAAGCAAACGCGCTGAGTATCCTTGATGTTTTCATATTGATTTCCCCCCCAATATTTACACGAAAACAAACGTAAAACCCTCCTTCTAAGGGCTGCACGGAACATTTGCCTGACCGCCAGTGATCGCATCTTCAACACACCGAAAATGCTGGCACATGTCTAAGACGATAGCGTCTTGCGATTATTCTGTGCACACAAACCTTAACGCACCCCACTCAAAATTTCGAGGTTGCCGCGTGAACGTTGGCTGTTTTAATGCAAACCTTAGCTACTAAATCGCGAGTTTTGCCCGAAATGTACGGGCTGCGCTTGCTCTCAGGAATTGGGTGTCGGCTTAGAACTTGAAAGCATACGTCGTTTCTCGGCCATTGTCTCTCGCCGGCGTCTTTCAATTCCCAGGCGGAAAGACTCCTCTACAAAATCAATATGGTCGAATGCGGCCTGTTCGGCACGCGCCTCGTCGCCCGCAATGACAGCCTCACCCAGTTCTTTGTGCTGTTGCACCAATCGCTCGCCGGTTCCGTCAATGGTTTTCAGGAACTCGCGGTTGTAGAAAACGCCTTGGCGAGTCAATTCATAGATTGAGGCCATCATGTGAATAAGCGTGGCATTCTGGCTTGCGTCGACAATTGCTGCGTGCAACGCAAAATCAGCTTCCCGAGAAGCAGCCGGATCATTCGCGCGCCAAGCTCGGTCGTCTTCGGCCATAATTTCCGTGATCCGTTCTTTGTCGGCCTTAGTCGCGCGGCGCGCGGCCAGTCGCGCAGCAAAGCCTTCTTGTTCGCGGCGATACTCAAGATAGTCGAAAAAGGCAGGCTCGTGGCGTTCGTACAATGCCAGCAAAGCAGGCATCATTGCCTGCCCCGTCAAAGCGGCGACAAAAGTGCCTTCGCCGTGTTGGGTTGTGACCAGACCACGCTCTTCCAGAACATGTAGCGCTTCACGCAGTTTAGGCCGGGACACGCGCAACATCTCTGCCAAATCGCGCTCGGAAGGCAGTTTGCGGCCCTGCTTGAGAATACCTGAAGCAATAAGATCCTCGACCTGGGCAACCACCGCATCTGCAAGCGATTCGTGGCCGATTGGTTCAAAAATCGCAGTTGGTGTCATCACGCGCGGCCTTTTGTGGTTTGGGCTCAGTCGTTCTTACTGGTAAATTAAAATAACCTTTGAGACACCAAACTTCAACTAGTTTCTGCGCACACAGGCTCACCTGACAAATTACCTTAATAGTCTGTTTTAAATTATTTTATTCTGAATTCCTGAACTTCTCGCCCAAAGTCAGAAATTATCTACCGATCGAGACGCAATGCAGTTTATGCCTGCGGCCACATGATCCAGTGGTAAATATAGTTGTTGACTGGATATGTTGGTAAACTTTATTGACCACTTAAGGCGCCGGATAACCTAGCGTCACAGATTGATTGGACTTTGCGTCCGAACCATCCCGGAGGAGAATTCATGAAAAAGACCCTGACGAGCCTTGCAGTCGCTGCCAGCTTGATCGCCGCACCCGCGCTTGCCGCCGACAAGCTGCTGCTGAAAACACCGATCGCCTTCTCGACCGAGCTGCCAGGTCTGGGCTCGCCGATTCCACGCGTGGCCGAGCAGCTGCAGCTGATGTCGGGCGGTACGCTGAAGATGAAGGTCTACGAGCCGGGCAAGCTGGTTCCGCCATTTGAGATTCTGGATGCGGTGTCGACTGGTAAGATCAACTCAGGTTACACCACCGCTGGCTACTGGGCGGGTAAAATCCCCGCCGCACCGCTGTTCTCGGCCGTTCCGTTTGGCCCCGAAGCCGGCGAATACATGGCCTGGATGTATTACGGAAATGGTCGCGCGCTGTATCAGGAAATGTACGACCAGGCGGGCTATAATGTACACGTCATGCCCTGCGCCATCATTGCCCCGGAAACCTCGGGCTGGTTCGCAACCGAGATCAACAGCCCCGAAGATCTGGACGGCCTGAAGATGCGCTTCTTTGGCCTGGGCGGCAAAGTCATGCAGAAGCTGGGCGTTGCAACCTCGTTGCTGCCAGGTGGTGAGATCTTCCCCGCACTGGAAAAAGGCGCAATCGACGCGACCGAGTTTTCGATGCCCGCTATCGATGCTCGCCTGGGCTTCCACAAGCTGGTCAAGTACAACTACTTCCCCGGCTGGCACCAGCAGGCAACCGTGTTCGAATTGATGATCAACAAGGATGTCTGGAACGAAGCCAGCGATCAGCACAAGGCGATCATCGAAAATGCCTGCAAAGCGTCGATGACAGACAGCTTTGCCGAAGGCGAAGCCATTCAGCACGCCGCGTTGCTCGACAACGTCGAAAATAACGGCGTCACCATCAAGCAATGGTCGCCCGAGATGCTGGACACCTTCCGCGCCACTTGGGAAGAAGTTGCTGCTGAAGAAGCTGCAAACGACGCCTTCTTTGCCAAAGTCATGGCCGACATGACTGAGTTCCGCGAAGGCTATGACCTGTGGAAAACAAACGCGTTCCTCCCTCGTCAGTAAATTGAACGACTGACGCGTCCGGGGCGGCGGGCTCCTCCGCCCCGGATATCCAAAGGACCACTGCCTGCAAAGCCTTGATCGCGCCCGCGCCGATCAACCGAGGGAGGATTACCCATGGCCACGCCAAAGAACGTCAATGATCCGGTCGAAGCCTATGAAGGCCTCCTGGAACATCCCGATACAGACCGCCAAAAAATTGCTGTTGCCCTAGACACCAGCGTAAAGGCCGTTGGCCATGTGGTGATGTGGGCCAATGTGCTGCTGATGGCCGCGATTTTCACTCAGGTTTCACTGCGCTATTTGTTCAGCCAGAACTATCCCAAACTGGACGAGATCCAATGGCATTTCTACGGCATCGTGACGATGATCGGTATCTCCTACGCCCTGATCACCGACAGCCATGTGCGTGTGGACGTGCTGCATATGCAGCTTTCCCGCCGCGCTCAGCGGGTGATCGAGGTGATCGGCATCCTGACGCTGCTGACCCCGTTCATCTATCTGATGATCGACCAGGGGTATGATTATTTCTACGAAAGCTTCCGCGTCAACGAACGGTCCGACAGCCCGACCGGCCTGCCAGCACGGTGGGCGTTTAAAGCGGTCATTCCGATCAGTTTCGTACTGCTGGCGCTGGCCGCCCTTGCCCGGCTGATCCATGATGGTCACGCGCTGATCTACGGACCCGAGAGCGAACGCGAAGGCGCGCCGCTGCGCCGTGTCCTGCTGGTTCTGGCCGTCTTTGCCGCGATCTGTGTGGGCCTGACGTTCCTGGTGGAAACCACCGAGGAAAAGCTGGTCATCGCCATGTTCCTGACCTTCATAGCGCTGCTGTTCACCGGCTACCCGGTGGCATGGGTGCTGGCCGGTGTGGGTGTGGCCTATTGCGGGTTGGCCTATCTGTTCGACAACGACCTGATGCTTTGGACGGGGCTGGAAAGCACCTTTACCGGGCTGGACTATCTGACGTTGGGCGCGGTGGTAAATCGGGTCTATGCGACCATGTCCAACGCGGTTCTGGTCGCCCTGCCGATGTTCATCTTCATGGGTCTGATGCTGGACGAATCCGGCGTGGCCGAGCGCCTGATGTCCTCGATGCAGCGCCTCTTTGGCACAGTGCGCGGAGGTTTGGCGATCACCGTGACCCTGATCGGGATCATCCTTGCGGCTTCAACCGGGATCATTGGTGCGTCTGTCGTGTTGCTGGGCGTGCTCTCGCTGCCCTCGATGATGCAGCAGAAATATCAACCGACACTGGCCGCTGGCGTGGTTTCCGCGTCCGGTACGCTGGGCATTCTGATCCCGCCCTCGATCATGTTGGTGATCATGGCCGACCAGATGGCGCTGTCGGTGGGTGATTTGTTCATGGCCGCCGTCTTCCCGGGTGTGATCATCGGTGGGCTGTATTTGAGCTATATCTTCATCCTTGCGCTGATAAAACGTGACGCGGCCCCTGTACCCGAAGGCGCCAAGGCCCCCGATTGGGTCGCCGTCAAGGACGTGCTGATCGCGGTCATCCCGACACTGATGCTGATCCTCGCCGTGCTCGGTTCGATCTTTGCGGGCCTGACTACGCCGACCGAAGCGTCGGGCATCGGGGCACTGGGTGCGACCCTGCTGGCCTTGGGCTATCGCAAGCTAACCTTCCAAAAGCTGTGGAACGTCCTGGTGTCGACCTTCAACACAACCGCCTATATCTTTGCGATTTTCCTAGGCGCGACCGTGTTCTCTTATGTACTGCGCGAACTTGGCGGCGATGAGCTGATCGAACATGTGGTTCAGTCCACCGGCTTTGGAGCCAATGGCACGATCCTGTTCATCCTGTTCATCGTTTTCCTGCTGGGCTTTGTGCTGGACTGGATCGAGATCACCCTGATCGTCCTGCCCCTGATGCGCCCGATCGTGAATGGGCTGGGCATCGACATCCCCGGCTTTGGCGTCTTGGACGAACCCGCGCTGGTCTGGTTCGTGATCCTAGTGGCAGTCACGCTGCAAACCAGCTTCCTGACACCTCCGGTTGGCTTTGCCTTGTTCTATCTCAAAGGTGTTTGCCCGCCAGAGATTAAACTGACCGACATCTACAAGGGCATCATCCCGTTTGTCCTGCTGCAACTGACCGGGCTAGCGTTGGTCTTCCTGTGGCCCACATTGGCCACCTGGCTGCCATCCGTCGCGTATTGATAGGAGGAAGAGACATGCGTCTGACCGATTGCCATAACTTCCACGATTTCCGCCAACTGGCCAAGCGCCGCCTGCCGGGACCGATCTTCAACTATATCGACGGCGGCGCGGATGATGAGGTGACGTATCGCGAGAACACAAACGCCTTTGATCGCTGCGATCTGCTGCCATCGGTGTTGCGCGGGGTGAAGGACGTGGACATGTCCGTCACCGTCATGGGGCAAAAGCTGGACATGCCGATCTATTGCTCGCCCACCGCGCTGCAGCGCCTGTTCCACCATCAGGGCGAGCGCGCCGTGGCGGCAGCGGCCGAGAAATACGGGACTATGTTCGGCGTATCCTCGCTGGGCACCGTTTCGCTGGAGGAACTACGCCAGAAACACAAAAACCCGCAGGTCTACCAGTTCTACTTCCACAAAGACCGGGGCCTGAACTCGGCCATGATGCAGCGCGCCAAAGAGGCGGGTGTCGAGGTGATGATGTTGACCGTAGACAGCATCACCGGCGGCAATCGCGAACGTGACCTGCGCACGGGATTCTCGATCCCGTTCCGGCTGACGCTGGGCGGCATGATCCAGTTTGCGATCAAACCGATGTGGGGCATCAACTATGTCACGCACGAGAAATTCCGCCTGCCGCAACTGGATGAACACGTGGACATGAGCGGCGGAGCCAGCTCGATCGGTGGCTATTTCACCGAAATGCTGGACCCATCGATGAACTGGGACGATGTGGCCCAGATGGTACGGGAATGGGACGGTCAGTTCTGCCTTAAGGGGATCATGACCGTCGAGGACGCCCGCCGCGCGGCCGAGATCGGCTGCACCGGGATCATCCTGTCGAACCATGGCGGTCGCCAGTTGGACGGCTCGCGCACACCTTTCGACCAACTGGCCGAGATCGTGGATGCGGTGGGTGACAAGCTGGACGTGATGATGGACAGCGGCATTCAACGCGGCACCCATGTGCTGAAGGCGCTGTCTATGGGGGCCAAAGCGGTTGGTGTCGGACGGCACTATCTGTATCCGCTGGCGGCTGCTGGACAGCCCGGTGTCGAACGCGCGTTGGGGCTGATGCGGGCCGAGATCGAGCGCGACATGAAGCTGATGGGCGTCACGCGGGTTGATCAACTGTCGCGCGCCAATCTGCGGTTTCGCGACCCGGTGACGGTTCAGGGGTTGGCGCATCGGAACGCAGCATGACCAACGATGCCCTCATATCCGACTTCCGCGCAATCGTCGGGTCACGCCATGTGCTGACTGGCGCACGCGCCACCGAGCGGTTCCGCCGCGGGTTCAGGTCGGGTGAGGGCGAGGCGCTGTGCGTCGTGCAACCCGGCACCCTGCTTGAGCAGTGGAAAGTTCTTCAAGCCTGCGTTGCCGCCGACAAGATCGTCATCATGCAGGCCGCCAATACCGGCCTGACAGAAGGGTCCACACCCTCGGGTCGCTATGACCGCGATGTGGTTCTGATCAATACCCGTCGCATGGATACTCTGGTTCCGCTGAACGGCGGCGAACAAGTCATCAGCTTTCCCGGCGCCACGCTCTTTGCACTGGAAAAGTTGCTGGACCCAATGGGGCGTGAGCCGCACTCGGTGATCGGATCTTCGTGCATCGGGGCCTCGATTGTGGGCGGGGTCTGCAACAATTCGGGCGGTTCATTGGTTGAACGCGGGCCGGTTTACACCGAGCTGTCGGTCTATGCCCGCATCACCGAAACCGGCACGTTAGAGCTGGTCAACCATCTGGGCATCGATCTGGGTGAGACGTCGGAACAGATCCTGTCAAATCTCGATGCTGGTCAGTTCGAGCGCAATCCGGGGGCCACGAATAAACGCGCCTCGGCCAATGACTATGCGCAGATCGTGCGCGACGTGGATGCCGAAACGCCCGCACGATACAATGCGGACAAGGCGAAGCTGTTTGAATCTGCGGGTTCAGCCGGAAAAATGGCTGTGTTTGCCGTGCGTCTGGACACTTTCGCCAAGAACGAGGCTGAACAGGTTTTCTATATCGGAACCAACTCCCCAGACGATCTGGCCGAGTTGCGCCGGCATATACTGTCGCAATTCGCGTCCCTGCCAGTCTCGGCCGAGTACATGCAGCGCGACGTGTTCGACATCACTAAGACCTACGGTAAGGACACAGTGTGGATGATCGACAAGCTGGGCACGGACCGCTTGCCGATGTTCTTTGCGCTGAAGGGCGCGGTGGATGCACGTTTGCGGCGCATTCCTTTTCTGCGCAATTTCACCGACCGGTTCATGCAGGCCGCAGTCAGCCTCCTGCCGCAGGTCCTGCCCAAGAGGATGACCGAATACCGAGACGCCTATGAACATCATCTGATCCTGAAGATGAAGGACGAGGGCATCGAGGCGATCCGCGACTGGTTGCCCGGCTTCTTCGAAGGACGCGATGCAGGTTTCTTCGAATGCACGCCACACGAAGCCAAGATCGCGGGCCTGCACCGGTTTGCTGCTGCGGGCGCTGCGGTGCGCTATATGGCGATCCACGCAGATGAGGTCGAGGACATCATCGCGCTGGACGTAGCCCTGCGCCGCAATGATCGTGATTGGCTTGAGGTTTTGCCGCCCGAGATCAGCGATCAGATTGTACACAAACTCTACTATGGCCACTTCATGTGTCACGTGATGCACCAGGACTATGTGGTGCGCAAAGGCGCCGATCCCAAAGCACTGAAAGCTGCGATGCTAGAGCTGTTCGACGCGCGTGGTGCCGAATATCCGGCGGAACATAATGTCGGGCATCTCTATAAGGCCAAACCCGACCTTGCGGCGCATTACACGTGTTGCGATCCGACAAACTCTTTCAATCCGGGGATCGGCAAAATGTCAAAATCCCGCAACTATGGCGAAGGGATCAAGTAAATCGCCCAAGGCTATGCGTGACCCTTTTTCAGATAGTTTAACGTTAAACTTTTCCTGAGACGCATAGCTGGTATTCCGCTCAGGCCTATCCGTACGCTGAAAATTACGCTACGTAACAAGGCGAGTTAGGTCACAGTTACTGACTAATTGGAGGAATTGAAAATGACACGTACTGCCCTTGTAACTGGTGGTAGCCGGGGTATCGGCGAAGCGATTTCCAGAAAGTTAAAGGCTGAAGGATATAATGTCGCCGCGACTTATGCGGGCAATGATGAAAAGGCCGCAGCCTTCACCGCCGAAACCGGTATCAAGACTTACAAGTGGAATGTAGCCGACTACGAAGCCTCGGCCGCAGGTATCGCCCAAGTCGAAGCGGACCTTGGACCCATCGACGTTGTCGTGGCCAATGCAGGCATCACCCGCGATGCACCATTCCACAAAATGACCCCGGACCAGTGGAAAGACGTGATCGACACCAACCTGACCGGTGTGTTCAACACCGTCCACCCCGTCTGGCCCGGTATGCGCGAGCGCAAATTCGGTCGCATCATCGTCATCAGCTCGATCAACGGCCAGAAAGGTCAGTTCGCGCAGGTGAACTATGCTGCGACCAAGGCGGGCGATCTGGGTATCGTAAAATCGCTGGCGCAGGAAGGCGCACGCGCGGGCATCACCGCCAACGCGATCTGCCCCGGATATATCGCAACCGAGATGGTCATGGCCGTACCCGAGAAGGTGCGCGAGTCGATCATAGCCCAAATCCCGGCGGGACGGCTGGGCGAGCCCGAGGAGATCGCCCGCTGCGTGGCCTTCCTGGCCTCGGATGACAGTCAGTTCATCAACGGCTCGACCATCTCTGCCAACGGCGCGCAGTTCTTCAGCTAACGCCCGGACATACACAGGAAAGGACCCTGCCACATGAAAGACCTTGAACCCGACATCGACCCAATCGAGTCTCAGGAGTGGCAGGACGCCATCGAAGACGTCATCGAACGGGATGGCGCCAATCGCGCACATTTCCTGCTGGACAAAGCGGTGCAAAAGGCGCGCGCTGCTGGGGCGACCCTGCCGTTTTCGGCAACCACGCCCTATCAGAACACCATTCCTGTCGATGATCAGTATGCCTTTCCCGGCGATCAGGACATGGAATGGCGCATTCGCACGATCAACCGCTGGAACGCGATGGCCACCGTGGTGCGGCGCAACAAGGTCAGCAGCGAATATGGTGGCCACATCGCCTCATTCGCGTCGTCGGCGGTCATGTATGACATTGGCCTGAACCACTTTTGGCGGTCGAAATCAGCGATCCATGGCGGCGATCTGGTGTTCTTTCAGGGCCACGTGATCCCCGGCATCTATGCCCGGTCCTTCATGGAGGGTCGCATCAGCGAAGAGCAGTTGGAAAACTTCCGCTCGGAAGTCAGCGGAGGTGGTCTGTCCAGCTATCCCCACCCGTGGCTGATGCCGGATTACTGGCAGTTCCCGACCGTTTCGATGGGTCTGGGCCCATTGATGGCGATCTATCAGGCACGATTTATGAAATACATGCACAACCGGGGCCATATCGACATGGCGGACCGCAAGGTGTGGTGTTTCCTGGGCGATGGCGAGATGGACGAACCCGAAAGCCGGGGTGCGATCGACCTTGCCGTGCGCGAAGGTCTGGACAACCTGATCTTTGTCATCAACTGCAATCTGCAACGCTTGGATGGCCCGGTACGCGGCAACGGCAAGATCGTGCAAGAGCTTGAGGGCGACTTCCGCGGCGCAGGCTGGAACGTCATCAAACTGCTCTGGGGCAAAGGCTGGGATCAGCTGTTGGAGAAAGACACCACCGGCCGACTGCGCCAGTTGATGGATGAGACGGTCGATGGGGACTACCAGACCTTCAAATCCAAGGACGGCGCTTATATCCGCGAACATTTCTTTGGCAAATACCCCGAGACTGCCGCTTTGGTCGAAGACTGGACCGACGATCAAATCTGGGCGCTGCGCCGGGGCGGACACGACCCTGAGAAAGTCTTTACCGCGTTCAAACGCGCAACCGAGAATGAGGGCACTCCAACCTGCCTGTTGGTGAAAACCGTAAAAGGCTATGGCATGGGCTCGGCTGGTGAAGGTCAAAACACCACGCACCAGCAAAAGAAACTGGCCGAAGATCAACTGCGCGCCTTCCGCGACCGGTTCCAAATCCCGGTTAGCGACGAAGATCTGCCAAACGCGCCATTCGTGTCGCTGAACAATGCACAGAAGGCTTATCTCGCAGACCGGCGCAAAGCTTTGGGGGGGGAATTCCCCAAACGCGACAGCACCGCACCCGCTCTGGATATCCCGGACCTGTCCAAGTTCGAAGCGCAGCTCAAAGGCACCGGGGAGCGCGAGATTTCGACCACCATGGCCTTTGTCCGCATCTTGACAACGCTGCTGCGTGACAAAGGGATCGGCAAAAACGTGGTTCCGATCGTGCCCGATGAAAGCCGCACTTTCGGGATGGAAGGGCTATTCCGCTCGGTTGGCATCTACAACCCGGCGGGTCAGAACTATACCCCCGAAGATGCCGATCAGATGATGTTCTACAAGGAAACGACCAACGGTCAGGTCCTGCAGGAAGGCATCAACGAGGCTGGAGCCATGGCCGACTGGATCGCGGCGGCGACGTCCTATTCCAACCACGGCGTGGCGATGATCCCGTTCTTCATCTACTACTCGATGTTCGGGTTCCAGCGGATTGGCGATCTGGCCTGGGCTGCGGGTGACAGCCGCGCGCGGGGCTTCATGCTGGGCGGCACTGCCGGACGGACCACGTTGAACGGCGAAGGGTTGCAGCACGAGGATGGGCACAGCCATATCCTTGCGGGCACCATTCCGAATTGCATCACCTATGACCCGACCTTCAGCTATGAGGTCGCAGTGATCATCCAGAACGGCCTGCAACGGATGTATGGTAATCAGGAGGATATCTATTTCTACCTGACCCTGATGAACGAAAACTATGCCCACCCCGACATGCCAATGGGCGCGGAAGAAGGCATCATCAAGGGGCTTTACCGGTTCCAGGAGGTCAAAAAGCCCGGCAAGAAGCACGTCAATCTGATGGGCTCGGGCACCATTCTGGTTCAGGCGATGAAAGCCGCCGAGATGCTGAAGAAAGATTTCGGCGTGACCTCGGATATCTGGTCGGCAACCTCGTTCAACGAACTGGCCCGCGATGGTCAGGACGCGGCGCGCGCCAACCGTCTGGACCCGCTGGCCGAAGAACGTGTGCCTTACGTGACCGAGCGGCTGTCCAAAGCCAAGGGCCCGATCATCGCAGCCACCGACTATATGAAGAACTACGCCGAACAGATCCGCGCCTTTGTGCCGGGCCGCTACACCGTGCTGGGCACGGATGGCTATGGCCGCTCGGACAGCCGGGTGAACCTGCGCCGGTTCTTCGAGGTCGACGCCAACCACATCGCGGCGACCGCCATGGTCGATTTGTACCGCGAAGGTGCCGTGACCAAGGCCGAGCTCGAGAAAGCGCTCAAGACATATGAAATTGACGGCGACAAGCCGAACCCCCGGTTGGTTTAAGGCCACGGGGCACGAGGAGACATAGACATGGCAATCGAAGTAACAGTCCCGGATATCGGGGATTTCTCGGACGTTCCCGTCATCAGCATTCTGGTCTCGGTCGGTGACACCATCGCCGCCGAAGATCCACTGATCGAGTTGGAAAGCGACAAGGCAACAATGGAGGTTCCCTCCCCGGCCGCTGGTGTCGTCAAGGAAATCAAAGTGGCCGAGGGCGACAACGTGTCTGAGGGAGCGCTGATCCTGCTGCTGGAAGGCGAAGGGGCCTCTGCCCCTCCGGCCGAGACTGCGCCCGCACCTGCTGCCGCACCTGCTACCGCTCCGGCAGCGCCTGCTGCCTCGGCACCCGCACCCGTTGTGGATGGTGGGTTCGGCAAGGCCCACGCCTCGCCATCGGTGCGCGCCTTTGCGCGTCAGTTGGATATTGACCTGTCCAAGGTCAACGGCTCAGGCCGTAAGGGTCGTATCTTGCGCGAAGACGTCACCAAGTTCCTGAAGACCTCAACCGCGGCGGGCCCGGCGGCCGCCGGGGCCGCAGGCGGAATGGGCATTCCGCCGATCCCGGTTGTCGATTTCTCGAAATTCGGCCCCGTGGAAGATGTGGAGATGCCGCGGATCAAAAAGCTGTCGGGCCCTGCCCTGCATCGGTCCTGGCTGAATATCCCGCATGTGACGCATAATGACGAGGCGGACATCACTGATCTGGACAAGTACCGCAAGGAAATGGACACGATGGCCAAGGAAGAAGGCTATCGCGTTACCCTGCTCAGCTTTGTCGTCAAAGCCTCGGTCAGTGCGTTGAAACAGTATTGGGAGTTCAACTCGTCCATCCACCCCGATGGCGACAAGCTGATCCGCAAATCCTACTACAATATCGGTTTCGCGGCTGACACGCCCAACGGGCTGGTGGTTCCGGTCATCAAGGACGCCGACCGTAAGGGGATTGTCGAGATTTCCAAGGACCTGATGGAGCTGTCTGGCAAGGCCCGCGCAGGTGAGCTGAAGTCAAACGACATGCAGGGCGCGACCTTCACGATCTCGTCGTTGGGCGGTATCGGCGGCACGCATTTCACGCCCATCGTCAACGCACCCGAGGTGGCTATCTTGGGCCTGACCCGCTCGAAAATGGCGCCAGTCTGGAATGGCGAGGAATTTGTGCCGCGCCTGATGCAGCCAATGTCGCTTAGCTATGACCACCGTGCCGTCGATGGCGCCTTGGCTGCGCGCTTCTGCGTAACGCTCAAGACGCTGTTGGGCGATATGCGCAAGCTGATGTGGTAAGGAGAGATCAGATGGACGTCAAAGTACCCGATATCGGTGATTTCTCCGATGTACCCGTGATCAGCATTCTTGTCTCGGTCGGCGATACTGTCGCCGCCGAGGACCCACTGATCGAACTGGAATCCGACAAAGCCACGATGGAGGTCCCCTCCCCCGCCGCAGGCAAAGTGGTTTCGATTGCCGTGTCCGAAGGCGATAACGTCTCGGAAGGTGCGTTGATCCTGACATTGGAAGCCGCCGATGGGGCCGCGCCCGAAGCTGCTCCGGCAGAGGCCCACGCCGCCGCGCCGCAAGCCGTGGCCGCCACCGGCACGGCGACTGGTCAGGGCGATGTGCATGCCGAAGTGGTTGTGCTGGGCTCTGGCCCCGGTGGTTACACCGCCGCTTTCCGTGCTGCCGATCTGGGCAAGAAGGTGGTCATGATCGAACGCAACCCGACACTGGGCGGCGTCTGCCTGAACGTGGGTTGTATCCCTTCGAAGGCGCTGCTGCACGTGGCCAAGGTCATCACCGAAGCCGAAGAGATGGGCGCACACGGGGTTAGCTTCGGTAAACCGAAGATCGACCTGGACGAGCTGCGCGCCTTCAAGGACAGCGTTGTCGGCAAGCTGACCGGCGGACTGGACGGCCTGTCCAAAGGCCGCAAGGTTCAGATCGTGCGCGGCTATGGCCGTTTCTCGGGCCCGAACATGATCGAAGTTGTGGGCGATGATGGCATGACTACCGTTTCCTTCGAACAGTGTATCATCGCTGCGGGCTCTGAACCGGTTGAATTGCCTTTCATCCCGCATGACGACGATCGCGTGATCGACTCGACCGGGGCGTTGGAACTGGCGGATGTGCCCAAACGGATGCTGGTTCTTGGTGGTGGTATAATCGGTCTGGAAATGGCTTGTGTATATGACGCTTTGGGGTCGAACATCACCGTGGTCGAACTGATGGATCAGATCATCCCCGGTGCCGACAAGGACATCGTCAAACCCTTGATGAACCGCATTAAGGGCCGGTACGAGAACATCTTCCTCAAGACTAAAGTGACCGCGATTGAGCCTCAGAAAAAGGGCCTGAAAGTCACGTTCGAGGATGACAAGGGCGAAAGCTTCACCGACACGTTCGACAAGGTGCTGGTCGCCGTGGGCCGCAAGCCCAATGGCAAGCTGATCGACGCAGAAAAGGCGGGTGTTGCGGTGGATAAACGTGGCTTTATCGCCGTGGACAACCAGCAGCGCACAGGCGTGCCGCATATTTTCGCCATCGGTGATCTGGTCGGCCAGCCCATGCTGGCACACAAGGCAGTGCATGAAGGTAAGGTCGCCGCCGAAGTGGCCGCTGGTCACAAGCGGTTCTTCGACGCCAAGCTTATACCCTCGGTCGCTTATACCGACCCCGAGGTCGCATGGTGTGGCCTGACCGAGACCGAGGCCAAGGCCAAAGGCATCAAGGTCGAAAAAGGCGTGTTCCCTTGGGCTGCATCAGGCAAATCCCTGTCCAATGGCCGGTCCGAAGGCATCACAAAATTGCTTTTCGATCCCGAAGATCAACGCGTAGTGGGGTCCTGCATCGTGGGCACGAACGCGGGTGACTTGATCGCCGAGACAGCTCTGGCCATCGAGATGGGCGCAGATGCGGTCGATCTCGGTCACACGATCCACCCTCACCCGACGCTCAGCGAGACGGTAAATTTCGCGGCCGAAATGTTCGAAGGCACGATCACCGACCTGATGCCACCCAAAAAACGCCACTAGGACCTGACCCATGAAGCTAGGCACACCAAAGGAAATACTGGACGGTGAGAACCGGGTCGCGATGACGCCCGAGTCCGCTTTGCAGTTGCAGAAACTTGGCTA
>NZ_JBQFPK010000018.1:0-70129 GCF_056534465.1 Ruegeria sp. D3
TGGGCATGGGGCAAGACCCGCAAACCTATCTGAAACCCGGCGACAAGATGGAGCTGGGGATCGAGGGACTGGGCGTGCAGCGGCAGGATGTCATTCAAGGCTAGAGCTGGTCCAAAAAACTATTAAATCGCGACCCCGGTTGGTATTTGCCAGCCGGGTTTTTGTTTGTTGGAGCCCTCGGAAAGAAATGCAGTTGCTCTTGCCCCATTGGTGCCAAACCGACCTACGGTTCTTAGTGACCCTACGAAACGAACCTGCAGTGTCCTGCCATGTCGATTTTTCGTCCTCTTCTGACATTGAACGATACGCGGATCGCCTGCAGACAGAATTCATGATCGGCGGGTCACGGTTTTGCGTATCGCGACCTGTCGCCGGATTGAGCGCTTTACGCGATTTAATTGGAGGAAAAATCAGTGACCGAAATCACGTCTGAAGTCATTTGGCCCGATATGGGAGTGGAAATTAACCCCGATAGCTATAGCTCGGTGGTCGAGATGTTCGAGCAGGCCTTTCTAACCTACTCGGAAAAGACGGCCTATGTCGGTCTGGGCGGTAGCCTGACCTATACGGATGCAGATCGGCTATCGCGCGATTTTGCTGCGTATCTGCAATCGAAACTGGGCGTCAAAAAGGGTGACCGCATCGCGCTTATGGTCCCGAATATCCTGGCCTTCCCGATTGCCATGCTGGGTATCATTCGCGCCGGAGGCGTTCAGGTGAACGTCAACCCGATGTACACGCCGCACGAATTAGAGCATCAGTTGAACGACGCAGGCGCCGAGATCATCGTGATCTTCGGTGGTTCGACTCCGACACTGGCAGAGGTTGTCGACAACACTCCGATCAAGACTGTGATTACGGTTGATCTGGGCGATATGACCGCGACGCCGATCCCAAGTCCGGCTGCGGACACGCGCCTGAGCGAAACGCTGAGTTTTGCCAAGCTGGTAGAAGAAGGTGAGGATCTGGAATTCAATCCGCCTGTCATCACTGGCGATGACCTGCTGTTCCTGCAATACACCGGTGGTACTACGGGTCTTTCCAAAGCCGCCGTTCTATCACACCGGAATCTTGTTGCGAATACTGAGCAGACGAAAGCCGCTTTGCCTGAAGCCATGCGGCACGGCCAAGAGGTCATCGTTACCCCGTTGCCACTGTACCATATCTTTGCCCTGATGGTGAATATGATTACCTACAGTTCGATCGGGTCGACCAACTATCTTGTGGCAAACCCGCGTGACCCCGAACAGCTGATCTCGGCTTATCGAGACAGTGGTTTCACTGTCTCAACTGCCGTGAATACGCTTATTGCCGGGCTATGTGCACATCCAGGCTTGAAGGATGTCGATTTTTCTAATTATCGCGCAATGATCGGCGGCGGTGCCCCTGTGCAAGAGGCCGTCTCGAACCGCTGGAGAGAGATCACCGGGCACCATGTTCTAGAGGGTTATGGCATGTCCGAGACCTCTCCGGTCTTGACCCTGAATCCAATGGGGCAAGATGAGTTCTCGGCCGCAGTGGGATATGCCCTGCCGTCGACTGACATCATATTGCTGGATGATGAAGACAACCGGGTCGGTGTTGGCGAAGCCGGTGAGATCTGTGCCAAAGGCCCTCAGGTCATGCAGGGTTATTGGAACCGCCCGGAAGAAACCGCATCAAACTTTACCGAAGACGGTTACTTCCGCACCGGCGACATCGGGGTGCGGGACGAGAAGGGCCTGATCAAAATCGTTGACCGCAAGAAGGACATGGTTCTGGTTTCTGGCTTTAACGTCTATCCGAACGAAATCGAAGCCCATGTGGCCATGCTGGACGAAGTGGCAGAAGTGGCCGCAGTCGGCGTCCCAGACGAAAAGACGGGCGAGGCAATCCGGTTGTTCCTTAGCGTCACGGAAGGGTCTGACCTTACGTCTGAGCAAGTCATCGAACATTGCCGCAAAGGACTGGCCGGATATAAAGTTCCTAAACAGATCAAGTTTTTGGATGAGCTGCCCAAATCGACGGTGGGTAAAATTCTCAGAAAAGACCTGCGGGGTTTGTAAGCCATGAGCGACGACAAGACGTTTCCCATCGACTACACAGTCGAGAATATTGAACAGCATGTGGGCCGAACCTTCGGCCCCAGCGCTCCTGTTACGGTGGACCAGGACCGCATCCAAGGCTTTGCCGATGTTACAGGTGATCAGCAGTGGATTCATGTTGATGTCGAGAAGGCTGAAAAGCACAGCCCGTTTGGCGGCCCGATTGCCCATGGCTATTTGACGTTGTCACTGTTGGCTGCGGCGCAGATGGGCCTTGGTATCGTACCTGACGGCTGCAAGGGCGTGATGAACTATGGTCTGGACAAAGTGCGTTTCTTGGCACCCGTTCCAAGTGGGGCAGCGGTCGAGATTTCGGCAATTCTGACCGGAGTCGAAGTCAAGAGCGGCGGTCGTATTCTTATCAGATCCACCGTTACGGCTCGAGTCGCTGGGCAGGAAGATCCGGCCTTGATCGCCGAAACTCTGGCGATGGCCTTTACCTAATTTCGTAGAATACGGGAGGACATTGAAATGTCTGACAAAGACTTGAAAGACGACGGGTTTGCCGGAGCGATCTCAAATTTCTACAGCGCTATGGCAAAGCAACCCATGGAGTTCATGCGCATGGGTATGAACACTGGGAACCAGATGTTTGGCATTTTCAGTGGCCTTGGCCCTACTCAGGACGCACCTGCCGACAAACGTTTTGCGGACCCGGTTTGGGAAAGCAATCCGGCTTACCGTTCGCTAAAACAAAGCTACTTGGCTTGGTGCAGCAATACGATGAACTGGATTGACGAGCTGGATCTGGATTATCGCGACGCCGAGCGTATGAAGCTGTTGACGGGGACGTTTCTGGATACGTGGTCTCCGACCAACGTACTGATGGGCAACCCGTCGGCTATGAAAAAGACGCTTGAGACGGGCGGTGAAAACATCGTTGCCGGGATGCGGAACTTGTTGGACGATGTTGTCAACAATGGCGGCATGCCGTCTTCTGTAGACCGGTCCAAATTCGAAGTGGGCAAGAACCTCGGTATCAGTAAAGGCGACGTTGTTCACCGTGACGAACTGCGCGAACTGATTCAATATTCGCCTCAAACCGACAAGGTTAAAGGTACTCCGATCCTTATCGTGCCGCCTCAGATCAACAAGTTTTATGTGTGGGATCTCTCACCGGAACGCAGTCTGGTCGAGTTTTTGGTGCAGCAAGGGTTCACCGTTTTCATCGTATCGTGGCGCAATCCGGGCTCGGAAGACGCTGACTACGGTCTGGATGACTACGTGCGGTCGCTGGACGATGCCTCTGAGATCGTGACAAAGATAACCAATTCGCCAAAAGTTCATATCGCGGGTGCTTGTTCGGGTGGGATCACGATGTCGATGCTCCTGAGCTATTGGGCGGCCAAAGGG
This sequence comes from Ruegeria sp. D3, assembly GCF_056534465.1. Lineage (NCBI taxonomy): Bacteria > Pseudomonadati > Pseudomonadota > Alphaproteobacteria > Rhodobacterales > Roseobacteraceae > Ruegeria > Ruegeria sp. D3. Next base: position 3,438 of record NZ_JBQFPK010000018.1, read on the forward strand.
ATTGACCGAGCAGCCAGCGCAACCTTCCTTGTGACTATTTTGGATACGGACGGCGCGGCCAACACCTCGATGGGCCTGTTTGCCAACATGGAGATTCTTGAGCTGGCAAAGACAATATCGCGCGCCAAAGGTGTGATCGATGGGAATGATCTGGCCAAGGTCTTTGCATGGTTGCGTCCCAACGACCTGATTTGGGCATATTGGATCAACAACTATCTGATGGGTCAGAACCCGCCAGCTTTTGACATCCTGTTCTGGAATGACGACACCACCAATATGTCCGCTGGTTTGCATAGCGACTATATGGACCTGTTGCAGGCCAACGGCTTGAAATCCGGGACGGCCGAGGTTTTGGGCGAAGCAGCGGATTTGTCCAAAGTAACCTGCGATTCCTACGTTCTAGGTGGAACCACAGACCACATCACGCCTTGGGATGGTTGCTATCGTACGGTGCACATGCTGGGCGGGACGTCAGAGTTTGTTCTCAGTTCCAGCGGTCATATTCAGGCCATCGTGAACCCACCTTCCAACCGCAAGGCCAAGTTCCGCCGCATGGTCAATCCGCCGGAATCGACCGAAATGTACCTTGAAAACAGCACCGAGGTTGACGGCACCTGGTGGCTGCACTGGGTTGAATGGATGACCGAGCGGTCTGCCAAGGAAAAAGCAGCGCCCAACTCGACTGGGAACAAAGATTATCCCGCCATTTGCGCCTCACCCGGTACCTATGTCCATCTTGAAGCGGGTAAGGCATGAATATAGAACCCCAGCAGACAGAAAAAGCAAAGATGGTCATCCGCACAGCGGATGTATGGGGTCGGCCTGTTCGCTATGCGGATTACCATCCCGAATCCGCTGGGCAAACGCTGTTGCTGTTTAACGGTATTGGCGCCAACATCGAAAGCGCCGAGCGTTTCATCACCAGCTTCGGAAATGTCCGGGTTATCATTTTTGATGCGCCCGGCGTCGGAGGAACGCCGACACCGACACTGCCGTATCGATTGTCACATGTCGCGGATATGGCTGCGTCGCTTCTTAATCAGCTTGGTATTGACGACGTCCATGTCTTTGGCGTGTCATGGGGTGGTGGCGCGGCACAGCAATTCGCGCACATGTATGGCAACCGTGTTCTGTCTCTTACGCTTGCTGCCACGGCTGCGGGCGCAATCATGATCCCGGGATCTCCGAAGACGTTGTTGAAGATGGTCACGCCCAAGCGCCACAGTGACCCAACCTTTATGATTCAGAACGCTTTGACTTTGTATGGCGGTACTGTTGCCGTGCAGGAAGAGTTGATGCGCGAGTTTTCCGAGGCTCTGGATCACGGCACACCTGTCGGATACATGTATCAACTGTCTGCGATTGTCGGTTGGACCAGTTGGCATTACTTGCCCAAGTTGAAAATGCCGGCCCTGGTTCTGATGGGCGAAGACGATCCAATTGTCCCCGTCGCCAATGGTCGTATCCTGGCCAGCCGCCTGGATCGGGGCAAGTTGGAAGTCATGCCCTGCGGTCACTTGTTTATGGTGACCATGCCGGTCGAAACTGCCCAACGAGTCGAGCGTTTTATCTTCGAACCACATTAAGGGTAGCCCGGCATGGGACAACGAGAATTGGACCTGCCGGCCATGCGAAAATTCGCAACGGGAACGCTTGTTGTTCTTGTTGCGATCTATCTGGTGACATTTGTACCAACGGATCCTGGCTGGCCTCTTAAACTTTTGCGCGCTGCCGCCGGTGCTGGAATTGTTGGGGGATTGGCAGACTGGTTTGCAGTTGTTGCGTTGTTTCGGCACCCGCTGGGTTTGCCGATTCCGCATACCGCCCTGTTGCCGCGAAATCAGTCGCGAGTGGCCGTCAATGTCGGGCGGTTCATCGAAGAGAATTTCCTGCAGACCGAACTGATCATGGAAAAGCTGAAGGGCAGCGCCATCTCCGCGAAACTTGCGGCCTGGTTGCTGCGTGAAGGCCAATCAGGATACTTTATAGAAAGACTTTTGCAGGGTGTCGTACAGGTCTTGCGGGCCGATATGCCTGACAAATTGATGCGAATGCTCAGTAAGCTGGTTCGACAGCTGACAGGAGAGGCTGCCGGGAACCCCAAAGTCGCACAAGAACTGTCGAAATTGCTGCAACGGGGCCTAAAGGGCGAGACCCTGACGGAGATTGTTGAGTTTCTGCACGAAACGGTTGATCAGAATCGTGGGGCAGTCGAACGGCTTGTACGTGACAACAGCCGGTGGTGGATCGCATCGAGGCTGGATCGTAATGCCTCGGAGTTGATTGTGAATGGATTGCTGTCGGTCCTTGAAGACCTGGCAAAGCCCGATAGCAAGCTGCGTAAAGACTTCGAAGACGCTGCCGTTCAGGTGCTTGGCGATTTTGCCAAAACGGATCACCTTCAACACGTTATTGAAAACGCTGCCGCTGACTATTCGGGTACGGTAAGTTTCGAGCATAACTTGCGGGCGCTGATTACAAGTATGAAAGGCAAAATGGCGGATTATCTGGAAAGCGACGAAGCTGTCAGCGCCATCCAGACATACATTCGACAGATGGCCGAACGTTTGGCCGATGATGAGGCGCTGCAGCAAAAGCTCGACGCATCCATTGCCGACTTTGCTGCGCGCATTATACCAGAAGCCCGACCTTATATTGGTGAGTTTGTCACTCAGACGATTTCGGGTTGGGACCCAGATTTGCTGGTCGAGCGGTTCGAAACCGAGGCTGGGAAAGACCTGCAATTCATCCGTATCAACGGCGCTTTGCTGGGCTTCGCGATCGGCGGCATTCTTTTTACAGTTGAACATCTGATCGGATAACAAAAAAACCCCGGCGCGAGGCGGCGCCGGGGTATCAACACGTAAACCGTGTTGATCTTATTTCTTGTCGGCTTTTGCGACGGCGTCTTCAACTGCGCTGAACAGAGGTGCCAGAGCTGCTTTGGACTGCTCTTCTGCGATGTCGCTCAGCTCTTTGATCTGGCCGCTAACGGCTTCGATCTGCTTGGTAACAAAGGCTTGCTGCAGCGAAGCGACGTTGGCGATGTTCGGTGCTTTCGCGATGTTGCGGCCATGCTCGACAGTGTTGTCCAGGTTGGCGCGCAGGAAGTTGATCAGCGCACGGTCAAATGCGACGACACCGTCAAAGGTCTTGCGAACAGTTTCGTTTGCAACCGAACCATACTGGGTCAGGTTTTCGCTATAACCTTTGAAGTTGCTGGCAACATCCTTGTATGAGGACGTGATCGAATTCACCATCGAGGTGACGTTGTTTTCTTCAGCTGCGGGTGCCTTGGCAGCGGTTTTTGCAGTAGCCATGTTGGCCTCCTTCCGGGTCTGATTTCGTTGGCACTATGATCATATATTGAGACTTCGCTGCAGCGCAACAAATATTCTGCACTGCAGCATAAGTGCAGGTCAGCGTTAAATCACATCAAAACCAGTGGCTTACGTGTTCATGCGGTCGCTGGATGATTGTTACGTTGGGTCACAACCTGCCATGAGCTACGACCACAGTCATTTGGTGTCGACCCCAGGCATCATCTTCATGAAAACGTTTAGCAGATCAGTGTTTGGAACCAGTGCCCCGGCCCATTTTTCAGCCAGCGCCTCGGGCGACATTTTGGCAATTTCTTCGTTTAGCGACTCTTCCAGTCTGGCGACCCAACGATCCTGCACGGATTTAACATCCGGAAGACCAAGGGCATCGCGTAGCTCTGCCGGAGTCATATCGAGGTCAATGGTAATCTTCATATCAGGTCTCCTCCTGTTTTGCTGTCCTTTTGACGATGCCGAATGCACCACCTAATTTGTCGCGTCATGAAATCTGTGACTTTGAACCCTGTGATTTGATTCATACGGTAGATTCAGACCTAAGCGATGCTAACCTGTCGATGTCTTGTATGTTTATTACCGATCAGGACATAATGGATGACTAGAAAGGCCAACCAGTCAGATTTCTGGTTGAAAGAGGTTTGGGAGGAACCTTGCTGGGACGGGTACACAACGTCGCGAAGATAAACGCAGCACTCGACGTATTGCGGCGGCGTGGCTTAGAAACAGGTCATATGTTCGACGATACGGGGATTGAAACGTCCCAATTGCACGACGTCGATCTTCGGATTTCCAATGATCAGCTGTTGAAGGCGTTCAGGAATATCTCGGACCGGAAATGGCACCCTCACATACCATATGAGATCGGCCAAAACCTGCACGTTTCTTCTTACGGGCTTTACGGATACGCGGTTCTCTGTAGCGTGGATTATCGCGAGACCGCGGAGTTTGCGCAAAAGTACCACTTCTTGGCTGCTCCTACCGCATCGATGGAGTTTGTGCAGGACGAGGGTGCTGAAGGGTGGGGTTTTGAGCCTGTCCCGGCCTCTTACGCCGGAAAAGAGTTTTACGAATTCCTCGTCAATCTACAGTTGGGCATCTACAACTCGCTGCACAGGGATGTCATGGGCGCTGGTTTTACCTCACGCCGTATCGAAGTCAGATATTCCAATGACAGCGCATACACCTTGCCGGCTGATGCAGCAGACGAGATCATTCTGAACGCAGGACGGAACCGGTTCCATGTCGGAGTGGAATGGTTGGAGCATAAAGTCGAACTGGGAAACCAGTTGACTTTCAATCAGCTCGTTCGAATTTGCGAAAACGAACTGTCCGAGATCACCCAAAAAGACGGTGTCAGTGGTCAGGTCCGTCGGAGCTTGATTCAAAATGTTGCACTTTCGTCAAGTATGGATACCGTCGCTCAGAGCCTTGGTTTGACCAGTCGTACCCTCAGGCGGCACCTGAAGCGAGAGCAAACGACTTTTAGTGCAATTGTCGACGCTGTTCGAATGGAGCTTGCGCTAAAGTATTTGCGCGAAGCGACACTGAGCACCGAGCAGATCGCACACGTTCTGGGGTTCTCAGAAACAGCTAGTTTCGTCCGCGCGTTCCGGCGATGGACCGGACGCACGCCTAAATATTATAGAACCTCACAATAAATATGCTTTATGGGTTTGACCACGGAACGCCTATTGTAGGGCCGGGATCCGCAGAAGTTCGCAGCGCGTGCATAAATTGCTTCAAAGAACTTGGATGACCCTTCCGCTCAATCGTCCGTAAGAGTGAAGGCAATTCCATGCGATACAACAGTGTTTCATCGCTTTCCACGAGGTCGGCATTCAACCCTTCGAACAAACCCTTGGCCTTATAGTTTCCGAACAGAACTTCAGCATGAGCGAGCTCGACCCCTAAAGCCAGACAGTCGAACACGGTGGCCGCCAGTAAAAGGTGGGATATGCCGTGACCGTGATAGTCGTCCAAAACCGTACAAGCGATTTCGACATCCTTGTCTTGCCGGTTACCCCGGATTGCATGCACGGCGGCGATGGGCCTCCCATTCTGTTCAGAGTCTACGGCACCCCAAGCTACGTGTTTGTCGCCATCCACGTTGGCCAGAAGGTCCAAAACGGGTTCTGGGGCGTCGTGAAACGCAGAAAAGAAGCGCATGTATCGGGATTGGTCGGACAGATCATGGATTGCTTGCGCAATCAGATGTTTGTCGGAAACGCCCATTGGGCGCACGTAGATGCTGACACCGTTGTCCAACCTTGCCTTGAAGCCTCGGTCATTGTCCAGATGTAGGGAAGTTGAACCCATTGCACCGCCGCTTTCGTTTGGTTCCCCGTTTTTCTTGTCTTCGCGGATCTTTCAAATCACGCTCTGTAATTTAGTCTTATGACGCATTTGGCAAACTTTTTCGAACTGACCTAGCGTTCCAGATGCTTCCTGTCCTGAGCTGTCAGTAAACTGTCCGATTTTGCTTGTTTGATACATGAGTCAGCTATGCACCATGCGCCTCGTGCCGAGTGTTTGTGAGGTAGCAGGCGGGGTGCCCGGCACGTCGTGCCGGGCATATACGTCACACCCATGTGACAATATCGGCCATCTCGCGGCGCGTTTTGGCGAACATCGGACCATCCGCACGATAGCCGAACGCCACCATAACGGCAGGTTTGTAGACGTTGGTATCAATCCCGAAATGATCGCGCAAAACAGCTTCGGTTTTGTCCAACTCGAACCCTTCGATGGGGCATGAATCAATTCCCATCAGCGCACCGGCGGTCATCATGTTGCCGAGAACGATGTAGGCCTGACGCGCAGCCCATTTTTCGATATCCGCGTCGCTTTCCAGTTTGAAATCATGCGCTTGAAACTTGGCGTAAGCCCCGCCGAGCATCTCGATGACTTCTTCGGGGAACTGTTTGACCTCGCGGTTGTGCTGGGCCAAGTAATCCGATCCTGCTTTCATGGTTGCGCCGGTATGTGACAGGATGATCACGTAATGGCTTGCGGTTCCAAGCTGTCCGGCAGTACCATTCGTGGCGCCGTTCGCGCCCCAGGTGAAGTCACGAAACAGCTCTCGTTTCTCGGGGGATTGCACAACCAGCAACTGGAACGGTTCGGTCCCGAATGAGGTCGGCGACAGGCGTGCCGCTTCCAGAATTGTGTTGAATTCGCTCTCAGTGATTTTTCGCTCAGGATCGAACACTTTAGTTGCGTGGCGGAAATTGAAGGCGTCGATGATCTGAGTCTGAACATCGCTGGTTTCGATGAGGTCTTTCATGGAATGAGGCTCCGAATTGGTGATGAGCCGCATCTATGCCCTTCCATTGTCTGCCGCTATCTGCAGAATTCGGAAATGATAATCCCGTATACCGGAAGAATAGCTTCAGATCAGGTCGGCGTAGAGCACCTTGTTGGCGGCGATGATTCGAACACGCATGAAATCCAAAAACGCGCGGACTCGGGCATGCATCAATCGGCCCGGTGGGCGCACGGCCCAGATTTTCGAATCCGGCCAGGCGCGCAGATGTGGCAGAACCCGAACCAGACGCCCGGATCGAATATGCTCTCCGGTCTGCCACAAGCAGGCTTTGTTGATCCCCAATCCGGCCAGCGTCCAATCCATCGCTGCATCACCAAGGCTGACGGTCGCGGGGCCAGACACACGCACATCATGCATGGTGTCCGATTGATCAATCAGGTGCCAGACCTCGCGCGGGTGCATTGTCAGGCAAGCGTGATTGGCCAGGTCGGCCGCAGTTTCAGGCGCCCCTGCCCGTTCCAGATAGGAAGGTGCCGCAACCAGCAGACGCGGATCGTCGTCCAGTTTCTGGGCCAACAGGCTGGACGGGCCAAGATCGCCTAGACGAAACGCCAGATCGTACCCCAGTTCCACAATGTCGAGCACCGTATCGGTTAGGTTCAGATCAAGCTCTACATGCGGGTAGAGCCGAAGGAATTCGGGTACATGTGGCACTATATGTGACCGCCCGAATGAGGCGGATGCTGTTACCCGCAGTTTGCCTGATACTGTTCCAGAGTTTCCAGACAGCATGGTGCGCGCATCTTCGACGTCTTCGAGGATGCGCTTGGCATGCTCTAGAAACAGCTCTCCGTCCGGGGTTAGGGATACAGCCCGCGTGGTGCGGTTCAGCAGTTTGACATCCAGTTCGGTCTCAAGCGCCTGCAGGCGTTGTGAGGTGTTGGTGGCCGAGAATCCGAACTCTGCCCCTGCCCGTCCAATGGCACCCAGGGTGGCCACTCGGACAAACAGGTTTAGGTTTTTCAAATCAAATGACATGCCGTCAGGGATAGTACGAAACACCCATCTGCGCCACTAGCCGGGCCAGGGCAGCGAATAAGTTTTGACGTTGGTAAAGAACTTCATCGCTTCGATTACGCCTTCTTTCACGCCGTTGCCGCTGTCCTTGATCCCGCCAAAGGGCGACATCTCGATCCTGTAGCCTGGTTGTTCCCAGATGTTGCAAGTGCCGACGTCCAACCCGTTGATAAAGGCGATTGCCCGGTTCAAATCGTTGGTGCACACGCCCGAGGACAGGCCGAACTCGGTACTGTTCGAGATTTCCATAACCTTCGCATCGTCATCGGGCACGCGCACGACAGGTACGATGGGCCCAAAAGTTTCTTCCATCACCAACTCGCTGTCATGGGGAACCTTGTCGACCACAATCGGAGGCAGCAATGCCCCCTGGCGACCGGGGTGGTACAGGATTTCCGCACCTTCGGCCTCGGCCATGTGGACGCGTTTTTCAAACAGCGCGGCGGCTTTGTCATGGATCACACAGCCCAGTTGAGTTTCCGGGTTCTGAGGGTCACCGAACCGGATCGCCTTCGCTTTCTCCAACACCAGAGGAACGAATTTGTCGGCCACGCTTTCTTGTACCAAAATGCGTTTGATCGCAGTGCAGCGCTGGCCCGAATTGCCGGTTGCACCTGCGACCGCGATGGTGGCGGCCTTGTCCAGATCATCATCACTGAGATCGTTCAGAACGATCAATGGGTCATTTCCGCCCAACTCCAGCGCCTGGCGTTTGTATCCGGCTTTCGACGCGATCAATTTGCCAACCGGAACACCTCCGGTGAAGGTGATGATGTCGATGTTTTCGTTGGTGATCATCTCGTCACCAATATCCTGCGGCCAACCGGTTACAACCTGGAACATCTCGGGCGGCAGACCGGCCTCATACAGAATATCGGCCAGCGCCAAACAGGTTAGCGGCGTCAACTCGGTGGGTTTGCAAACCATACAGTTATTGGTCGCAATTGAAGGTGCGATCTTGTGGCTGACCATGTTTAGCGGATGGTTGAACGGTGTAATGGCGCTGATTGCCTTGACGGGTTCACGTTTGGTGAAAATCTTACGCTCTTTCCCGTTATGGGTCAGATCGCACGAGAAAATCTCCCCATCGTCTTTTAACGCCTCGGCAGCGGCAAACTGATAGACGTCCTGCGCGCGTTTCGTTTCGTAAATCGAATGCTGATGGCAAATGCCCAGTTCCAACGTCAGCCATTTGGCCAGGTAATCCCGCTTTTCACCGATCAACTCGCCCGCGCGCTGCAGGATCTGGCTGCGTTCGTATCGAGTCAGTTTCGGCGTGTAGTTTGCGGCAATCTCAAATGCCTTGCGTGCGTGTTCCGCTGTCCCTGCCGGGACGGTGCCCACGACCTCATTCGTATAGGGGTAGTGGACCGGTACAGTCGCATCGGTAAAGACAACCTCTCCTCCGATACGCATTCCTTCGTGGCGAATGTCTGAAGCGTTCATGATCCCGTCCATTTTATTGCGCTGCGGCGGTGGTAGCATAGAAAAACGCGTCAAAGTTCCTCAGTTCTGGTTGCGAGGGTAAATCCAGGACGCGGTTGACGATAAAGGGAACTTCTTGCTCGGTCAGGCCGCCATGGCTGCGCAACGGTTCCTTCAAGGCGGCCAGATCGTGACGATCCTCGGAGGTGCCGATGCAGATATTCTCACCCGAGACCATGACAATATCCCCAATCCGATCACCAGGAAGTTCGTATTCCGCGATGGCTTCTTCCTTGGTCAGGACATGGGTGATACCGTCGGTCGCTTTCAGCTTGTCCAAAATATCGGAACGGTTCGCACCTTCAGGAAGATAAGCGGTGGCAAAGCTGCCAAGCGCGCCATGGTGAACCACATAAGGGTCAGTGATCGGCAGGATCACACGGGCTGCATCCTTCCCCATCCAGTCGTCCATTACGTCCTGGACATAAACTACGTTAGGTGTTCCGTCCGTATGGTGTTTGGGCTTCATGCCATGATCTGCAGTGACGACGATGGCTGCGCCCATAGCATCCAACTGCGCCAGATACCGGTCGAACATCGCGTAGAAATCCAGTGCACCCTGCTGGTCAGGCGCGAATTTGTGCTGAATGTAGTCTGTGGTCGAAAGGTACATGATATCAGGCTTGAACTCCTCCAACAGCTTCACACCCGCAGCGAAAACAAATTCCGACAAGTCCGCCGAGTACACTTCGGGCACAGGCATTCCCAGCCATTGACTTGCGTTGTCGATACCGTGTTCGGCCTTTGTCGTCTCGCCCGAGCGTTCGGACGAGAACGCGACGGCGCGCTCTTCGTCAAACTTCAATCCGGCACCAAGCAAAGCGCGCAGCTTGTCCTTGGCAGTCACCATGGCGACCCGGTATCCAGCCTCGTAGAACTTTGAAAAGATAGTAGGCGCGCGCAGAAAACGAACGTCATTCATCATTACTTCTTCACCGCTGTCGGGGTCGATCAAGTAATTCCCACAGATTCCATGAATGCTTGGCGGACGTCCGGTCGCGATTGACAGGTTGTTGGGGTTGGTAAAGGACGGAATGACCGAGTGCGCCAGTCGGTCCGTGCCGGTCTCACGTATTCGCTTGAGCGTGGGCATCAGCCCTTTGGCGATGGCTACATCCAGATACTCTGGCTCGCAGCCATCGAGACAAATCGCAATCGCGGGAACTTTGGGAGTCGGATAAACTCGTTCATTTGCGGTGATTGGGGTTTGAGCTGTCATAGGGCGGTCCTTGCGTATGAGCGATAGTCAGATCAAAAGTAGCTGACACACGGGGTCTGTTTTGAAAGATGGTTCAGGCGACCTTGGGTTTTTTGCCATCCTGCGCGTCCAGCGTTTTCAGGAATGCCTCTTTTGTGCCCGCAAAGTTACGGCCGCGTTCACCGGCAAAGGCTTTATCGACAATATCCATTCGTTGAGCGTCGGATATGCCGTAGTCCGCAAACCGGGTGGAAACACCTAGCCGATTCAGCAAGGTCGTCAGTTCAATCGAAGCGGAACTCAGATCCGAACCGAAAACATCGTGCAGGGCAGCCTGTCTAAACCCGCCAATGCCGTCGACTGAACTTAAGATCACTGGCAGCGTGAACGAACAGGCAATTCCGTGCTGTATACCCCAGCCGAGGGTTATTGGATAAGACAGGTTATGGGCGATGGCAGTCTTTGTGTTGGAAAAGGCCAGCCCGGCGCTGAGTGCTGCATCTGCGATCTGCGTGCGCAGACTAAGGTTGCCTAGATCGTTTAGCAGATCGGGCAAAGTGTCTAGAATGGTGCCAGCTGCATGGGCGGCATGTCGGGCCGAAATAGGGTTTGCATTGATGTTCCAAATGCTTTCCAAAGCATGGGAAAGTGTGTCCAACCCAGTGGACAGGGTCAGTTCATGGGGTTTGTTGACCATAAGTTCAGGATCAATCACCGCAGCTTCTGGGTAGAGATTTTGTCGCGAAAGCGAGTATTTTCGGCCGCGCCGCTCGTCCCAAACTGTGGCCCAACATGTAACCTCACTACCGGTGCCAGCAGTCGTCGGAACCGCAATAATGGGAATGGTTCCCAAGTTTGCCGCGCCGCCGCCGGTTTCTAAATACGTCACTACATTGTCAAAACTGCCATCTGCGGCCGCAAAAACCTTGGCCGAGTCGATTACGGACCCACCTCCTAAGGCTACAATCACCTCGATTTGGTGCCGTATTCCAGCTAACTGCGCGCACTGCTGCCCAAGCAGCTGGAAATCCGGGTTGGGTGCGATGTCGTTTATTACTACCGCAGCTGGTCCAGCGGCTTCTTCGACCCGCTGCGCCAGGCGCTGGAAAGGATCACTTGGATAAGTGACCAAAGCATAATTTCGGCCGCCAATCAGTTTTGGCAGTTCCGAAACAGAACCGGCGCCAAACATGATTTCAACCGGATTGTAATAGCGCCACATTGGACCCTCATAGGAAATTGGCCTACTTTGTTCGGCGGCAATCTGGATCACTTTATTCCATCGGTCCAATAGATTGTTTGGATGATAAGTATTGAGTGTTGCAATAGAATTGCAAAATTCTGACATTACTTATTGAGAGCCTTGGAAATACGCAAGTTACTTTGTATTTTGGATACATACTCCACCACTCGAGATACAACATATGAGCGGAACACGCGCGATCCCACGGCAAAGCCTGCCCGATGTCATAACAAACGATCTGCGCGAGCGGATACTAAGCGGGGAGATGGCCGAGGGAGAGGTTATTCGGCAAGAAGCGCTGGCCGAGGATTATGACGTTTCCCGCATGCCAATCCGCGAGGCACTCAAACGACTGGACGCCGAAGGTCTTGTTCAATTGACGAACAACCGTGGCGCGTCGGTGACCACACATTCTCTGTCCGAGATCGCCGAGATTTTCGATCTGCGCGTTTTGCTTGAGGTCGATCTTTTCCGGCACGCAATACCGCGGATGACCCTAACCCATTTTTCCGAGTGTGAGCGCATTCTGGAGGAGATGGAGAAGTCTTACGATGCCAATGACGTGGGCCGTTGGGGCGGGTTGAACAATGCTTACCACATGGCGCTATATGCTGCCGCTGATCGCGGGTTGAGCAATGAAATCCTGCAACGCGTCAACTTGCAATCGGACCGCTATGTCCGAATGCACCTGAGTGTAATGAAACAGCGAGAGCCTGCTAAGAAAGACCACCGCGAGCTGCTATCGCTAGCCCGAGCCGGACAGGTCGAGAGCGCCTGCGCTCTGTTGACCCGCCACATAGCACGCACCAAGGATCAGTTGCTGGAGATGGTGACTGCCACGCGCAACGGTGACTAAAATCAATCCAGCGGGTGTAGGCAAGCCACCTGATGCGACTCACCACTCAGATCTGGCGGTGCGGCGCGGCATTCATCGGTTGCAAGCCAGCAGCGTTGCGCGAAGGCACAGCCCAAGGGGATGTTCATGGGTGAGGGCAACTCGCCCTCCAGCTTGATCCGTTCCTTGCGCGCCTCAGGGTCCGCGCGCGGCGTGGTCGATAACAGCGCTTTGGAATAGGGATGACGGGGGGCGGCGAACAGTTGGTCTTTCGTGGCGTGCTCGACCGCGCGGCCCAGATACATAACGATCACATCATCGGCGAAGTGTTTAACTACCGACAGGTCATGCGAGATGAACAGATAGGCAAGGTTCAGGCGTTCTTGCAACTCGACCAGCAGGTTCAGGATTTGGGACTGGATCGATACATCCAATGCCGAGACCGGTTCGTCCAGGACCAACACCTTAGGATTCAACATTAGAGCGCGGGCAATGGCGATCCGCTGGCGCTGACCGCCCGAGAACATATGCGGATAACGGTCGTAGTGTTCGGGACGCAGGCCGACAAGGTTAAGCATTTCGCGCGCCCGCGCCTCGCGGTCGGAGGCGGACATGTTGGGGCGGTTGATAGTCAGCGGCTCCTGTAGGATCTGCCCGATCCTTTGCCGGGGGTTGAGCGAGCCATACGGATCCTGGAATACGATCTGAACGGTCTCACGCATTTCGGCCCATTTCGATGGGGTGACATCGGTGCCGTCTATTGTAAGTGTTCCGGACGTCGGTTCTTCGATCATAGTGACGACACGTGCCAATGTGGACTTGCCGCAGCCGGATTCTCCGACGATGGCAAGTGTCTTGCCAGGATTCAGTTCAAAATCTACTCCGGACAGGGCTTTGACCTTTGCGGATTTCGACAACAGCCCGCCTCTGACCTCGTAGTGCCGAGCCAACGCAGTTGCCTGAACGATAGGGGCCGTCATGCGATTTCTCCGGCTGCAATTCTTTCGACATGGTGACACCGGGCTTTGCCGAATGATTCACTATGTGGTGTGGGGGGGATGGATTGGCAGGTGTTATCCGCAAACATGCACCTCGGGCTGAATAGGCACCCCTTTGGTCGGTCAAACTGGCCGGGAACGACACCGGGGATGGTTGGCAGCATTTTCGAAGTTGCCCGTTCCGGCAGTGCGCTTAGCAACGCCGAGGTATAGGGGTGGCGCGGGGTTCGAAACAGATCTTTGACGGGCTGTTCTTCAACCTTTTGACCAGCGTATTGTACCTGCACGCGTTCGGCGGTTTCGGCTACCACGCCCATATCGTGGGTGATCAGCACCAGACCCATCCCCTGTTCATCGCGCAGGCGCACCAGCAGATCCAGAATTTGCGCCTGAATGGTGACATCCAGCGCTGTTGTCGGCTCATCAGCGATCAGCAGCTTGGGGTTGCACGCAATCGCCATGGCGATCATGACCCGCTGGTTCATCCCCCCAGACATCTGGTGTGGAAAGGTGTTCAGCCGGTTTTCCGGCGCGGGAATGCCGACCTGATCAAACAGCTCGATCGCGCGTTGGTGACGATCTTTGCGGTTCATGCCCAGATGGATGCGCAGCGCCTCTTTGATCTGGAACCCCACAGTGAAACAGGGGTTGAGCGACGACATCGGTTCCTGAAAGATCATGGCGATGTCCTTGCCGATGATCTTGCGCCGGTCGCGAGCCGAGATTTTGGTCAGGTCGATGCCTTCGAAACTCAGCTGGTCGGCCGTGATCGTGGCGGTCCAGGGCAACAGGCCCATCAACGCCAGCATCGACACGGATTTGCCCGAGCCGCTTTCGCCGACGATGGCCATCAGCTCGCCCCGGTCGACAGACAGGTCCACCCCGTCGACGGCGCGGAACTTACCCGAGGCGGTAGCGAATTCTACAGTGAGGTTTCGGATGTCCAACAAACTCATATCGTCAGCTCCGCTTCAGTTTCGGGTCCAGCGCGTCGCGCAGGCCGTCGCCCATCAGGTTGATCGCCAGCACCGTGATCAGAATGGCAAGACCGGGGAAGGTGACGACCCACCAGGCGCGCAGAATGAACTCGCGCGCTTCGGCCAGCATGGTGCCCCATTCCGGCGTGGGGGGCTGTGCGCCCATTCCCAGAAATCCAAGGGCAGCGGCGTCCAGAATAGCGGTTGAGAATGACAGCGCCGCCTGCACAATGATCGGGGCCAGACAGTTGGGCAGCACAGTCTTGAACATCAACCGCGCCTTGCCCGCGCCCGCGACACGGGCCGAGGTGACATAGTCTTTCTGTCGTTCAGACAGAACCGAGGCGCGGGTCAGGCGCACGTAATGCGGCTGAAATACGATAGCGATAGCGATCATCGCATTGGTCAGCGACGGCCCAAGGATGGCTACCAGTACCAGCGCCAACAGCAGCGAGGGGAAGGACAGGATGATATCCATTACCCGCATGATCAGCGTATCGACCCATTTCGGCGCAAAGCCGGACAGAAGCCCGATGATTACGCCGCCTGTCACGGCCACACAGACCACAACGATGCCCACAAAGAAGGAATAGCGTGATCCCATGATCAGCCGCGACAGCATGTCCCGACCCAACGGGTCGGTGCCCAGCGGGAAGGCCCAACTGCCGCCCTCTTGCCACGCGGGGGGTTGCAGAATGTTGTCGCGGAACTGCTCGGTAGGGTCATAGGGCGCCAGCAAAGGCGCAAAGGTCGCGCAGATTACGAAGGCCATGAACACATACAACCCGATCACTGCGCCGCGGTTTTCGCTGAAATAGAACCAGAATTCGCGCAGGGCGCTTGGGCGGTCCTCGGTCTTGGGGGTGGTTGCGGAAAGCTCGGCCATCACCGTCTCCGGATTTTGGGGTTGATGATGCCGTAAAGGACATCGACCAGCAGGTTCACCAGCATCACGATCACGGCGATCATCAGCAGCCCGCCCTGCACAACCGGGTAGTCGCGGCGGAAAATACTGTCGACCATCCACTTGCCGATGCCCGGCCAGCTAAAGATTGTCTCGGTCAGGATCGCGCCGGCCAGCAGCGTGCCGACCGACAGACCGATCACTGTTATCACCGGGATAAGAGCGTTGCGCAGCGCATGCAGCCCGTTGATCCGCGTGGGCGCAAGGCCCTTGGCGCGGGCGGTGCGAATGTAATCCTCGCCCAAAACTTCCAACATGGCCGAGCGAGTCTGGCGCGCGATCACCGCCAGCGGGATGGTGCCCAGTACGATGGTCGGCAGGATCAAGTGACGCACGGCTGACGTAAACGCCCCCTCCTGCCCAGATAGCAAGCTGTCGATCAGCATAAAGCCAGTCACACTGGGGAAGTAATACAGCAGGTCGATCCGCCCTGATACGGGCGTCCAGCCCAGATTGCCCGAGAACACGATGATCAGAAGCAGGGCCCACCAGAAGATCGGCATCGAATAGCCAACCAAAGCCGAGGACATCAGCGCGCGGTCAAAGAACTTGCCTCTGTTCACCGCAGCAATCACCCCCGCGGGCAAGCCCAGAGCCACGGCAAAGATCATTGCGCAGATCGACAGTTCCAGCGTGGCGGGGAACAGGGCGAAGAACTCATCCCAGACCGGTTTCTTGGTGACAAAGCTCTCGCCCAGATCGCCATGCATCACGCCGACCAGATAGTCCCAGTATTGCTGCAGTACCGGTTTGTCGAAGCCCAGCTTGACCACCATCTCCTGATAGCGTTCCTCGGTCATGCCGCGTTCTCCGGCCATGACGATGATGGGATCGCCGGGAAGCACCCGGATGAACATGAAGGAAATCAGCGTCACGCCCAGAAATGTCGGAACGAACATTCCTAGGCGCGAAAGGAAGTAGCCAAACATCAGCGACCTATGATTGTGAGATCTTTGGGAAAGCGGGTCAGTGACCGGCAGCCATCCTGCGTCACCAGAACATCATCTTCGATCCGAACACCAAAATTTCCGAGGTCATAAAGCCCGGGCTCATTGGTCCAGACCATGCCGGGAAGGATGTCCTGATGATTTCCACGCATGATATAGGGCGCTTCATGTACGTCGCGGCCCAACCCGTGCCCGGTTTTGGTGCGGATACGGTCAGCATATGGCGATGCCTCAAGTACGCGGGTGACAGCATCGTCGATGTCATGCGCAGTAGTGCCCGGGCGGCAGGCGTTGAACCCTTCAAGGTTGGCACGCAGGACGGTGTCATAAACATCCCTGCCCTCGTCCGAAACTTCGGCCACAAAGAAAGTGCGGGTGATATCGGCGGCAAAGCCGTGTTTGCGCGCGCCAAAATCGAACAACAACGCATCGCCGGGTTTGATCTGATAATTCGCTCGCGCCTTGCCATGCGGTTGGGCCGAATTGTCACCAGCCGCCACAATTGGTGTGAACGCCAACGAGGCCGCACCCTCGGCGAACAGTGCCTGAATCAGCGCCTGTTCGATCTGTTTTTCCGTCTGCCCGATGCGCACATCGGCTATCACACTCTCCAGCGCGCGTTCCGAGATATCAATGGCAGCTTGCAGTGCCGCGATATCGTCATCGGTCTTTATGACCCGCAAGCCCGAGATTTCGCGTTCGGCATCCACAATGCGCAGATCGGGCAGGGCGTTAGTGAAAGCCTTCGACACAAAGACCCGCATCACTTGCCCTTCGACTGCCAGCGATTTCAGCGGCATGTGCGCAGCCAAAGCGGTAAAAGCGCTGTCATAGCCCGTCTGGTCCATCCAATCGAACACTGCACCGTCAAAGCCGACCAGCGCCCAAGTGCCAAGCTCCAGATTGGGGACAACCGCGGCGGGACTACCTTGGGCCGGGATAACGACCACGAAGGGACGCTCATGGCTCATGAAGGGTTTCCCCAACGCGCGGGTGAAATTGGGACCGGGCACGAGGGCCACGGCATCGACTGAGATGTCTTTTGCCAGTTGACGGTACTCGGACAAATCCGGCATGAGGGCCGACCTCCAAAAAAGAAAACCGGAGCCGCCACGTGGGCGGCTCCGATCCGTGAGTGATGATTTATTCGACGCTGACGCCGTAGAAGATGTGGCCGCCCAGCGGGTGGACTTTGTAGCCCTGCACTTCGTTGCGCATCGGCATGTAAACGACCGAGTGTGCGATGGTGGCCCAGGGGGCTTGCTCTTTGAAGATGACCTGCGCCTCTTCATACAGCTTGGTGCGCTCGGCCTGATCAGTGGTCTGCTTGGCCTTCAGGATCAGATCTTCGAAGGGCTCGTGGCACCATTGTGCACGGTTCGAGGCTTCGCGGCCGTCGCAACCCAGCAGCACGGCCAGGAAGTTGTCTGGATCGCCGTTGTCACCGGTCCAACCCAGTAGAACAGCACCGTCGCGGTTCAGTTCTTTAGAGCGTGACAGGTACTCGCCCCATTCATAGGAGACGATCTCGACATCCACGCCGACCTTGGCGAAATCTGCCTGGATCAGCTCGGCCATGCGGCGGGCGTTCGGGTTATAGGGGCGTTGAACCGGCATCGCCCAGACTTTCATCGACAGATCGCTGACGCCTTCGGCTTCCAGCATCGCCTTGGCCGCTTCGGGATCATAGGCATCGTCGGTGATGGCCTCGTTATAACCCCACATGGTTGGCGGAATCGGGTTCTTGGCCGCTTGCCCCGAACCCTGAAACACCACATCAATGATCGCCTGCTTGTCGATCGCCATGTTCAGCGCTTTGCGCACCTTCGGGTTGTCGAACGGCTCCATCGTGGTGTTGTAAGCCAGATAACCCACGTTCAGGCCCTCTTGCTCCATCATGTTGATGTCGGCGTCATCCTGCATCGCCTGAATGTCGGCGGGGTTCGGATAAGGCATGATGTGGCATTCACCCGCCTTCAGCTTTTGATAACGGACCGACGCATCAGGCGTAATCGCAAAGATCAGATTGCTCACTTCCGCCGGTGCTTTCCAGTAATCAGCGTTCTGGGCATAGCGGATCACGGCGTCTTTCTGATAGGCCACGAATGAAAACGGGCCGGTGCCGATGGGCGCGGTGTTCAGCTTTTCAGGTGTGCCCGCTTCCATCATCGCATCGGCATATTCCGCCGACAGGATCGAGGCAAAGTCCATCGCCATGTTGGCGACAAAAGGCGCCTCGGGTTTAGACAGCGTGAATTTCACTGTGTAGTAGTCGATCTTTTCTATGGACTCGACCAGATCGGGCATACCCATGCCCTGGAAATATTCCCACGTACCACCAGACACCTGATTATAGGGGTGGCCTTCATCCTTCTGGCGCATGAACGAGAAGATCACGTCATCGGCGTTGAAGTCGCGGGTTGGGGTGAATTCGTCATTCGAGTGGAATTTGACGCCCTGACGCAGCTTGAACGTATATTCCAGACCGTCATCGCTGGCCTCGACGCTTTCGGCCAAGCCTGGGAGCACATTGGTGGTGCCGGTCTCAAATTCCAGCAGGCGGTTATAGATCGGGTGCGAGGACGCATCAAAGGTGGTGCCAGCGGTGAACAGCGCCGGGTCAAAACCTTCGGGCGAGCCTTCCGAGCAATAGACCAACGTATTTGCCTGTGCCGCAGCGCTGGACAACGCAATCGCTGCGGTTGCGGCCAAAAACTTAAGTTTCATGAGTTTCTCCCAGTAAATATTGCTTGGTTTTCGCTTAGCTTTTTTTTGTCAGAACACTCTTTGGCAACGCTTGCCGTCGCGAAATCACTGCTCAATGTATCCAAAATACAAAATCCATTGTCAACAAAGTTAACAATTCCGCTAACACGTACCCGCAAAGACAGCCATCCGTCGCGGGACGGCCCGGTTCAGTTCCTAGCTTTGAGGGGAATCAGTCGCGCCGACTTTGATACAGCGCAAGTTTCCGGCTTTCCGCGATCACATCTGGAATGTTGGGGTCACACCGATCGGAGGCTGTTCCAGAATGAAAGCCCCGATCCGATCCAAGAGCGGCCGTCTTGGACAGCCCGGACGGGTCGCCGCGCCGAGATCACGCAGGTTGCCCGGCGCGTCAAAGGGGATAAAGCATAAAGGCCAACGGTCGCGTTTGAATTGCTCGGCTGCAAGTGACGACACGATTGTGCAATCGTCGGAATGGCAGATATGTCGACAGATCGTCTCGAACCGCAGCGCGCTCAGGTCGAACCGCTTGCTGGCGCGATTTGCCGGGTCGATTTTGGGCAAGCGGTTTTCCATCTCATAGCCGAAACTATGCGGCAGTCGGATGAAGTCGTGACGGGGCACGTCCTCTGGGGCAATCGATGGCAAGGTGCTTAACGGGTGACCGTCACGAACAGCCAAGAACAGAGGTTCGGACCAGATCGAGGTAAACTCGAGCGCTTCGGAATTGTTGACTTTGGCGACCAGAGCAAGATCCAACGTGTGGTCTTCGACCATACGCAACATATTCTGTGGCAAATCCTCGATCATCGTCACGCGCATATTGGGAAACAATGCGCTAAACAGATCTGAGAAATATTGTGTCAGGTAGGGCGCGAGAGTCGGCGTCATTCCGATCGTGTATGGAACCGCCTCGGGGTCGCGGAACTGGGTCGCCGTATCGCGGATCTTTTGCGCATCGTTCAGAATGCGTTCGGCAATGCGCAACACTTGAACACCGCACAGTGTCGGTCGAACCTCGTTATTGAGGCGCAAAAACAGTTCGGCCCCTAACTCCTGTTCAAGTTTTTTGACCTGATTGGACATCGCAGGCTGAGAGACGTTGCAAGCTGCTGCCGCCTGGCTGAACTGCCCATATTTAGCGATGGCCAGAACGTATTCCAAGTCTCTGAAATTCATGATCACCAACTACTGATACAATTCGCGCACCTTGATGCACCTTCGGATTCATACCCTGACGGTGAGTGTTGCGCATGAAGAAACGATCACTTTCAAACACATAAGTGTCAATAGCCGCTAGTGAATAGGCGGTCAAAGTGACTAGAGGCACGATAACTTATTGATTTCACGTACTACTAACTCACAGATTTTGTGAGTATTCGCGTTGGTTATACCCCTAATTCGAAGGATGAATTTTAGCTGGCCGAAGCGGCTGACTACCCATTGGATACGTGGAACGCCCAAAGCAGCGGGCGGCCCGCAGAATGCAACAATTCTTGACGGAGTATCCCATGCTGTCCCAACTTCTTAGCAGTCTTCGCGCCCGTCTCTTGACATCGTCCACGCTGGCGCAAGAGACCACCCGCGATGGTCAAACCCTTATAAACAACTTTTTCCAGAGCACTGTGGTGGATGACACCCCGGCTTTTGTGCTGGCTAATGATTTTTCGCGCCTGTTGAACTTTGGCGAAATCATCACAAACAACGCTGTTGCTGCAGTGCAGGCGCAAGGTCAGGACGTCGACATCTTTAACTTTCGGTCCGGTCGGATCGAAGCCAATAACGGTCCAGATGCGCTTGCAACAGGCGTTCAGGTCACTGGAAGCGCATCGATCAGAAACTTTGGCGAGATTGTAGGCGAGTTCAACGGCGTTCAGTTTGCGGGGGCTGAAAGCTCGGGCAGTCTGGATAACTTCCGCGGCGGTGTGATCAGTTCTGACAGTCGTGCTGTCGACATTCAGGGTCAAGGTATCGATGTTCGTAACTTTGGTGACATCATCGGTACAGGTGATCAGCGCAACGGAACGATTTACACCAATTCGACTGCGGAAGACATTTCGATCTCGAACTTTTCGGGCGGTACGATTGACGCAGGCGAAGGCAACCAAGGTGCAGGGGTTTCTCTGCAGGTCGGAGATGAAATTGGTGACCGTGTCGAAACCGATATCTTGAATGGTTTTGGTGCAACAATCCAAGGTCGCGGTCAGGCGGCTTCAAACACGTCGCTGGCCGGCGACGGCGTGCGCATCGATGACGGTGCCGAGGGAGCCATCCTAGAAACCGAGATCGTTAACAGCGGGGTCATCTCGACCGAAAGCGATCAGGGTACGGCAGCAGGTCTGCGCATCGCTGATGGCGCCAATACCGAAGGTGAGATCCTAAACACCTCGACCGGTGTGATCGAAGGGCCGCGCAACGGTCTGTACATCGGAGATGGCGAACATGATCTGGACGTTCTGAACTTTGGAACCATCCAGTCCGGCAGCCGCGCTGTGAACATCGATGGTTCCGGTGTTGATCTGATCAATGGTGGCGACATTCTGGGCACCGGAGATCAGCGCAATGGTACAGTCTACGCTGATGACACTGCACGCGACTATTCGATCCAAAACCTTGCATCGGGTACTATTGACGCGGGCGAACACAATGATGGCGCGGGCGTTTCGTTGTCACTTGCCGTCGAAGGTAATGGCGACGTTTCGATCACCAACGACGGCACGATCGCGGGTCGGGGCAATGCAGGTGCAGCTTTGGGCACAGCTGGCGACGGTATCCGTCTGGAGGGTGTCCGCCAGGAGGGCGGCGGCTTTGGCCCGGCCCTCTTTGAAGGTACCATCACAAACACCGGTACGGTGTCGTCCGAAGGTGCAAACGGAACGGTCGGTGCATTCCGCGCCGTGAACAACGTCAACTTCCGTGGCCAGCTGATCAACGAAGAAACCGGCGTTTTCGCAGGCGGCCAGAACGGTGTGTACTTTGGCACCGGTGATCACACAGGCGGCTCGTTCGTCAACCGCGGCACTGTGACTTCGGACAGCCGTGCGGTGAATATCGACGGGATCGGTCTGGATGTTGTCAACGAAGGCGAAATCCTTGGCACTGGCGATCAGCGCAACGGCACCGTCTATGCCGATGGCACTGCTGACAACTACAGCTTCACCAACTCGGGTCTGGTCGATGCAGGCGAAGGCAATAACGGTTCCGCCGTTTCGTTGCAAACCGGCGACGATTCGGGGGACATCGTGTCCGCTGCAGTCATCAACGAAGGTACGCTGCAAGGTCGTGGAGATGCGCTGGAAGGCAACCAGGTCGGTGACGGTCTGCGCCTGTTCACCAGCCAGGACGACGCCTCTTTCGCGGGTGTTGTGGTCAACGAAGGTCTGATCGCCGGTTCCGAGGACTCGGACGCCGCAGCAGGTATCCGCGTTGATGGCGGCCTGAACCTGGTTGGCGCGATCCTGAACGAAGGCGAAATCCGCGGCACGGTCAATGCGATCGACGCATCGGATGCAGGCTTCGTGACCATCGTCAACGACGACGAAGGCGTGATCAACGGCAACGTTCTGCTGAGCGACGGCGACGACATCTTTGTCGACCTGGGCACCACCAACGGTGATATCTCGGGCGGCGCAGGAGATGACGTTCTGATCGCAGGCGACGCAGACAACGTCATCACCGGCGGTCTGGGCAATGACTTCATCGACGGTGGCGAAGGTATCGACACAGCCGATTTCTCGGATCTGGATGTCGCGGTCGAAGTCAGCCTGGATGCAAACGGCAATGGCACTGCCACACGTGACACCGGCTTTAACGTCACCGTCACCGACGCGGTTGTTGCAGCGCCGGATCAGTTCGGATCGTCCATCACCAACGGCGCCGAGTTCGTGGAGCAGGCAGTCCAGGGCAACCTGTACTACAACATCCACACGTCGGACTTCCCGGCTGGTGAAATTCGCGGGCAACTGCTGGTTGACAGCGATGTAACTGTCGAAGGCATCCGCACAGTAACCCTAAGCGGTGGACTGGATGCTGCGCAGGAGCCTGATCCGCTGTCGGATAGTGAGGCGACCGGTCAGGCCACTTTGGTCGTGACCCAGAACCTGTTGACCGGCGAGGTTTCGTATTCCAGCGAACTCAGCGTTACCGGCCTGAACGAAGCAGACTTGCAAACGCCGATCCCGGGTGTTGTCTCGGCCATCCATCTGCACAATGCGCCTGCCGGTCAGAACGGCCCGGTGGTGCAGGACACGTTGGTTGACGCAGGCGCCACACTGGATACCGAAGCCACAGGTGGCACCGGTGTTATTGGTGAAGATGTCATCGACAACCAAATCGAAGTGGACATCCTGCGCTCGATCGAACGGGTTGTTGGATCGGATGACAGCGACACAATCGACGTCTCAGGTTCTGACGGTGTAACCGTTGATCTGGACTTGAGCGGTCCTGCGCCGAATGCGGCTGGAAATGGTGACGAAGGCCCGCAGGATGGCGCCATCATCCAGAACGGTCAGATTGTCGCTGAAATTGACGATTTCGAAAATGTCGTGGGCTCGGACGGGGATGACCTGATCCTTGGTAACAATGAGTTCAACATCCTCGATGGTGGTGCCGGTAACGATGCGATCCATTCCTTTGGTGGTGCTGATATCATCATCGGTGGCGAAGGGATTGACACCGCATTGTTCACCGCAGGGCCGGGCGTTGTTCTGGATCTGGACGAGGACGGCAATGGCGTGGCGCAAGTCAACGCACCCGATGGCGCGCTGATTGATCAGGTGTTCGGCTTCGAAAACATCAACGGGTCGAACAATGCGGGCAGCCCGAATGGTGGCAATGACATCCTGTCGGGCAATTCGGGGTCCAACACTCTGAATGGGCAGGCTGGCGATGACGTCCTGAACGGTGAGGGTGGCGACGACATCCTGATCGGCGGCGCTGGCAATGACACTTTCGTCTTCGAGGGTAACTTCGGTAACGACGTCATTCAGGACTTTGAAGTCGGTCTGGATCAGCTTCAGTTCGGAGACTTTGGGCCTGACTTTGGCGGCAGCGTCGGCGTTGCTCAGGATGGTGATGATGCCGTGATCACCTTCGGCAATGAAGGCTCGGCCCGCCTTGTCGGTATCAATAGCGCCGATCTGAACGACGACGACTTTGTCGCGTAACTGACCAACAGCGGGGCGGCTACGTGCTGCCCCGTTTTTCAAACCGGAAAGGGTCAAGGAAATGTTCAAGCAAGCCAATCCCGTCAAAACTGCCTGGGGGTCACTGCGCAAGGGCTTTGTCGCTGTCGCCTTCTTCAGCCTGTTCCTGAACTTGCTAATGCTGGCCGGGCCACTTTACATGCTTCAGGTCTATGACCGCGTTCTGACAAGCCAAAATGCCGACACCCTGATCGCACTCTCCGTGTTGCTGGCGGGTGTATTCGTCGTGATTGCGTGCCTTGATCTGATGCGGATGCGCATTCTGGGACGTTTGGCGGCCCGTTTTGAATTAAGCGTTGGCGCACCGGTTCTGAACGCAGCCATGCGTCGTCGGGTTCAGGGCGAAACTTCCAGTGGGGAAAACCTGGTCGAAGACGTCAACGGATTTCGTGAGTTTATTTCGGGCACCACCTTAACGGCCTTTTTCGATGCTCCATGGATCCCGATCTACTTGATGGTCCTGTACGTCTTGCATCCGCTTCTGGGCCTGTTGGGCCTGGTCGGAGCAGTTACTCTGACAATCATGGCGCTGATCAACAACGCCCGTGCGCGTGGTCCGATGGAGCAAGCATCGCAGGCCCGAGGTCGCTCGGACGCTCTGTTCGACACAAGCGACCGGAATGCGGAACTGGTTCATGCGCTGGGAATGAAGGGCGATTTGGTTCGCCGCTGGACTGCTTTGCAATCGGACGCGCACCGTTACAAAACAAGCGCAGCGGATCGTGTAGCAAGCTTTTCGGTGGTGTCCAAGACCGTTCGTATGGGTCTGCAATCGGCCATTTTGGGTTTGGGTGCCGCGTTGGCTATTTCGGGCGAGTCGACTGCGGGTGTCATGATCGCTGCGACTATTGTTCTGGCTCGAGCGTTGTCTCCCATTGACCAACTAATCGGCCAGTGGCGCACCTTCCTGGCCGCGCGCGGGTCGTATTCCAAGCTTAAGCAGTTGACCGAAGATTACGCTGATGCGCCACCGAACGTGATCCTGCCCCGAGCCTTCAAGACCCTGGACGTCAAGATCGCGCAGGCTGGCCCTCCGCGCGCTATCAATGCCAACATCCGCATTATCGATTTCAGCCTTAAAGCCGGGGATGTTCTGGCCATTATCGGCCACAGCGGATCTGGCAAAACCACCTTGGGCAAAATGCTTGCCGGTATCTGGTTTCCTCAACGCGGAGAGGTCTTGCTGGATGGAAGTCCGCTGTCGAAATGGAACGGGGAGGATTTGGGTAAACAGATCGGTTACTTGCCGCAGGATGTTGAGCTGTTTGACGGGACCATCCGTGAAAACATCGGGCGCTTTTCCACCGCGATAGACGATGCCGAAGTGCTGCGCGCGGCGCGTGAGGCCGGGGTCCACGAGATGATCAGCAGCTTGCCGGAAGGCTATGAAACACGCATCGGTCAAGGGTTTTTCCTGTCAGGCGGGCAACGTCAGCGTCTTGCTCTGGCCCGCGCCTTATACGGTGATCCGTTCGTTCTTGTGCTGGATGAGCCCAACTCGGACCTTGATGCCGATGGTGAGCAGGCTCTGCGCGATGCGCTGTTGGCGGCTCAAGCTCGTGGTGCCATCGCGATCGTCATGACCCACCGTCCGGCGACATTGCAGGCGGCAAACAAGGTCATGGTGCTGCGCAATGGGAACCAGACCCAGTTCGGCGAAAAAGACGATGTCATGAAGGTCAACCGCCGCAACGTTTTGAACACCCCGACGCAATCGGGCGCGGTCAAGCCGGTTGCCCACCCATCAAGTGAAACTCAGATCAGCGGAGCAGCCCAATGACCGACCTGGTGAAGTATTCCAAATCCAACACCGCGGTGTCCTTTCACGAGGCACAGCTGAAAGAGATCAATGAAACCTCGGCGGGCATCGGACGCTATGTTCTTTTCGGCCTGTTCACGCTGGCGGTTTTCGTCGGCGGCAGTGCCTATTGGGCGGTCGTGTCCAAGCTGGATGGCGCTGTGGTTGCCCCTGCCTCATTCGTGGTCGAAGGCGATCGCAAAACGGTCGAGCATCTGGACGGCGGCATCATCCGTTCGATCCTTGTGGCAGACGGAGAATTCGTGCAGCAAGGCCAACCTTTGGTTCAGTTAGACAGCACCGAGATCGACGTCGAACTAGGCGTGCAAATTAGCCAGTTGGGTGAGCTGTCTGTTCGCCGCGCGCGCCTACTGGCGCAAATGAGCGGGCAGGAGCAATTCGACGAAACCACTGCGATGTCGGCTTATCGGGACGGTATGGATCGCTTGCACTGGGTCTCGCCTTATCTGACACAAAAACAATTATTCGACGCCGAAGCGCGGGCTCGTCGGACCGAGGCGCAGATCAATGCTCAACGTATCTCGGCTCTGCGTAACCAGATTGCAGGGCTTGAGGAACAGCGTCGCAGTACAAAAAATCAGATCGACATTACCAATGTCGAGTTGGCGAACCTGCAAAAGCTATTGGACAAGGGTCTGGTCGCGGTCACGCGCGTCAGCGCACGCCAGATCGAGCTTGAGCGTCTAAACGGCGCAGATGCATCGTTGCGCACTCAGATTGCGCAGGCCGAAGACCAAATGCAGGAACTGGAATTGTCCCTGCTGAGTCAAAGGAAGCTGCGTGATGAGGTGATCGCCGGAGAGCTGGCCGTGGTTGAGGCGCAGCTTGATCTGGTCCGGCCTCAGTTCGCGGGAACGCTGACGCGGTTGCAACGTACTCAAGTTCTCGCCCCAACCAGTGGTCGGGTCGTAAACCTTGCGGTGTCCACCAATGGCGGCGTCATCCGTCCGGGTGAACCCATCATGGATATCGTTCCGGCGGATCAGAACCTGATCGTAGAAGCGCGGATCAAAACGGGTGATATCGACAAGCTCTATATCGGTCAGACCACCCGTATCCGTCTGTCCGCCTTTGCCCAAGCCGATGTGCCGGAGGCCAGTGGCGAGATCTTTGATATCTCGGCTGACGCGCTGGAAGACGACCGCACCGGCGAGGCGTACTACAAGGCGCGCGTCAAACTCGACGCCCGGCAGCCCATCGCTGTAACGGCGCTGGACCTCGTGCCGGGAATGCCCGCCGATCTGTTTGTGAACACAGGCGAACGAGCAGTGTTCACCTATCTGGCTCAACCTATCAGTGACCGTCTTGCGAAGACATTTATCGAGTAAGCCAGATCGCCCGCGCCTAATTTTTGGGCGCGGGCAACTCAATTGACCGGAATTTCGACAGAATGGATTTACATCCCACAAAGCGGGATTTTACCGTTTCAGGACATGATACAACGAATTGACTTAAGCCCGAGATGAAACGCCCGCTGCCTACACTGGTGTTTTCTGATTTGGATGGGACGCTACTGGACCACAACACCTATAGTTGGTCTGCCGCCAAGCCGGGATTGAAACGCCTTGCGGAGATAGGCACCGGTGTGGTTCTTGCCAGCAGTAAAACAGCGCAGGAAATCATCCCCCTACGGGACGCTATGGGACAGGCAGATATGCCTGCGATTGTGGAAAACGGCGCTGGAATACTTTGGCCGGGCGATCCTTATGAGGGTGAAGATGACTATCCGCGCTTGCGCGCCTTGCTGAAAAAGCTGCCTCAGGGATTTGTCGGCTTCGGCGATATGACGATCGATGAGGTTGCGCAGAAAACCGGGTTGAGTTCCCGACAAGCAAACTTGGCGCGCCAACGAAAGTTTAGCGAGCCCGGAGTTTGGACCGGTTCTGATGTGAACCTCGCAGAATTTCTGGAGGCGGCTCGTGCTCATGGGCTTTACGCTCGAAAAGGCGGGCGGTTTCTGACCATTTCCTTTGGTCAGACCAAAGCGGATGCGATGCGTGAAGTCGTGCGGCATTTGCATCCTGTCCGCACGATTGCGCTGGGTGATGCGCCCAATGATATCGAGATGATACAGGCCGCAGATCAGGGCGTCGTTGTCGCCAATCCGCACGGCCCTAACATACCACACTTCCCTGCGCCGATAGAAGCGCGGGTTCTCAGAACACAACAGAGTGGACCGCAAGGGTGGTCGGATGCGATCCTGACCCTGACGGCGGACCTTCGATAAGAACGGGGCATTTCATATGGCAGATTTCCATCAGAACGGAAACATCACGACGCTGCATAATTTGCGCAGCCGACCGGCCGGGCATCTGACGCATGAAATCTCGGTTTTTGCCGAGACCCGAAAAATCACGCTCATTCTGCCTTGCCTTTATTCCGAACTGGAAGGCCCTGCGCTGACCGGAATTCTAAATGAGCTGGCACAGGTGCCTTACCTCCACCGGATCATCATCGGACTGGATCAGGCGGATGAGGATCAATACCGCCGTGCCCGAACCTTCTTTGCCGATCTGCCGCAAAACCATGCGGTCATCTGGAATGACAGCCCCCGCCTGACCGCGCTGGAATCCCATCTGCGTGAAATGGGTCTGGCCCCGCAAGAGCCGGGCAAAGGCAAAAACGTTTGGTCCTGCATCGGTTATCTTCTGGCCTGCGCGGACAGTTCGGTGATGGCGATCCATGATTGCGATATCCTCACCTATAACCGCGAGATGTTGGACCGGCTCGTCTATCCGGTGGTCAACCCGACTTTTCCCTTTCAGATGGCCAAGGGGTTCTATCCCCGCGTCGGCAACGACAAGCTGAACGGCCGCGTCACGCGCCTGTTGGTCAGCCCGCTGCTGATCGCGCTGAAAAAGGTCATTGGCGACCGGGATTACCTCGATTACTTGCGCAGTTTCCGTTATCCGCTGTCAGGCGAATTCGCCATCCGCACCCCTACCCTGCCCGACCTGCGTATCCCGTCGGATTGGGGGCTTGAGATCGGCGTGTTGTCCGAGGCGTGGCGCAATCTGGCCCCGAAATCCGTCTGCCAAGTCGAAATTGCCGATAACTATGACCACAAGCATCAGGACTTATCACCCGAGGACGCAAATCGGGGGTTGTCGCGTATGTCCACGGATATCTGCAAGGCGATCTTCCGCAAATTGGCCGCTGACGGCACGGTGTTCACGCCTAACACCTTCCGCACACTCAAGGCGACCTATTACCGGTCGGCGCTGGATCTGCTCGAGGGTTACTATACTGACGCCAAGATGAACGGGCTGGAACTGGATCGTCACAAGGAAGAGAAATCCATCGAGCTGTTCGCCGAAAACATCATCCGTGCCGGGCAAATATTTCTGGACAACCCGCATGAGACACCCTTCATCCCCACGTGGAACCGCGTGCATTCAGCCGACCCCGAGTTTCTGCTTCGCCTGAAAGCCGCCGTTTCTGACGATCTGGACGAATTCAGCCCGCGTTCGTGATCCAGCGGCACTGATATGGCGCCAGAACAATATCCGGGCCGTTGGTGGCAAGGATTTCGCCCGTCAATGCGTCAGTCCAGACCTCTTCGGCGATCATGTTGATCTCGGCGGGGCTGACATGGACCTGCTCGGCCGAGACATTGTGCAGCGCAAATATCGACTGGCTGCGATCCAGACTCTGCCGCCATATGCCAAAGACGCGATCATCTAGCCGCAGAGTAAACTGCGTGGCGTTAGGGTGAAACGCCGGTTGCTGCGACCGCAGGCGCAGACGTTTGGACAGCTCCGACAACACCAGCGCCTGATTTGACCCCGGATCGGCCAGACGGGTCAACAAATCGGGATAGTGCCAGCGATGCCTGTTGATCGCCCGTTTCATGCCGCGCCGTTCGACCGCCTCGTGATCATTCGGCGTGGCCAACAGGGAATGAATGTAGAAGGCCGGTATCCCCTCTAGCGACATCACGATGGTCTGCGAGCAGATGAACCGCGCCAGATGGTATTGATCGGGGCCATGAAATGTCTCGGTCATGGCTTCAAAATAACCGCAGTTCAGCTCGTAGGGTTCTTCCCGCCCGTCCGGTAGTGCGCGCATCGAGACCAGACCTCCGATCCTACGGACCGTGTCGATCATGCGGTCTTTTTCGTCCGGCGGCAGCAATCCCTCGGCAGGGCGCATCCCGATACCGTCATGAGATGCGGTGAAGTTCAGATATGCGCAACCTAATTGCGCCGGGGGCATGGCGGCCTGCCATTCGCGTAGAAATTGCGCTGTGCCTGATTGCAGCGCGTGCAGGATCAACGGTGGCAGAGGGAAGTTGTAAACCGCGTGCGCCTCGTTCCGGTTGCCAAAATAACTAAGGTTCTCGGTCCGGGGTACATTGGTTTCCGTCAACAGAACCAGCGTTTCGGTCGCATAGTCGCACAGCAGCCGCAGCAGCTGCACGATGGCATGGGTTTGAGGCAGGTGAATACAGTTTGTTCCAATTTCCTTCCAAACAAAAGCAACCGCATCAAGGCGCAGAATACGAACGCCTTTGTCGATGTGCAGTCGTATGATCCGCAGCATTTCGATCAGAACTGCGGGATTTGAGAAATCCAGGTCGACCTGATCGTGGGAAAATGTGCACCAGACGTATTTCTCACCTGCGCTGGTCTCGACTTGCCGCAGCAAGGGCGTGGTGCGCGGCCTGACAACCTGCGACAGGTCGTCTTCGGGAGAGGCCTCAAAGAAAAACCGATCGTGTGGCGCTTTGCCCTGCAAGTAGTTTGTGAACCAACTGCCCTGACTGGACACATGGTTCAGGACCAGATCGGACATCAGATGAAAATCATTGGCTATGCGCGTGATATCGGGCCAATCCCCAAGCTGAGTACTGACGCTGTAGTAGTCTGAGACTGCAAAACCGTCATCGGAGGTGAATGGAAAAAACGGCAGGATATGCACACCGTTGACCACCCCACTTAGGTGTCGCACTAAAAAGTCGTGCAGCAGGTCAAGGGGCTTGTGGACCTGATCTTCGAT
The DNA here is from genome assembly GCF_056534465.1 of Ruegeria sp. D3. Classification (NCBI taxonomy): domain Bacteria; kingdom Pseudomonadati; phylum Pseudomonadota; class Alphaproteobacteria; order Rhodobacterales; family Roseobacteraceae; genus Ruegeria; species Ruegeria sp. D3. The sequence continues at coordinate 34,513 of NZ_JBQFPK010000018.1, forward strand.
CGAGTTGCCATAGGTGATCAAGACGCTGTCTTTTTCCGACCACAACTTGTTCCCCGGCTTGCGACCTTGTCTGCGTTTGTGCGTTTGCGACGGCCAAAATGCGTGTGTGATCTGCTCGGCGAGCGCGACCTGATCGTGATCCGGATAAATCCGGTCGAGCAACTCGCCCAACCGGCGCGAAAAACTGTTAGAGTCACTGGTCAATGGTCGAATACCCTTAGCTTGCTGTGATCAAGGGTTCTTCAGAACGCACAACCTGTCAAATCTAAGGACGGCGCTGTGCAGGATGTTGAAACAAGTGCTTAAATTTTGGTCAGTTCAGGTTGTGCCCGGTCGTCAAGCACCGTACCGCGCCATGAACATGTCGACTGCTTGCGAAGCTATTTCATCAATTTCGTCTTGTGAGAAGCTTGTCTGAATACCAAAGGCCGACAATGTCCAAATCCGCACCTTGCACAATTCCGAGAATTGTTCGGCAGCAAGTTGAACATCGTCAATAAGCAGTTCCCCTTTGTCTACCGCTTTTTGCAGATATTCGGCGATGTGGCCGGTGCCGTGTTTTGGTCCCGCCTCGTAGAATGCCTCGCCCAGTTCTGGGAACCTGTCGCGTTCGGCCACGCAAATGCGAAAAACCTGCTGCGCAAAATCTGAGACCAAGAAGGCCGTCAGTTGTTTGGCCGTGATCATCATGACCTCGCGTGCTGGCAGTGAATCGTCGACCAGGGACACCACATGCTCCGCCATACGTGTGCATTCGGTCTGGGCAACTTCCATGAACAAAAGGCGTTTGTCGGGGAAGTAACTATAAAGTGTTGCCTTCGAGACGCCGGCAACGCGGGCGATGTCATCAACGCTCGCACCTTCGAAACCATCGGCCATGAAGACTTCTCGCGCGCCTTTCAGAACCTGATCGAATTTGCGACCTGTGCGCAGAATGGCTGCGGTTTCAGACATGCTCTCTCCCAACAGTATATGCAGGAGTTTATAAACCGGTCAGTTCAGATACAACGATTCGCACCAAAGCAATTCTGAACGCGCAATCTAATATTGTAATTTCGCCAGTCAGGCTGTCGAATATCGGACCTTGCGATGGGGCTTGTCGCGCGATCAATCCGTGCTAACACTTCCGGCATGGTCGATATTTTTCTGCGCACGCTTCCTTTCTTTGCGATCATCGGCCTTGGATATTGGGCGGGTCGTACCCGGTTCTTCACCGAGGAAGCGACGGCTTATCTGACTAAATTCGTGTTCTATTTTGCACTGTCGGCCATGTTGTTCCGCTTTGCTGCAACGCTGCCCTTTGCCGAAATATTCAACCCCAGGCTTGTTGTCGGGTATCTCGCGGGAACAGTAGTGGTTTATCTGCTGGCAACGCTTGTCGCCTGGTTCCGAGGGCTGGACGTGCCGACCGCAGCGGTCGAAGCACAGTGCGCAGCCATCGGCAATGTCGGTTTCCTTGGCTTGCCTATGCTGGCCCTTCTTTTCACAGAAGCTGCAATTGGCCCCGTGATGCTGGTTCTGACGGTTGATCTGGTGGTGTTTTCGTCATTGATCGTGATCCTGATCAACGGGGGCAGAGACGGACGGCTCACCCCAGCCACTTTCAAACTGATTGGGTTGGGCCTGGTAAAAAACCCGATGATCGTCTCGATTTCGGCGGGGATGCTTTGGTCCGCGTTTCAGATGCCTGTTCCCGCGCCGCTTAATGATTTTCTCACGATCCTTGGGGGGGCTGCTACGCCCGGCGCTCTGTTCGCTATCGGAGCCTCGCTGGCCAGCAAGTCGGCTGAGCGCGTGCATGTGGCCGGTTGGCTGAGTTTCTGCAAACTTGTCATCCATCCGGCATGTGTGGCCATTGCGTTGCTTTGGATATTTCCCATCGCGCCCTTCCCCGCTGCTGTCGCGATTGCGGCGGCCGCGCTGCCGGTCGCTGGGAACGTCTATATGCTTGCGGCGCATTACAACGTTGCGCCACATCGGGCGTCGGCCGCGATCTTGCTGTCAACTGCAGCCAGTATCCTGACTGTGCCATTGGTGATCGCTTGGGTCGGAACGCCCTGATCTTCACCTTTTTAAAAATGCCAGCAGTATTGACCACCGCACTTTACGAGCCGTGTTGGGAACGTTAGCCATGGCGCAAACCTAACGTAAGGACAAAAGCCAGATGGAAACCGTTTCGGAAAACACCTGCTTCGGAGGCGTTCAGGGCGTCTACCGCCATGCCTCGACTGCCTGCCAATGTGACATGACCTTTGGACTGTTCCTGCCGGCCGAGGCCAAGGACGGCCCCGTCCCGGTCCTCTGGTATCTTTCGGGCCTGACCTGCACCCATGAAAACGCCATGAACAAAGCGGGCGCGCAAGCCTGGGCGGCGGAACAGGGCATCGCAGTGGTGTTCCCCGATACCTCGCCCCGTGGTGAAGGCGTGGCTGATCACGAGGACTACGATCTGGGTCAAGGTGCGGGCTTTTACGTGAACGCGACCCAGACCCCCTGGGCACCACATTTCAACATGTGGGATTACGTGGCCGAGGAGCTGCCCGCCCTGCTGGCCGAGAACTTTGCCATCGACATGGATCGTCAGGCCATCACTGGCCATTCGATGGGCGGCCACGGCGCGCTGACGCTGGCGATGAACCTGCCGGGGCGCTATCGCTCGGTCTCGGCCTTTGCGCCGATCTCGAACCCAACGGGGGCCGATTGGGGCCGCAAGCAGCTGAGCGCCTATCTGGGTGAGGATGAGGCCGCATGGGCCAAACATGACGCCTCGCTTATGATGAAGGAAAAGGGCTTTGACGGCCCCGTCCTGATTGACACCGGTGCTAGCGATCAGTTCATCGACCTGTTGCGCCCCGAGGCGCTGGCGCAGGCGATTGCAGAGCGTCGCCAACAGGCAACCTATCGCCTACAGCCGGGCTATGACCATTCGTATTTCTTTGTGTCGACCTTCATGGAAGATCACATCACCTTCCACGCCGAGGCGCTGTACGGGGACTAACGCATGAGCGATTACGATTACGACCTGATCATCATCGGGTCTGGCCCCTCAGGGCGGGCGGCCGCGATTCAGGCAGGCAAACTGCAAAGACGCGTATTGGTGATCGACCGCAAGGATAGGCTGGGCGGAGTGTCGGTACATACTGGCACCATCCCGTCAAAGACCCTGCGGGAAACGGTGCTGAACCTATCAGGCTGGCGCGAGCGCAGCTTTTACGGCCGGTCGTATCGGGTAAAAGATCAGATCCGGGCCGAGGACCTGAAGGCGCGCCTGCATATGACGCTGGACCACGAAGTTGACGTTCTGGAGCATCAGTTCAACCGCAACCATGTGGAAACGCTGAACGGTCTGGCCAAATTCACCGGCCCGCATGAAGTTGAGGTTGCCACTGACGCGGGCGAAACCTCTCGCCTGACTGCCGCCAAGTTCCTGATCGCCACTGGCACCAAGACCTACCGGCCCGATTACGTGCCCTTCAACGGTAAAACCGTGGTCGACGGCGATGATTTCCTTGAGATGGCCGAGATCCCTCGGTCGCTCTGCGTGATCGGCGCGGGCGTGATCGGGGTGGAATATGCCACCATGTTCTCGGCGCTGGATGTGCGGGTCACGCTGATCGAACCGCGCGAGACATTTCTGGACTTTATCGACAGCCGGTTGATCCATGATTTCACCCATCAAATCCGCGAAAACGGTGTGGATTTACGTCTGGGCTCGGCGGTCGAAAAGATTGAGGATGCCGGAGGTCATGTGGAAGTCACGCTGGACAACGGACGCCACGTGCGGGCAGAGATGCTGTTGTTCGCCGCCGGTCGCATGGGCGCGACCTCGGCCCTGAACCTGTCGGCTGTGGGGCTGGAGACCGACCACCGCAACCGGATCAACGTGGATCGCAAGACCTATCAAACCGCTGTGCCGCATATCTATGCCACAGGAGACGTGATTGGGCACCCCTCGCTGGCGTCAACGTCTTTGCAACAAGGTCGCGTCGCCGCGTGCCACGCGTTGGAGACCCCGACCCTGCCGGAAAGCCCGTGGTATCCCTATGGCATCTATTCGGTGCCCGAAATCTCGACCTGCGGCATGTCCGAGGAAGAGCTGCAGGAGCGCGGCATCCCCTATGAGGTCGGCGTGGCGCGGTTCCGCGAAACCTCGCGCGGGCATATCATGGGGCTGGAACACGGGATGCTAAAAATGTTGTTCTCGCTCAAGACCCGCCGGGTTCTTGGGGTTCAAATCGTCGGCGAAGGCGCGACCGAGTTGATCCACATTGCGCAGGCCGTGCTGAACCTGAAGGGCACCGTGGACTATTTCGTGCAGAACACGTTCAACTATCCGACGCTGGCCGAAGCCTACAAGATCGCCGGATTGGATGCGTTCAACCGGATGCCGATCCCCGAGGAATTCAAGGTCAAGAAAAAGCCCGCCGCGAAACAGGCGAAGAAGGCGTGACGACGCTCTATGTCGACGGCGACGCCTGCCCGGTGAAAGCAGAGGCCGAGCGGGTCGCCACCCGCCACAAAGTGCCGATGGCGCTGGTGTCCAATGGCGGGCTGCGGCCGTCGGCCAACCCGTTGGTGCAGGTCGTAATCGTCTCTGAGGGCGCGGATGAGGCGGATAAATGGATCGCCGAACGCTGTGGGGTTGGGGATGTGGTGGTGACGTCCGACATCCCCTTGGCCGCGAAATGCGTTGAGGCTGGCGCGCGGGTGCTGCGCCCCAATGGTGAGGCGTTCACGGCGGCCAACATAGGCCAGCAACTGGCGATGCGCGATCTGATGGCCGATCTGCGCGCAGCCAACCCGTTGGGCGCGGGCGGCGGTGGCAAACCGTTCAGCAAGGCCGACCGGTCGCGGTTTCTGGATGCGTTGGAACGGGAACTGAGGGCGGCGCTGCGGGCGTAACCCTCCCGCCGGTTGTCAGCGCATCAAAGATGCGCATCCTCCCGTTGGGCCAGGCAGCGCGTTCCGCGCTGCGGTTTCGCCTTGTAAATTGCGTTGGGGGTTGGTTCAGTCGGTGCAATCACAGATTGATTTGACAGGGGCGCATCATGCCGATTGAAGCCGTGGTCTTCGACATAGGAAATGTTTTGATCGAGTGGCAACCGGAGCGGTATTACGACAAGACCATTGGCGAGGATCGCCGTCGCGCCATGTTTGCCGAAGTGGACCTGCACGGCATGAACGATCTTGTCGATCAGGGGCATCATTTCACGGACACGATCTATGACTGGGCCGAGAAATACCCGGAATGGCGCGATGAGATCCGTATGTGGCATGACAAATGGATCGAACTGGCGGCCCCTGAAATTCCGCACTCGGTCCGGCTGCAGCGGGCGTTGCGGGCAAAAGGTGTTCCGGTCTTTGCGCTGACCAATTTTGGGGTGCAGAATTTTGACTATGCCACCACGGTTTATCCGTTTCTGAACGAATTTGACCGGCAGTATGTCTCGGGGCGGATGAAGGCGGTCAAACCTCATGCGCCGATCTATGAAATGGTCGAGGCCGATTGCGGTTTGCCACCTGCATCGCTGCTGTTCGCTGATGACCGGCTGGAAAATCTCGAAACAGCACGCGCGCGTGGCTGGCAGACGCATCATTTCGATGGGCCTCAGGGTTGGGCCGACCGGCTGGTGGCTGAAGGATTACTCGACTCGGAAGAGGCGCTCTAGCTCAGGCGGCGACTGCACTGCGGTTTTCGCGGATCGGTAGGTGGACGATGGCGCTGAACGCGCCGATGGCGACGCCGATCCACCACACCATCGTGTAATCTCCGTAAACGTCGTACATGCGCCCGCCCAGCCAGACACCCAGAAAGCTACCAAGCTGATGGCTGAAGAAGATGATGCCATAAAGCGTGCCCATGTAACGCAGCCCATAAAGATGCGCGACCAACCCCGAGGTCAGGGGCACCGTTGCCAGCCACAGCGACCCCATCACCAGCGAAAAGACGATGACCGAGATCGGTGTGATAGGAAAGATGATGAACCCCGCCGCCGCGAATGTGCGCGCGGTGTAGACCCCTGCCAGCAGGTATTTCTTGGGAAAGTGGTTGCCCGCCCAACCGGCCAGCAACGTTCCGCCGATATTGGCCAGACCGATCAGTGAGATCGAGATGGCCCCTAGCGCGGATGTCGAGGTGATGCCGACCGAATGGAGGACGCCGCCAGGCTGAATGGGGCCACACATCTCGGTCACAAAGGCGGGGAAATGGGCAGTGACAAAGCCCAATTGATAACCGCAGCTGAAAAAACCCATAAATATCAGCGCATAAGACGGATCACGAAAGGCCCGCCCTACGATCTGGCCCATGCTTTCTTCCAGTTGCGCGCGTGTGGCGGGTTGCGGCGCGCGCATGAAGGGTAAGGTCAGCACAAGGGCCAAAATCGCCACGGCAAAGACGATGAATACCTGTTGCCAGGGCAGAAAGCTCAGCATCCACTCGGCAGCGGGCGCGCCCAGTACCTGTCCGAAACTGCCCGCTGCCGTGACGATGGCCAGCGACATCGAACGGTTTTCGTCTGACGAGGCCCTGCCTACGACGGCCAGAACCACGCCAAATCCGGTGCCTGCGATGCCAAACCCCACCAACCACGCATAGGTCTGATGTTCAAACGGGGTCACGGACCAGGCAGACAAGACCATCCCAGCCGCATAGGTCAGCGCACCCAGCACGATCGCGCGCCTGTCACCCACTTTTTCGGCAATTGCGCCAAAAATCGGTTGGCCGATGCCCCAGGCCAGGTTCTGGATGGCAATGGCCATCGAGAAATCGGTACGCAGCCAGCCGAACTCCTCGGCAATGGGGATCTGAAACACGCCGAACGAGGCGCGCACGGCAAAGCTGACCGTGATGATGATGCAGCCCACGATCAGGATCGGATTAAAAAGACGCGCAGAGTGGGGCATTCAGACCTCGAAGTTGCTTTTGCCCGAACGCTAGAGGTTTTTCGCCACCGGTCAAATCAGCAGATTTGCCGGTTGAGTTAAGGAAATTTGATGCGTCAGGAAAATGCCCGCTTTTCAAGCGGCAACCCGGCGGGTAAGGCTCGGGCCTATGACGGATTTGATTTCGCTGTACGAAGCACGCGTCGCCGATGGCACCCTGACGCGGGATGACGCGCAAGAGGCGGTGCTGCCCCATTTCGAACGCATCCGCGCGGCCCTGTCCGTGCCGGTCAAGCGGGGGTTTTTCCGCAAGGCCCCGCCCGCGCCGCAGGGGCTTTATCTGTGGGGTGGTGTCGGGCGCGGCAAGTCGATGCTGATGGATATGTTCGTAGACGCGCTGGACGATATCCCGGCGCGGCGGGTGCATTTTCACGCCTTCATGCAGGAAATCCACGCCGGGATGCATAAGGCGCGGCAGGAGGGCGTCGAGGATGCGCTGGCCCCGGTTGCGCAAGAGGTGATCAAGGCAGTGCGCCTGCTGGCCTTTGACGAGATGCAGATCACCGACATCACCGATGCGATGATCGTGGGGCGGTTGTTCGACCTACTGCATGCGGGAGGCGTTGTGGTCGTCACCACGTCGAACCGGCACCCGGATGATCTGTATAAGGACGGGCTGAACCGACAGCTATTTTTGCCCTTCATCGCGCATATCAAAGAGCAGTTGCAGGTGTGGGAGCTGGTCTCTCCCACCGATTATCGTCAGAACCGGCTGGAGGGCGTTCCGGTCTACTTCACGCCAATTGGCCCCGAGGCACGGCAGAACGTGCGCAGTGTGTGGAATGACCTGTCGGGTGGGACGGCAGAACCGCTTGTGCTGCAGGTCAAAGGGCGTGCGGTTGAGTTACCGGCCTTCCGCAACGGCGTGGCGCGGGCTTCGTTTTATGATCTGTGCGGGCGGATGCTGGGCCCGGCAGATTATCTGGCCATTGCCGAAGAGTTGAAAGTGTTGGTGCTGGAGGATATCCCCCGCCTGTCGCGCAACAATTTCAACGAGGCCAAGCGGTTTGTGACGTTGATCGACGCGCTGTACGAGGCAAAGGTCCGGTTGATTTGCTCGGCTGCCGCAGAGCCCGAGATGCTATATGTCGAAGGCGAAGGAACGTTTGAATTTGAACGCACCGCGTCACGCCTGCGGGAGATGCAAGATCGGGACTGGGGGGAATAGGGGGCTCTGCCCCCGTCGCGCTGCGCGCGCCTCCCCCGAGGTATTTTTAGCCAGATGAAGCTACGCGGATTTGGTTCATCCGTTTTCGCGCAGGATGTGACCGGCCAGATAGAGTGAGCCACAGATCAGGACGCGGGCCTGCGGGTCTTTGGTGGTGATGGCTTTGAGGGCATCAGCGACGCTGTGTGCGGTGGTGGCTGGCAGGTTGACTTTGGCAGCAGCGGATGCGGTGTCTTCCGCGCTGAGTGTTGCGGCCTCACCGGGGATGGACACGGCGGTCAGGCTTTGGGCCTGTTGGGCCAGCGGGGCCAGATAGCCGGTGACGTCTTTAGTGTTGAGCATCCCGCAGATCATATGCGTGGGGCGTTGCGGCAGTTTCGCCAGCACATCGGCCAGAGCAATCCCGGCGGCGGCGTTGTGCCCTCCGTCCAACCACAGTTCGGCCTGGGCGGCGGCCTCGACCAGCGGACCTGTTTTCAGGCGCTGCATTCGTGCGGGCCATTCGGCACGGGTCACGGCAGCCTCATAGGCGTCATCGCCCATATTCAGGTGGCGCAGAACTGCGACTGCAGCGCCTGCATTCTGATTCTGGTGTGCGCCCAACAGGTTCGGCAGCGGCAAGTCGCGCAACCCGGTTTCGTCCTGATAGATCAGGCGTCCGTTTTCCTCATGGACATGCCAGTGTTGGCCGTGGATCAGCAGCGGAGCGCCCAGACGAGCGGCGGTGTACTCGATAACCTCGAGCGCCTCATCCTGCTGCGGCCCGACGATACAGGGCACGCCGGGTTTGATGATGCCTGCCTTTTCTGCGGCAATCTTGCCAAGCGTGTTGCCAAGGAACTGTTCGTGGTCAATGGACACGGGCGTGATCACCGTAACAGCGGGCTCATGTATCACGTTGGTGGCGTCCAGACGGCCACCCAAGCCCACCTCGAGCAATGTGTAGTCCGCTTGCGTTCTGGCAAAAGCCAGCAGGGCGGCGCAGGTCGTGATTTCGAAATAGGTGATGTTTTCGCCATTATTCGAGGCGTAGCATTCGTCCAGTACCTCGGTCAGAGCGGGTTCCGAAATCAACTGTCCGGCAAGACGGATGCGTTCATGAAAACGAGCCAAATGCGGTGAGGTATAGGCATGAGCCGATAGCCCTGCCCCTTCAAGACCGGCTCGGATCATCGCCTGTGTCGAGCCCTTGCCATTGGTGCCCGCGACATGGATCACCGGTGGCAGTTTGGTCTGCGGATTGTCCAGTGCGGCCAGCAAACGCCAGACGCGGTCCAAGGTCAGGTCAATGATCTTGGGGTGCAGCGCCATCATCTTGTCAAGGATGACGTCAGAAGAGGAGGATATCATTTTTCAGCCGAGGGTGCGGCCGCTTCGGCCTCTTGGGGTGTGGGTGCAGGCAGATCGCCTTTGACCGCGGGCGGCTGGTTCATCAGCATACGGGTGATGGTGATCAGTTCGTCGCGCATTTCGGTCCGCTTGGTCACACGGTCCAGCATTCCGTGATCCAGAAGGTATTCGGCCCGCTGGAACCCTTCGGGCAGTTTTTCACGAATAGTCTGCTCGATCACGCGGGGGCCGGCGAAACAGATCAGTGCGTTGGGCTCGGAAATATGTACGTCGCCCAGCATCGCATAAGACGCGGTCACACCCCCGGTAGTCGGGTGGGTAAGGACGACGATATAAGGCAGGTTCGCTTCTTTTAGCATCTCAACCGCGACCGTGGTGCGGGGCATCTGCATCAGGCTCAGGATGCCTTCCTGCATCCGCGCTCCACCGGCTGCAGAAAACAGGATCAGCGGGCGTTTCAGCTTTACCGCCTCTTGCGCGGCAGCGATGATGGCATTGCCAACGTACATGCCCATCGAACCGCCCATGAACGAGAAGTCCTGAGCAGCGGCAATGATCGGGGTTCGGCCAATTTCGCCAGCGGCGACCAGCATCGCCTCTTTTTCGCCGGTCTTTTTCTGCGCCGCCTTCATGCGATCAGGGTATTTTTTCTGATCGCGGAACTGAAGCGGATCATCCTTGGGGGCAGGTACGTCGACTTCGGTGAAAATGCCGCCATCAAAGAGATGCGCAAAGCGGTCGCGCGGGGTGATTGCCATGTGATGGTCGCACTGGGTGCAGACATTCTGGTTTTCTGCCAATTCGCGGTGAAACAACATGGTTCCGCATTCGTCGCACTTGTGCCAGAGATTTTCTGGCACTTCCCGGCGAGAGAAAATCGAGTTGATCCGGGGGCGGACGTAGTTTGTGATCCAGTTCATATCGGAACCTTGCTGATGCGGCTTTGACGTCAAATAAGACGCTACGGAAAGAAATGCAATCAACGCCTGAGTGCATTTCGTGCAGCGAGCCATCCGACAATCATCACAGCGAAATCCACAAGTAGCCACTGCCGCAGAACATCGGTATCCGACGTGTCGTATGGTAGCACGTAAAGCGCAAGACTGCTGAGGCTATCAGGCAGCGAGATAAACAATAACGCAATGATGTTATTAAAGAAGTGTAGCGCGATTGCGGGCCCCAATGTGCCTGCTCGGGCCGTTAGGTCCGCAGCCAAAACGCCAAACATGCAGGACCACAGCGCAATAAGACCAGCATTGGAACCTGCGGTTCCGGGTGCGTAGTGACCAGCTGCAAATAAAATGGACGGCACACCGATCCAAATAAGTGGCGACCTGAATCGCGCCGCCAAAGACTGTTGTATGTAACCGCGGAACAGGATCTCTTCAGCGCTGGTTTGAATCAGGACAGCTGCAAGCGACAAAGGTAAAAACATCAGCCATGTCGCAAGTGGTGTATTGGAGATCAACTCGGTGCCCATGTCGTAAGGTGGCAAAACGGCAACGACCGCTCCAAGCAAGAGCAAAGTTCTGAAAACGCGCCAGAATTGGACAAGGGTTTCCGGAAACGGGCCCAAGACCGATCGCAAGTTTCTGTGGTGTACTTGCCGTACGGCCAATCTTACTCCGACAGTCACGAATGCAAAGCTGGCCAGCAACACAAGCAGCGCGAATGGTGTCGATCCGGTCAAAAGCCCAGCGGCCCAAGCGGAGGATCCCACCCAAGCCGCGAAAGCGAAAATCAGAAGGTTCAATGCGATAACGACCGCCACGATCAATCCTAGACCCGCAAAAAGCCTCCACAATTCAGGGTTTGATCTGGCCTGTGCCACCAGCACTTCATGGGCCGCATAAGTCGGACGTGTTCGCTTGCCCATGTTCAAGTTTCCGGACCTGCAGCGTCGGTGCCTTCAAAGAAGATGGTCGAGTCCTTTTCGTTTACACGGACGGCGAGTGATGTCAGGTACCCGGCCACTGTTTGCAAAAGCTGCGTTGCGACTTTTGCGTCGCTATCAACAACAGCGCGTAGTTCTTCGGCCCCTATCCGCAAAAAAGAACAATCGCTAACAGCCACGAGGTCCAATTGGCGCGGATCGCCTGTGATGACGGACAGATCCCCAATCAATCGACCAGGTTCGACATCTGAGATCGGCCGCGCTTCTCCGCCTTCTTCGGGCCATTCCAGCCTCGCTTGACCAGAAATACACAAATAGGCGGCATCTGGAGCCTGTCCGCGTGAAAAGATCACCTGACCGGCAGTTGCGTCATACCATTGGGCAGAAAAGGCCAGCAGTCTTTGGTTGCGTCCATCGACGCCCGAAAACAGCTCGGTCGAGGAAATGATCTTGAGCTTGCGGCTCAAATCGGCCGTGGCATCCGGCTCGTCTTCAACGCGAGCTTTAGATACGCCGTCAATCCGACCGTCCTTGATTTCCACAAAAAGGTCATAGGCTTCGGGATGGTCAAACCGGTTTTCCATGAAAATCATGATTGAGTCGGGCAGCAATTCACGCAGCTTAAGACGTGTACGCAAACGGCTTTCCGAATCGTGGCTTGCCAACGCTGTGTCCAGAATCAGAACGTCGGGTCGCTTGATCCCTGCACGGGAAAACGCCGCACGTTCCTGGAACACTGTCGGCAGATTGTTCCCGCCCAGACCGGATGGCAGGTCATAGATTATGGCCGCTGCGCGGCGGCGCAGACCCGCTTCGTTCATCGCTTCGGCGACTACATCTTCGATGTCGTCGGCGTGGGCACCCGCTGTAAGAGAAATCCGTCCGAACAATGCGTTTTCCATAACGGTCATGCGGTCGATATAGGTGTCTGGGGCGACAGGAATGAACATGCCATTCATTGAGGCGCGCAACCTTTCGGCCTGACCGCTGCGGATGGAAAGAATCTTTTCCTTATATTCATCGGGAAAGTCGGGGCCAATTTGCTCGGCAGTCAACAAAAATGGAACGGTTAGCAGCAATGCGCGTTCACGTTCGTTGATGGCATCGTCGCCCTTGGCCTTTCGGCGATCTTCGATGTCCAGCAGACGGTAGTACATGTCCTTTGTCATGCCCAGCCGCAGGAACAGAGGGTGATCTGTTCCATCGCGCCCGAAAGTCTGGTTCAGCGTGTGCAGAACGGCCCGGGCTATAGCCATTGCTTCGTCATCCAGATCATGTGCCCGCAGCATTGCCAGAAACCGCCCGTCACCGGCCAGAATGTCCGGAGAAATATCACGGGACGGGGCTGCGTACAGCAGGTTGCCGCCCAACGGCACAGCCGGGTTAAACCGGTCGGGATCGAACCGGTACACATATCGGTCCAGGTTCTTTTCGCGCAGCCGCTGCGCGACGCTCTCGCGAAGCGCTACAACGTCGCGCGCCAGCGCCGGATGTTGCGCTGGATCAAACTGTGTACGCAAAGTGCGGCGGAACATGAACTCGTCGATCCCCATCGCTTCGACCAGCTCGAACCACCAGTCGCGAATCTGGTCAGCGTTTTCCAGCCCCGCTAGGCCTGGGTCAATCCATTCCGCGGAAAGTGAGTCGGTTGGGTTCCCGGATCGCTCGGCTTCTATCTTCCACCGTGTTGGGGTATTCGCTTCATCATCTGATTGTTGCGGATGGGTGCGCAGCGGCATCAAGAGGTTGTCGCCCAATGTCCCGTCAAACAAGTAAGGGCGTGAATAGGCGTATCCGATACGGGCGGCAATGACGGCTTGATGCAGGCTCGCAAGGTTATGGCCTGCGATCTTGATATCGCCCTGAACTGGTAACAACTCGCGTGTCAGCACCTGTGCCAGAGCACTTCGTTCTGCTGCGCTCGACGACTTGATGGCGACCCGAGCGCCACTTGGTATCGTCAGGTCGATGTCTTCGAGGATCGTTTTGCCGTCATCGTCGCGGACAGTCACATTGTGCAACTTGATGTCGCCTGTAAGGCGCGGGATCGTTTCAGGCTCACCTACGAACAGCTCTTCCGGGATCATGTTGTCCGGCGCAAAACGCTCGGTCACGATTTCCCAGCGCAATGACATGTCCTGAACCTGATTGTAGTAGGTCAGAAGATCCTTCCAAGGGCCACTCAGATCTTTATACGCGCCCAGAGCCGCAACAAGCGCGCCGACCGTGACCTCTCCGGTGATCGCAAGATAACCGCCGACCGAATAAAACAGAAAAGGGGTCATCTGAGTGATCAGATTGTTGAGGAACTTCATGAAGAACTTTTTGTTGTAAATCTTGAAGCGGATCTCGAACAAAGTCCCAAGTCGAGAACTGAACTGCGCTAGGCGATAGCGCCATCCACCGTTCGCGCGCAGATCACTGATGCCAGCTGCACTTTCGCCAATCTCCGAGCTCAGCTGTCGCACCTGCTGAATACGATCCTTGTTCAACAGGTTAATCTGGCGCTGTAGTTTTGGGATCAGCCACGCCTGCAATGGGATCAGGGCGATACTGGCAAGGCCGAACCACACACTTTGCATGAACAAAAAGGTCACGATGGTCATCATCTGGCCGAATTGGAACACTGGCTGTGCGATGGCGTCACCCATCAGCCCACCCATCGGTTCGGCCTCAGATGTGATCATCGACACCAACTCACCCTGACTGGTGGTGGCAAAGTACGATTTGGGGAACCGCATGGTGCGGTGGATCAAGGTGAATCGCAAACGCCGCAGCATCCGCTCGGCCAGCACGCCCTTCATGGTGTTGATGCGCATCTTCATCAACCCGCTGGCGATGACCGTGGCCAGAAATGCCACACATAAGATCAGCAGGTACTGAACTTGTGTGACCGTTATTCCGAACACTGTGACGGTATCTGCTGGCGCGCCAATCGCGTCATTGATGATCTGTTTCGGCAACTCCAATGAGGCGTAGAGAAACGGAAAAGACAAGACGGTGAGCACCAACAGAATTAGCTGCTGTTTCTTGGAATATTTCCAAATGAATGAAAAAAGAGTGGGTTCCATGCCCCGGCCCTGCCTCACGGTTTTGGTACGTAGTATTCGGATGATCCACGGCAATCAGGTGCCGGACGGTACGCATTGGCCCGACCGATTGCAAGAATGGTGGACCGCCTATCAGACAACAAACCGCCTGCCCACTAGAAAGCGTTAGCTAAAAATCAAAATTTAATCCCCGCTACACCGTTTGAGCCTTATCTTTGACCCGGTCTTTGATTAAAGAAAGGCAATTTCAGGCGATGGGACCATGGGCAAACTTCTGGATCGCTATATTCACCAACGGGTTCTTGCCCGTTGGCGCCAAGCTGCGCAGGATGCGTCGGCTACAAAAACGCTGCAGTTGAGAAAACAACGTGATGAAGCCCGCAAACTGCGCTCTCATCTGGACAGTTTGATTTCTCAAGCCGACAGTAGGTTAAGGTGGCCGTCGGTCGGGTCCGAGCAGTTTCCCAAACCTCTTGGAACGGATTGGTCCTGGCGTCCGGATTTGTGGCGTCGGCCCTTGCCCCGCCGAGGCGTCGCGTCGGCCCCGCGCAAAGCAGAGTTGGACGGTCAGGTGACATTGTTCCATGACTGCGCCCTGTGTGAGATAGCCGCGCGACAAATTAGAAATACCGGGGATAAAGACCTCGCTCCATTCGGCCTAAGCACAGAGGTATTTGCGTTCAGCGGGTCGTTCCTATCGGTATCAGTGGAACTTCCACCTGAAGCGACCCGGAATCTGACCAAAGAGCATCTTTTCCGGGTCGATCTCGGTTTGCAGACGGAACGCGAGATAAGCGCCATGGCCCGGCTGAACATACAGCACGGACCGAACACAGATCAGGTGCTGCGCGGGTTAGAGCGATGTGATATGTCCCACGCGATCGATTTTGACCTGGCGCATCTGCCTTTGAATGAACAGCGGATTCAGAAGGTCTGGTTGGACGTGATTTTTGACCGTCCTTCTATGAACAGCGTTGTGCTGCACGATCTGACCTTCTGCCGACACCACCGAGCCGATTTGTGAGGCCCCGTCAATGAAACAGCTTTCTCTCACGCCTCTATTTATGGAAAACGGCATTTGGCAAGCTCATCTGACCGCAGACGAAGAACCTTGCGTCAAGGTCAGATACCGAGATCAGGAAATCGTGGACACCGAACTGACAGAGGTGGATGACGGATGGCGTTTAACTGTGCCGGTCCCCAATTCAGCTTTATCGGATGGGGTGCACACATTTTTAGTTGTCGATGAAGCGACCTCTGAAAAAATAGGCGATTTCTCGATCATAGCAGGTTCACCGGTTGAAAATGATCTGCGGGTCGAGGTGGAGCTGCTGCGTGCCGAGTTAGATATGTTGAAGCACGCGTTCCGCAGGTCACACAGCGCTTCGGACTAACCTTCTGCGAATACGTTCCCTCTTTTTTCTATCTTAAAAACCAATTTCATGCATCACTGGTTCCATTTTTTAGACTCAGGATGTTTACATGGATCGCACCAGTATAATCAAAGTCATCGCGTTGATGGTGACTGGGTTTGGCATCGGAATAGATTTTACCGGTGCATTGATCCTCGTACCGGCGATCGAAAACAGCTTTGACGCGGATATCACCAGTACTCAATGGGTTTTGAACATCTATGCTCTGTTCTTTGCGATGACGATGGTCGCCGGAGGGCGGATGGGAGATATGTTTGGCCATCGTCGTATGATGCTGAACGGCCTTGTTATTTTTCTGTTCGCGTCCCTTATGTGCTTTTTTGCGCCCAGTTTGGATTTTCTGATCGTGTCTCGGGCGTTACAGGGCATCGGTGCGGGCTGTGTCTGGCCGTGTACATTGGCCTTTGGTGCGACCAAAATATCGAAGCCTGAACATCGCGCGATGATTATGGGGATGATCCTCGCTGGCGTCACGACCGGGAACGTCATCGGACCGCTGATCAGTGGCGCGGCGGTCAGTTTTGGTGACTGGCGTTTGTTTTTCCTGGCTAACGTGGTGTTCTCAACCATTTCAATGGTCACCGCGCTGGTGCTGATGGAGCGGGAAACCCAACACAAACAGGGCGAACATTTGGATTTTGCCGGGATGGCCGTTTTGTCTTTTGCCGTTTTGCTTTTGCTCTACGGGCTGGACGTCGGTGCGGATTGGGGATGGGTGTCGCCGCCGCTTCTGATGCTGTTCTTCGTCAGCGCCGCATTGTTCGTTGCCTTTCCAAAGGTCGAAAAGCGCGTGAAAGAACCGTTGCTGTTGCCTCAAATGATGCAAAATCGCGAGTTTCGGATCACGTTGGGCCTGAATATGTTCAATGTGTCGGCGGTTTTTGTAGGGTTACTTTATTTCCCTCAATACATGCAAAAGGTTCTGGGCTGGTCCGTCTTTCACTCGGCGCTGGGATTGGCGCCCCTCACCATGTTGCTGGCAGTCGGATCCATTGTTTCCGGTACTCTGTACAACGACTTCGGTCCCAAACGCCTGTTGCTATGGGGGTATCTGTTCGCCACGTTTGGAGCAATCAGCATCGTGGTGATGCCAACTGGTCTTGGATATTTCCAGATATTGCCCGGCATGGCCATGATCGGGCTTGGTGCAACATTAACGGTCGGGCCTTCGGGTACAGCCGCCGTGAGCGCAGTCAAGCCTGAACGCGCCGGACTTGTAGGCGGGTTAAGCTTTATGGCCCATCTCGTGTACGGGGCGATCTCGGTCGCGATAGCCACGGCCATTATGTACGTCACCAGCTTGTCCAACCTTACCAGACAGCTTGGCGCGGACGGGATTCAGATGTCTGAGACCGACCAGAGGGCCATAAACGGCGGCACGCTCACCACGGAATCTGCAAAAGCTGTCATGGCTAAACTCAGCTCGGCCGAAGGTGAAAAGGTTAAAGCTGCGATCGCTTCGGCGTTTGATGCTGGAATGAATATGGCCTTTGTTTTTGCCGCCCTCTCCGTTTCGGTCGGAGTAATCCTTGCCCTACGGTTGAACGAAGAAAAATTACGAAAGATCGAGGAGTAGAAAAGGGCCGCCTTTTGAGCGGCCCTTTCTTGTTACTGGGATGGGCCGTTCGGGTTGAAGGCCGACAAACCCTTGAGGATATCTATTGCGTAGGCCAACTGATAATCCTCTTCGCGCAACTCAGCTGTTGCTTCGGCTTTCGCACGATCTTCTTCGATTTGCCGGATTTCATCTTCGCTGAGGCTGTCATTGTTCAGGCTTCCACGCAGGTCAGCTTCGGAGCGTGAGGGACGGTTGTCTTCCTCTTCTTCAGTCGCTGGCGCGGGGCGTGGCTGTTCCACGATGATATCCGGGCTGACCCCAAGTGCCTGAATCGAACGACCTGATGGAGTGTAGTAACGCGATGTGGTCAGACGCATCGCTCCATCGCCACGCAACGGCATGACCGTTTGGACCGAGCCTTTGCCAAAGCTTTTGGTGCCGACAACGATAGCGCGGCGGTGATCCTGCAGTGCGCCGGCCACAATCTCGGAGGCCGAGGCAGAACCGCCGTTGATCAGAACCACGATCGGCTTGCCCTCAGCCAGATCGCCAGCGGTGGCGTTGAACCGTTCGCCCTCGCCCGGATCGCGACCACGGGTCGAGACGATTTCGCCTTCGTTCAGGAAGGCGTCCGAAACCTTGATGGCTTGTGTCAGCAACCCGCCAGGGTTGTTTCGAAGGTCCAGTACGACCCCGTTAACTTTGTCGATTCCACCGATCTCTTTGATCTGTTCGTCCAGACCGGCCTGCAGGTTCGGGAAGGTCTGATCATTAAACGTGGTCACTCGCAGCACAACGCTAGTGCCCTCAGTCCGCGCGCGTACGGCGGTCAGTTTGATGGTATCGCGAACAATTGTCACGTCGAATGGTTCCTGCTCGCCTTCGCGCACTACGGTGATCACGATCTCGGACCCAACTGGGCCACGCATCAGATCAACGGCCTTGTCTAGCGTCAGACCCAGAATGCTTTCACCATCGACATGCGTGATGAAATCGCCTGCCTCGATTCCAGCTTCGTCCGCCGGAGTGCCATCTATAGGCGAGACGACTTTCACAAACCCTTCTTCTTGGGTGACTTCGATTCCCAACCCGCCAAATTCGCCTCGGGTCTGCACGCGCATCTGTTCCGCGTCATTCGGGGACAGGTAACTGGAATGCGGGTCCAACGATGTCAGCATCCCGTCAATTGCAGCTTCGATCAAATCTTCCGAGTCGACCTCTTCCACGTACTGTGCGCGAATGCGTTCAAAAATGTCGCCAAACAGATCAAGCTGTTCGTAGACACTGGCCTTGCTTTCGGCCTCTTGCGCTAGCAACGGCCCAGCAATCTGGGTTGTTGCAATTACGCCTGCCAGGGTTCCGGCCAGACCGGCAATCACAAATTTCTTCATACTCGTTTATCCATCCTTGTCGGTCCGAAACCAAGATTCCGGGTCCACGGGGCTATTATCCTGTCTTACCTCTATATAGAGCGTTTCTGACCGATCAGTTCCAGTGCCATCACCGCTTGTTGACAAAATAGCGCCTATTTCGGGTGTCTCACCGGGCATCAAGCCAACCGGAGAGCCTTCGGGGATGACCTGTCCGGTCTCACCGTAAACCTCCTGCAGGCCCGAAAACACGAACAAAAGCCCAGGTTGAGGTTCGAGAATTACCAGATTCCCTAAATCCAGCAGTGGTCCGCGGTATCGGATCGTTGCCGCTGTCGGGGATGTAACAATTGCCCGAGGCCGCGTTGCAAGCACAATACCGGGACGTGTTACGCCCGCAGCATCTGTTTCGTCCGCGTGATGCAGAATGACACCCTGAGTTGGCAGCTGTATCTGCCCTTTCTTACCAGAGACATCCGCGTTTGTGGCTGCAATCTCACCCTCGGAAATCTGAGACAACCCGCTGGCGAACCCGTCCAGAGTTTCGGTGGACGAGATCAGGATCGCGGTGCGGATCGGATCTTCGACAAAGCGGCGAGGCAAGTCGGTGCGGTCGGCGATGGCTTCGCTTAAACGGGTGCGCGCGGTTTGTACGCCAGCCAACCCCTCGACCAGTGTCTCGGATGCATTTTGCTGCAGCAAACGTAGTGTTTGTACTTCTTGCAGGTCTCTCGCAAGCGACTGCGCGCGGGCGTTCAGGCCGGGTGTGACCTCGGACAGCATCATCCCGGCGCGCGCCGACCCGAGCGGGCCGGACGGGTGCAGCATCAAAACAGGCGGGCTTGTTGTTTCTATGGTTTGTAAAACACCAAGCAGCTGCGCGACGTCCTTTTCGCGCGCCCGCAGCTCGGCGGACAGTTGCGCTTCACGTGTTGCCGCTTGTCGAAGCCCGTCGCGCATGGCCGTCAATCCAGCCTCATAGGCCTGAATGGTTGCTGTCAGGGCGCGAACCCTGTCACGGGCGCTGTCTGCCTCGGCTAGGGTGATTGACGCTTGCTCCAGTTGCCGGGCTGCATTCAAGGCCGCCGTAGCAGGATCTGTCTGCGCGTAAACAGGTGATCCAAGAATGACAAAAGCAAGAGCCGCACGTAGCCTCATGACAGCAGGCTCTGCCCAGTCATTTCCGGCGGTTGGTCCAACCCCATCAGGTCTAGCAAAGTGGGGGCCAAATCGGACAGGCGTCCGTCGCGCAAAGTTGCGGCCTCAGGGCCACCAACCAGGGCCACTGGCACCGGATTCAGCGTATGCGCCGTGTGCGGTCCGCCGGTTTCGGGGTCGACCATCATCTCACAGTTGCCGTGGTCGGCGGTCACGATCATCGCACCCCCTGCCTTGTTCAGCGCCTCAATCACCTGTGCCAGCCCCTGATCCACCGCCTCACACGCCTTGATCGCCGCCTGCAGATCGCCGGTATGGCCGACCATATCCGGGTTGGCATAGTTGGTGACGATCAGGTCATACCCGGCCTCAATCGCCTCAACAAATTTCGCTGTCACCTCGGCCGAGGACATCTCGGGCTGCAAATCATAAGTAGCGACTTTGGGCGATTTAGGCATGAAGCGGTCCTCGCCCACTTCAGGGGTTTCTATGCCGCCGTTCAGGAAGAAGGTGACATGGGGGTATTTCTCGGTCTCGGCCAAACGGAACTGACGCAGACCTTGTTTGGCCACCCATTCACCGAGGGTGTTCACGATGTCTCGCTTGGGGAATACAGTGGTCATATAGGCGTTGTGGCCGTCTGAATATTCCACCATCCCCAGCAAGGCCGACAGATGCGGACGCGGCCCGGTGTCGAAATCGGCAAAACCCGGCTCGCCAATCGCGCGCAGAATTTCGCGGGCGCGGTCGGCGCGGAAGTTCAGGCAGAAGAAACCGTCGCCATCCGTCACCCTGTCGAACCCGTCCAGCACCGTGGGCACGATGAATTCATCGGTTTCCGACTGATTGTAGGCGTGGTCGATGGCCCCATGCGCCGTGCTCGCCGCCCGCCCCTGCCCGTTGATCATGGCAGCATAGGCTTCGCTGACACGCTCCCACCGATTGTCGCGGTCCATCGCAAAATAGCGCCCGCTGACGGTGACGATGCGTGCGCCTTTGGGTAGACGCTCTTCCAGCTCGGCGATATATGTGAAAGCCGATTTGGGCGCCACGTCCCTGCCATCGGTCACCGCGTGAAGCGCCACGGGCACGCCCGCATCTGTGATCGCCTTGGCCGCCGCGACGATGTGGTTTAGGTGCCCATGCACCCCCCCGTCCGAGACCAGACCCATCAGATGCGCCGTGCCGCCCACCGCCTTAACGTTGGCGATGAAATCCTGAAGGGCCGCGTTGTCAAAAAATGACCCATCCTCGATCGCCAGATCAATCTGCCCAAGATCCATAGCCACCACGCGGCCTGCGCCAATATTGGTATGGCCGACCTCGGAATTACCCATCTGGCCGCTGGGCAGACCCACGTCAGGGCCGTGTGTGATCAGCTGCGCGTGCGGCCCCCGCGCCATGATCGCGTCAAATGTCGGGGTCTGCGCCAGATAGGGGGCGTTGGCCTCGGTGTCCTCGGACAGACCCCAACCATCAAGAATGCACAGGACGACAGGTTTGGGGGCGGTCATTCGGACTCTCCGGGATTGCTGCTCTTGCCTGACCTTTTACCCCTTGGCCGACGCCGGGTGAACCGCCTTTTGGCGTAAGACGCGGTGAATTTAATCCTTGCCGACATTCTCCCGATACGGGCGCGCTTTGCGGCCTCGGTATTTCACCGTCAACTCCAACGGCATGTCGTTTTCATCATAGATGCCGACAACAACCCCCCTGCCCCGGCTTTTGGTGCGCATCTCGATCAGTTGCGCCTCGGACCGCGTGGTGCGCTGAGACTGCCTGCGGGTCCACGTAAACAGATGGTCATACATCTGCGCGATGATGTCGGCGTGGTCGGCGCTGTCGCCCAGATCGGTCAATTCCCGCGGATCGTTTTCCAGATCAAACAGCAAAGGACGATGGCCGCCCTCGCAATGGATCAGCTTCCACTTCCTGTCGGCGACCATGAACATCACCGCATCGCGGACCGAGACATTCAGTTTCTCCGCCAGCGGTGAAGCCGAATAATCATATTCGCAAATCACCACGTCCCGCGGAGTTTCCGCCTGTGTCCCTTGCAGGATCGGCAACAGGGAATGCCCTTCAAGGATATGTGAGGCATCTGCGCCGCCCGCCACATCCAGAAAGGTCGGGGCAAGATCAATGGACTCCACCAGCGCATCAGAGGCCGTGCCGCGCGTGGTGTCAGCGGCGGACGATGGATCATAGATGATCAGCGGCACTTTGGTCGAAGCGTCGTGGAAGAATGTCTTCTCCCCCATCCAGTGATCGCCCAGAAAATCGCCGTGATCCGAGGTCAGCACGATCATCGTATCCTCCATCCGGCTGGTTTTTTCCATCCAGTCGAACAGGCGACCCATGTTATCGTCGGCCTGTTTGATCAGACCCATGTAGGCGGGGATCACCGCCTCGCGCACATCCTGCCGCGAGAATGTCTGGCCGATCTTTGTGTCCATGAAGGCGCGCAGTACCGGGTGAGCATTGTCACGCTCGGCCTTGGACCGGTTCACCGGCAGCACGTCATCGGGGCCGTACATCGAGGCATAGGGCTCGGGCACGATGTAAGGCCAATGGGGTTTGATGAAGCTCAGATGGCAGCACCAGGGGCCGTCATGAGTATCCATGAACTCGATCCCGCGCCCGGTCAGGTATGGGGTTTCGCTGTCTTCCTCGGCGATATTTGCCGCCTCAGTCGAATGCTTCAGGAACCAGCCAGACAGTACGTTGCCATCTGCGTCCAGACCAGAATTGGCAAAATCGTGCCACGGGTTGTCACTCTCATACCCTTTGGCAGAGAGGTACTTGTTGTACTCTTTCGCGCCGTCCGGATCATAATAGCCATCCGGCCCCTCGGGCAGCATCCCGTCATCGCGTTCGAACACGTCAAAACCGCATTCGGCCACACGGGCCCCAATCAGGCTGTCAGGCTCCAGACCCAGCCGGGCCATCCCCTCGGCATCCGCGCGCATATGGGTTTTGCCGACCAGCCAACACTCCATTCCGGCCTTGCGCAGGTGATCGCCCATCGTCATCTCGCCAACCTTCAGTGGGATGCCGTTCCACGAGGCGCCGTGCGAATGCACATAGCGTCCGGTATAGGTCGACATGCGAGAGCTGCCGCAAATGGGTGATTGGATATAAGCCCGGTCAAATCGCACACCCTTCGCGGCCAACCGGTCGATATTCGGAGTATGCAGATGCGGATGGCCGTAACAGCTCAGGTAATCCCAGCGGAGCTGGTCGAACATGATGAACAGAATGTTTTTGGCTTTGGCCACGGATGCGCCCCTTTGATCGTCCGGGGCTGAGGCTAACCAATTCCGCGTCAGCGGCGAAGCGGAATTTACACCTGCGCTTCGCGTTCCATCTGTTCCAGCATCTTCTTGGCGCGCTTGCACTGCAACTGATCACGCAGCGGGCTGTTCGGGTCGACATCTTTCTGACAGACCACGCATTTATCCGCACCCGAGATCGCGTTCAGACCGCCACAGCTGCCCTTGATGGTCTTGCCCATCAGCATCACGCCCAGCGACATGCCGACCATCACAAGAGCCAGCAGTATGAAAGCCAGAATAAAGGTGCTCATGATCAGTATCCGTCAGTTGCTGCCCAACGCGTCTTTGAACGCGCTGCTATGGACCGTGATATAGGCGTCTTCGCCTCCTGTCACATCCCGCGAGATGAAATACACGGCAAGTTTATGCTTTTCGGCCAGTTCCAGCCCTTTTTCCTGCCCCAGCGCCAACATGGCCGTGGCCCAAGCATCGGCCATCATCGCGTTTTCCGCCAGCACTGTGACCGAGGTGGTCCGGTGCGTGATCGGGCGGCCTGTCACCGGGTCGATAATATGCGAATAGCGCACACCGTCCTGTTCGAAGAAGTTCTTGTAGTCGCCCGACGTTGCCATCCCCAGATCGTCAAGCTGAACGATCAACTGAATGGCCTGCACGCCGGTTTCAGGTTTTTCGATCCCAATCCGCCAGGCCTCGTTCTTGTCATTCTGACCCATAGTGACCAGATCGCCGCCGATCTCGACCATGTAATTCTCGATCCCGGCGTCGCGCAGCGTTTCGGCCACCGCATCAATGCCATAGCCTTTGGCGATGGCCGACAAGTTGATGCCTACACCCGCATCCGATTTGGCCAACGTCCCGGCCTCGCGGTCCAGCGTCAACAGGCGGGACTGACCGACGCTGTCTAACGCAGCCTGAATTTCGACATCCGATGGCACTGGATCTTCGGGTTTGCGCGGGCCAAAGCCCCACAGCTCGATCAGCGGGCCAAGGGTGACGTCAAACGTGCCGCCCGATTTCTCGTGCACGTCATTTGCCGCATCAATCACCAACGCAAATTCGTCAGATACTGCCACGGCATCGGTGCTTTCCGACGCAGAAAAGGTGGACACCTCGGAAGTCGGATCCCAGTTGGACATCTTGGCGTTGACCTCGGCCAGAGTCTCATCGACCGCGTCTGCCAAGGCTTCTTCGTCCACGTCCACGCCGATGGCGGTGATGTTGAAGGTCGTTCCCATGGTTTCGCCAGACAGGCGCACGACCTCTGGTTCTTTGTCGAACAAACAGCCAGACACCAGCGCGGCAACAGCCAAAACGGAGACAAGACGCATCACAGCACCCTTTTCAGAAAACGTGCCCGGCATATGCCAGCGCCTCTGATCAGAGTCAAACCGACGTCAGAGTTTCAGCGGCATGAAGCCTAAAACCAAAAGGCCAATGCCAGCAGGCAAACCGAACAGCCAGGCTTTCTTCTGCCAACCCGGCGCTTGCTGTTTCCATGTCATGCGAAAGTTGTGCCCGCAGACCACCACTGCGAAAAAGATCAATGCCGCGACGGGCGGTGTCAAATAGAAGTCGGACAAAAGATCAGATATCCTTGGTTTTTGGCAGTTTTCCCCGGATAGGGCAATTGCACCCTATACAGGTCGCTCGGCTGCGCTAAGGTGAATAGCAAAAGAAAAGGAGATTGCCCATGGCCCCAAGCTCTTACCAGCCACCGACCCGCGGCGATAAAGCCGATACCAGCACTCGCAGCCAGTCGGTCGACTCGAACCTGTCACACTCGCAGACGACCGTGGCGAAACTGCTTGAGGGCAAGGGCGACGCGGTCTTCTCGGTGCGTCCGAACGATACGATTCACTCGGTGGTGAACACGCTGAAGGAAAAGAAAATCGGGGCGGTTCTGGTTACAGACCAAAACGGCGCACTGCAAGGCATTCTGTCGGAACGCGATATCGTGCGCCGCATGGCCGACACCCCCGGTCAGACGCTTCCTCAATCGGTCGAGGACCTGATGACGCGTGAGGTCAAAACCTGCGCACCTGATGACCCGCTGAACCAAGTTCTTAAAACCATGACCGAGGGGCGGTTTCGCCACATGCCCGTTCTTTCTGACGGTGCCTTGCGCGGTGTGATCACCATCGGCGACGTTGTGCATTTTCGTCTGAAAGAGCTAGAATACGAAGCCCTTCGCATGAAACAGATGATTGTTGGCTGATCGAATGCAGCGAAAATCCCCTTGACCTCGGCCCCGTGACAGTATCCCTGATGCAGCATCAAACGGCGATGAAACAGAGGGTTGCATGAAACGGGTTCTTGTCACCGGAACGGCCGGGTTCATCGGGTTCCATCTGGCCAAGCTCTTGCTGGCCGAAGGCTTTCGTGTGCACGGCTATGACGGGATGACCGACTATTACGACGTCACCCTCAAGCAGCGCCGCCACCAGATGCTTCTGCAAAATCCGGGCTTTTCTGCAACCGAGGACCTGCTGGAAAATCACGACCGCCTGAAACAGATCGCCGATGACTTCGAGCCCGAGGTCATCGTCCACCTCGCCGCACAAGCCGGGGTTCGGTATAGCCTGGAAGACCCGCGCAGCTATATCAACTCGAACGTCGTGGGCACGTTCAACGTTATGGAGGTCGCCCGCGAACACAAAGTTGCGCATCTGCTGATGGCCTCGACCTCATCCGTTTACGGTGCCAATGAAGAGATGCCCTTTACCGAGGTCGAAAAAGCCGACACCCCCCTGACTATCTACGCTGCCACGAAGAAAGCAAATGAGGCGATGGGCCATTCCTACGCTCATCTGTGGAACCTGCCGACGACGATGTTCCGCTTTTTCACTGTCTACGGCAGTTGGGGCCGCCCCGATCTGGCGCTCTATAGGTTTGTGGACGCCATTCTGGATGACCGCCCGATCGACATCTATAACCACGGCGACATGTACCGCGACTTCACCTATGTCGAGGATCTGGTGCGGGGTATCCGCCTGCTGATCGACGTGCCGCCCGAGCGCCCGGACAGTGCGGACCAGATTGCCGAGGGCGACAGCCTGTCTCAGGCAGCGCCTTGGCGGGTGGTGAATATCGGCAATGGAGACAAGGTGCGGCTGATGGACTTCGTCGAGGCCATTGAGGATGCCTTGGGCAAAAAGGCTATCCGAAACTACATGCCTATGCAGATGGGCGATGTGCCTGCGACATGGGCCGATAATGATCTGCTGCAATCCCTGACAGGGTACCGCCCGCAAACCGATTTCAAAGAGGGCATTGCCCGGTTCGTCGCGTGGTTCCGCGACTATCATGGTAAATGACGGCGATGTTTGAAGCAGACCCCAACGCGCGCAAGATCGCCGTGATCGGACTGGGCTATGTCGGCCTGCCGCTGGCCGTGGCCTTCGGCAAAATAGGCCCTGTGACCGGCTTTGACATCAACACAGCCCGGATAACCGCCCTGCGCGCCGGTCAGGACGCAACCCATGAGGTCGAGCCCGAGGATCTGCGCACCGCAACCGGCCTGTCCTTCACCACCGGTCCGGCAGATATCGCGGAATGTGACACCTATATCGTCACCGTCCCCACCCCGATCACAGCGGGCAAGCAGCCTGACTTAACACCGCTGCTCAGCGCATCTGAAACGGTTGGACGCGTGCTGAAACCTGGTGATCTGGTTATCTACGAATCCACCGTCTACCCCGGCGCGACCGAGGAAGACTGTGTGCCAGTGTTGGAACGCGCCTCGGGCCTGGTGTTCAACCGCGATTTCTTTGCAGGCTACAGCCCCGAGCGGATCAACCCCGGTGACAAGACGCATCGGATCGCGGATATCTGCAAGGTTACGTCCGGCTCGACGCCCGAGGTGGCCGATCTGGTGGATGCGCTTTACGCGCGGATCATCACGGCAGGCACCCACAAGGCGGAAAGCATCCGTGTGGCCGAGGCCGCAAAAGTGATCGAGAACACCCAACGCGACCTGAATATCGCATTGGTGAACGAGCTGGCGATGATCTTTGGCCGGATGGATATCGACACCGATGCAGTTCTGCGCGCCGCGGGGACCAAGTGGAACTTTCTACCCTTCCGCCCCGGTCTGGTGGGCGGTCATTGCATCGGCGTAGACCCGTATTACCTGACCCACAAGGCTGAGGCCGTGGGCCATCACCCGCAGATTATTCTGGCCGGGCGGAGGTTAAATGACAGTATGGGCGGCTATGTGGTCTCGCAACTGGTCAAGCGGATGATGCGCGAGGGGATCAATGTGGCCGCCGCCCGCGTGCTGGTATTGGGGCTGACCTTCAAGGAAAACTGCCCCGACCTGCGCAACACGCGCGTAGTGGATATCATTGACGAGTTGCAAGACTATGGCGTCACAGTCGATGTCCACGACCCCCATGCGGATGCAGATGCCGCGCAGCAGGAATACGGGATTTCATTGACTTTGCGGCCTGAAACCGGCGCCTATGACGGCATCGTTCTGGCGGTTGCGCATCAGGAATTTCTGGCGCTCGCCCCTGCCGAGATACGCGCCTTTGGCAAGGATCAAAGCGTGTTGTTCGACGTCAAATCCTGTCTGCCGCCAGAGGCCAGCGACCTGCGGCTGTAAAAAAACCGGCGCTGTCCTGCGCCGGTTTTTCCTGTCTTATCCGCCGAAATCGTCCAGCATGATGTCTTCGCGGTCCACGCCCAGATCCAGCAGCATGTTGATGACCGACTGGTTCATGATCGGCGGTCCACACATGTAGAACTCGCAATCCTCGGGCGCAGGGTGGTTCTTGAGGTATTCCTCGAACAGAACGTTGTGGATGAAGCCGGTATAGCCTTTCCAATCGTCCTCGGGCTGCGCGTCCGACAAGGCGACATGCCATTCGAAATTGTCGAACTCTTCGGCCAGTTGGTCGAAATCCTCGACAAAGAACATCTCTTTCTTCGACCGTGCCCCGTACCAGAAGCTGATCTTGCGATCGCGGTTCTGCAACCGCTTGAGCTGATCGAAGATATGGCTGCGCATAGGGGCCATGCCTGCGCCACCGCCGATGAATACCATCTCTTTTTGGGTGTCGCGGGCGAAGAATTCACCAAACGGACCCGAGATGGTGACCTTGTCACCTGGTTTCAGGTTGAAGATATACGACGACATCTGACCCGCTGGGATACCTTCCGACCCCGGAGGCGGCGAGGCCACGCGGACGTTCAGCATGATCATGCCCTTTTCGTCCGGGTAGTTGGCCATCGAATAGGCACGCTCGATCGGTTCGGCCACGACGGATTCATATTGCCACAGATTGAACTTATCCCAATCCTCGCGATACTCCTCCTCCACGTCGAAATCGGTGTATTTCAACTGGTGCGCGGGTGCTTCGATCTGGATGTAACCGCCAGCCCGGAAGTTAACGTCCTCGCCTTCCGGCAGGTCCAGGGTCAGAGCCTTGATGAAGGTCGCCACGTTTTCATTCGAGCGAACGGTGCATTCCCATTTCTTGACGCCAAAGACCTCTTCAGGAACTTCGATATCCATGTCCTGCTTGACTGCGACCTGACAGGACAGACGGTCACCGCACGAAGCCTCACGCTTGGTGATATGGCTTTCCTCGGTTGGTAGGATCGATCCGCCGCCCGAATGCACCCGCACCCTACATTGCGCGCAGGTGCCACCGCCGCCACAGGCAGAGGGGACGAACAGCTTCTCGGCCGCCAGGGTTTGCAGCAGCTTGCCACCTGCCGGGACCGAGATGGTTTTCTCACCGTTGATGGTGATGTTCACGTTCCCGGTCGACACCAGCTTGGACCGCGCAGCCATGATGATGGCCACCAGCCCCAACACGATCAGGGTGAAAAGAACGACGCCTAAGCTAAAAGTTTCCATGCGTCCCTCCTTACAGTTTCACGCCCGAGAAAGACATGAAGGCCATCGCCATCAGACCCGCGGTGATGAAGGTGATCCCAAGCCCTTGCAGGCCGTCGGGAATGTCCGAGTATTTCAGCTTTTCGCGCACACCCGCCATCGCAGTGATCGCCAGCGCCCAGCCAAAGCCCGAAGACAGACCATAAGTCGTCGCCTCGGCAAAGTTATAGTCGCGTTCCACCATAAACAGCGAGCCACCAAGGATGGCGCAGTTCACCGTGATCAGCGGTAGGAATATCCCCAGCGCGTTGTAAAGCGGCGGGAAATACTTATCCAAAACCATCTCAAGGATCTGAACCATGGCTGCAATCACGCCAATATATGAGATCAGGCCAAGGAAGGTCAGGTCCACATCCGGGAAACCGGCCCAGGCCAGCGCGCCCGGTTTCAGCAGGTAGTTCAGCAGCAGGTTGTTGGCAGGCACGGTGATGGCCTGCACAACCATGACCGAGATGCCCAGACCCAGCGCGGTCGAAATCTTCTTGGACACGGCGATGAAGGTACACATCCCGAGAAAGAAGCTGAGCGCAAGGTTTTCGACAAAGATGGCCTTTACGGCCAGTGAAATCAGACCTTCCATCAGTGGGCCTCTACCTGCTGAATTTTGTATTCACGCTCTTCCACCTGGTTCGGCTTCCATGTGCGGAAGGCCCAGATGATCAGACCGATGATGAAGAATGCCGACGGCGGCAGCAGCAGCATCCCGTTAGGCACGTACCAGCCACCGTTGTTGACGGTTTGCAGAATGGTGATACCGAACAGCGACCCGGCACCGAACAGTTCGCGGATGAAACCCACCAACAGCAGGATCAGGCCGTAGCCCATACCGTTGCCCATGCCGTCGATGAACGACGCGACGGGCGGGTTCTTCATCGCAAACGCCTCAGCCCGGCCCATCACGATACAGTTGGTGATGATCAGGCCGACAAAAACCGACAGGGTTTTCGAGATCTCAAACGCATAGGCCTTAAGGATCTGGTCCACCAGGATCACCAGCGAGGCGATGATCACCATCTGCACGATGATCCGGATCGAGCCGGGAATCTGGTTGCGCAGGCACGAGATAAAGAAGGACGAGAACGAGGTCACGAAGATCACCGCCAGCGCCATAACCATCGAGACCTGCAGCGACGAGGTCACCGCAAGTGCCGAACAGATGCCCAGCACCTGCAGAGTGATCGGGTTATTGTCGACAAGCGGGTCGACCAGCATCTCTTTCTTGGTCTGAGACATCAGAATTCTCCTGCTTGCAGTTTGGCCAGGAACGGAGCGTAGCCCGCATCTCCCATCCAGAACCGTACAAGGTTATCGACACCCACCGAGGTCAGCGTCGCCCCGGCCAGCGCGTCGACGTAAAAATCGGGGCCAGCGGCGGGCTGCGATTTGGCGACGGTGATCTGAAGTTCACCCGCGTCATCGCGCAGCTTTTTACCGTTCCACAGTGCCTTCCAGCGGGGGTTGTCCACCTCGGCCCCAAGGCCCGGCGTCTCACCATGCTGATAGAATTGCAGACCGAAGATATCGTTGCCGTTGTTCTCCAACGCGATAAAGCCATAGAGCGTGGACCACAGGCCATAGCCATGCAGCGGTAGGATCACCTTGTCTAACTCGCCCGCATCATCGCGCAACAGGTAGATGACACGGTACTTAGACTGACGCCCGATACCCGCCGGGTCACTGTCCAGCGCAACGCTCAGGTCGGGATCGCTGGCCGCAGCGAGGTCATCAAAAGTGGCAGCGTCGAACTGATCGTCGACGAAAGCGCCCGTCGACAGTTCAAGTACATGCGGTTCGAACGCGGCAAACGCTTCGGAGACATCTACGCCCGGCTCATAGACACCGGCGACTTGCAGAACGTTGACTTGCTTGTCTTTCAGCGCGTTGGCTTCTTGCACAGGGCGCAAGCTGACGGCTGCGGCGGATACGACCATCGAGGCCACAAGGCAGACAGCGACCGCGACAATGATCGTCTTGCCGACAGAATCCGGCGAGGCGGCCAGAAATTTGGCAATCGCGCCCTTGGGTTCTTGGGACTGCGTATCAGACATGGCGACGCGCCCTCCGTTTGATGTTGGCCTGCACGACGAAATAGTCGATCAGCGGCGCAAAGACGTTTCCGAAGAGGATAGCCAGCATCATACCTTCGGGGAAAGCAGGGTTAATGACGCGGATCATCACAACCATGACACCGATCAGCGCACCGTAGATATAGCGGCCCATGTTGGTGTGGCTGGCGGAAACAGGCTCGGTCACCATGAAGGCCAGACCAAAGGCATAGCCGCCCAGAACGATGTGCCAGTACCAGGGCATCGCGAACATCGGGTTGGTGTCCGACCCGATCAGGTTCAGCAACAGACTAAAGCCTATGGTCCCGGCTAAACAGCCGAGGATCAGGCGGTAGTTGGCAATTTTTGTTGTCAGCAGGAAGGCCAGACCAATCATACAGGCCAGCGTCGATGTCTCACCGAAACTGCCCTGAATGGTGCCGAAGAACGCATTGGCCCAGGTGATCCCGTCGGCCGCCAGCGCCTGAACGCCCTCGGCTGCGGTAATCCCCAACGCGGTCGCGCCCGAGAACCCATCCACCGGGGTCCAGACCGAATCCCCCGACATTTGCGCGGGATAAGCGAAATACAAGAACGCCCGCCCCACCAATGCCGGGTTGAGGAAGTTTTTACCCGTGCCGCCAAATACTTCTTTGCCGATGACAACGCCGAAGATGATGCCCAAAGCGACCTGCCAAAGCGGTGTCGATGCCGGCAGGATCAGCGTGTAGAGCATCGATGTGACAAGGAAACCCTCGTTCACCTCATGCCCGCGCACGGTGGCAAAGATCACCTCGAAAATACCACCCGCGACCAGCGTCGTGATGTAGATCGGCAGGAAATAAAGCAACCCGTGCAGCACATTGGCAAACAGGCTGGACGGATCCAGCGAGATGCCGAACATCTGCAACAAAGCAATCCGCCAGCCCGTAGCCGCATCCGGACCAAGCGTGGCAATAGCTGAATTCGCCTGATAACCCGTATTCCACATCCCCCACAGGATACAGGGGATCGTAGCGATCACGACATAGGTCATGATCCGCTTCATATCCACGTAGGACCGTGCGTGTGGGGCAACGGTGGTGACGGTTTTCGGAGTGTAGATGAAGCTTTCGACCATCTCGTAGATGGGGAAATACTTCTCGTACTTGCCGCCCTTGGTAAAGTTCGGCTCAATCCGATCGAAGAAGCTGCGCAAACCCATGTGGATCAGCCCTCCTTTTCAATCTTGGTCAGGCAGTCGCGCAGCGCCAGCCCGTATTCATATTTCGCCGGACAGGCAAAGCCCACAAGGCCCAGATCCTCTTCATCCAGCTCCAACGCACCCAGTGCCTGTGCCGTGTCCGTGTCCATGACAAGCAATGCGCGCAGCAGCTGCGTGGGCAAATAGTCCTGCGGCATCAGCTCTTCGAACACGCCCGTCGGCACCATCGCACGACGCCCGCCGTTCAGGTTTGAAGTGAACGCATACAGCTTTTTCGCAAAGGCCGAGCCCAATACCGGCTGTAAAGCGAATTTCGACGGCATTGGAAGAATCCAACCCATCGTGTGTTGATCGTGATCTTCACGGATGATCGAAATCTGCCGCGCAAAGCGCCCCAGATAGGCGGTTGGACCTTCGGCCTGCTCGCCCGACAGGATCGAGCCCGAGATAATCCGGGGCGTCCCGTCCACATCGATCTCGTCGCGGGTCAAATCGTCGGTGGACGCGCCCATGACAGTACGGATCAAGCGCGGCTGCCGCGCGCCCGGACCGGTCAGAGCGATCACGATATTGGGGTCCAGATGGCCAGTCTGCATCAGGCGACCAATGGCGATGACGTCCTGATACCCGATGGTCCAGACCTGCTTGTCCCCCGCCAGCGGCTCGAGGAAATGGATATGCGTCCCCGCCAGCCCCGACGGGTGCGGACCTGCAAATGCTGCGGCTTCAACTCCCGGCACGTCGGTGCCCGGTACCGAGTCACCCTCTTTGTGGCACAGATAGGTCTTACCTTCGGTCAGGTTCGCGATCGCCGCCAGACCCGCAGCGAACGCATCCCCTGCATCAGCGATAATCACTGCTGCATCACCCGCCAGAGGCTCACTGTCCATCGCAGTCACGAAAATCGCCGCGGGTGCGCTTCCGGGTTCAGGCATCTTGGAGTAAGGCCGGGTGCGGAACGCCGTCCACAAACCCGCTGCGCATAGTTTCTCGGTGATCCCTGCCGCGCTGTTGCCATTGCCCACGCCCGAGAAATCAATGCCCGTGTCATTGGGGTCCGAGACCTCGATCACCACGCTCTGCAGCACGCGTCGCGCGCCCCGGTTAATGGCTACGACCTTTCCGGTCATAGGGGCCACCATCATCGCGTCCGGGGCGTCCTTGTGGCAGAACAGTGCCGTGCCGCGCCGAACGGCATCGCCCTCTTGCACCAGCATCTTGGGTTTCAGGCCAATATAGTCGCCGCCGAGAACACCGACGGTCGAAAATTCGGGCCCCGGATGAATCGTCTGATCCGGCGCGCCCTGCACCGGCAGCTCGAACCCTTTTTTCAGTTTGAAAGTTTGCATGTCGCTACGGTCTTCCAAGCCTCTTTCCCGTTCTGCCGTGTCTTTTTGCCGGGTGTCCGCCAAAAATCACTGCAGAGATAAACGCCAGCACCCGGCAATACATAAGCTAAGACTGCCTATGATGCGTGACTATGTCATAATCACGGTCCCTTTACGCGGGGAAACGATCAAACGCAAACCCGTTACCGCCCAAAGTGACCCGAGAATGTCACTTTCGTTTGAGAGAGCCTAATAAAATGCATATCGCACCCTGTGCGTGACCGTTGTAAGCACGCTTTATGGAACACACAAATGATCTTGAGATTTTTCTGGTTGCAACGCCCGGCCTAGAAGCACCCCTGTATGCTGAGGCTGTTGAAAATCGGTTTCAAAACGCCAAAATCGTCCCCGGCGGTGTGAGCTGCCTTGGGTCATGGTCCGAAGTCTGGCGCGCCAATCTGTGTTTGCGCGGCGCGAATAAGGTTCTGGTTCGTCTGGGCAGTTTTCCGGCTGTGCATCTGGCGCAACTGGACAAGCGTGCGCGAAAATTTCCGTGGTCCGAATTTCTGCGGCCCGATGTTGCCGTCAAAGTCGAGGCGACCAGCCGGAAGTCCCGGATTTACCACGCAGGTGCTGCTCGGCAGAGGATCGAACGCGCGCTTGCGGAAACCTTGGGCGTCGAGATCTCGGCGGAAGCTGGTTTGCGTGTGCTGTTGCGTATTGAAAAGGACATCTGCACTTTGTCTGTAGACACCTCCGGTGATCCTTTACACAAACGCGGCCATAAACCTGCCGTTGCCAAGGCGCCAATGCGGGAAACGATGGCCGCAATGTTCTTGCGTGAATGTGGATTTGATGGGTCCGAGCCTGTTTTGGATCCGATGTGTGGTTCCGGGACGTTCGTCATCGAAGCAGCTGAGATCGCTTTGGGCCTTCACCCGGGCCGCACGCGAAAGTTCGCTTTCGAAGACTTAAAAAACTTCGATCAAGATAGCTGGAACGAGATGCGAAACGCCACCTCCGTCAAAGAGACCCAAGTGGTGTTCCGAGGCTCGGACCGCAACAGCGGCGCGGTTCAAGCGGCCAGCACCAACGCGGACCGTGCCGGGGTGTCGACCGTTACGGATTTCCAAGCTCGGGCTGTGGGCGATATCAAACCAGGTCACGAAACAGGTGGATTGGTGATCGTTAATCCGCCCTATGGCGCTCGAATCGGGGACGAGAAACGTCTCAGGTCGCTCTATGGTTCATTTGGCAAGGTTCTGATGTCCAGGTTCAGGGGGTGGCGTGCAGGGATCATCACCAGTTCTCCGTCCCTCGCACGCGCGACCCGCCTGCCTTTGCTGCCTGCAGGCCCTGTTGTCGATCATGGCGGTACCAAAATCCGTTTATACAGAACAGAGACGTTGGGCTGAGAGTCTTGGCTCGGGGACTGGTACTATATGATCTGTGTGTTCGAATACCTCTTGCACATCCAAAAGCCGGGGTATAGATCACGCGCCACGGTCGGAGTGTAGCTCAGCCTGGTAGAGCACTGTCTTCGGGAGGCAGGGGTCGGAGGTTCGAATCCTCTCACTCCGACCAATAAAACAAGGCGTCCTAGGGCGCCTTTTTGTTTTTAGAGAAATGGCCGCAACGATATCCGCAACGTTTCGTTCGATAGATGTGCTCAGTTCGTTCACTACGGGCATCCACCAACTGCCGAATTAGCACTTCATATCTTCCAGTCCATAATTCCCGCTGCGTTCTTAAGCGCATCTTCAAGGAAGCGGAGGCCTTTCAATGGGCGTGTGACATAATCAGTTCCAAAACCGCTCGAATAAGATGTCTGACGTCAGCGCCAATGGGACAGTTTAGGTCGATTTGATAAGAGAGGGTTTCTGGCTCATCGTAACCGCCAAGGAGTGGAGATGAGA
>NZ_JBQFPK010000019.1:0-62555 GCF_056534465.1 Ruegeria sp. D3
CGCCGATCGCGATGGAGCAGGGCCTGCGCTTCGCGATCCGCGAAGGCGGCCGCACCGTCGGCGCCGGTGTTGTGTCGAAAATCACTGAGTAGGGCGCGCTTGCCGCGCCTGGTTGCGGCAGGCGATTTTCCAGGGGAAAATCTGCCGAGAGCAACTCGGGTGAATTAAAGAAGGCCGTCCCAAAAGCAAGCCACTATAGGTAAATGTTGACGAGCTATCGACCAGCAGCTAACCTGCTGGTCGTTTTCGTTTAGAAATAAGAGCTTGTGACATGCCGGACCCCAAGAAAGCTTCGCAAAAATCTGCGAACAAAATGAGAACTCGGCTTCCTCGCCTGCCTGGCGGCTTCTCAGTCAATTTTTGCCGCAATCCACTTTGTGACCTTTACGGCGTATTACCTGACCCACGAGATGGGCGCGGCCGACCAGCTAACCCTGGTTCGAACTTGGCGCGGGGCAAGGTCTCCGGGTCTGGAGGTGAGCGCACCTATATTTGCCCAAGTTGCGGACGGTCTAGCATCCTCAAATCCAACAAGGCATTGGCGGAAGAATACGCAAGGCTCTCCCGCCTGAATAGAAGAACAAAACGTGAAAGTTGTCCGAGTGTTGCATGTATCAATCATGGAGCGACCGTTGGGCTCATGCCGAGCCGGTATCGAAAGTTTGGTAAGACGGCCAAAGGAGATCCAAGATATCAGTGCAAAGCGTGTAAGAAGACCTTTTCGATTGGTCGCTCGACGAGGCGACATAAGCGTAGTGACCTAAATGGTAAAGTCTTTAGATCGCTGGTTAATGGCGTGACGCTTTCAGCTATCTCACGAGTACTCGATACATCACTTCCGGAAGTCTATTCGAAGATCGACTTCATCCACGAGCAATGCCAAGCCTTTGCGGCAGATCGGGAGAAGCGACTGCCCGAAGTATTTGAAGGGGATAGTCCTCACTTCGCCACGGACACACAAATCCTTCAGGTGAACTGGCCCGACAGAGGTATTCGTAAACTTGTAGAAGTGCGCCACATGTGCACCGTCCACAGCGACAGCAAGTATGTCATTGCGTCTACAACAGATGTTGATCCTGACGTTCACCCGCTTGCCGTCGAAAAGGCGATGGATATTGTCGGAGACAAAGAAAAGCCTCGTTCTATGCGGGAGAACGCTCGGATTTGGTTTGCCAGTGAGTACATCGAGTACATTTGCAAGCGACACAAGGCGACCAACCCAAAATCAAGTAGGTGGCACCGTAACAAAAAGCCAAGAGAACTTGATGACGATATCAGGCTCCTTGAGATGGCCGCTAGGGTTCGACAAGACGCGGCCGAGTTTGCACATATCATGCTGCTCAAGAAGAAGATCGGTCGGAAGTATCGACTGCTGAACTTTTCAGTTGACCGCGATACGGGTGTCTCTTCAGCCTTTTTGGCTGTGTTCAAAAATGAAGTGCAGAAGAGATTGGTGCGGATTGCAGACGTCACCATGGCAAAGAATGAAAGCCATCCGCGACGCCTGGGGTTTGTGGCTGATGGTAACAAGGAATTAGAGCGCGTGGAGTATTTGATGCGTCAGGCAGGGTACTTGCCTGGAGACGGTGATCAGGCTGTCTCCAGACCACAGGACGGCGCCATGGAGTACCTTTTGGAAGCCTCCTTTGGCAATGTGGCGCTCTCCGACATCAGGGCGCTCCTAATGGATCATACCGGTCAGTCTGAATCGGCCGGCATTCACTATCCGTTCCACTTCATCAACGAGCCGCATAAGCGGGTGATTTTCCGCACTGACCCAACACGATTAGATTTTGCCCAGATGGCACAGTTCGCAGTTCGGGCGGGAACGCATCCGGTGGACATGTATCACGCTCGGGCACGGACCAAGGTCATGGGATTTGAGCGTGGTTTGTCAACCTCGGGCCGCAAAAGCCTGTGGTACTACAAGCAGTACTACAATCCGGTCATGGTCATGAAGCTGGTGGATATCCTGAGGTTTGCCCATAACTACACCGACCTCATGGTAAAAGAACACAAGAGCCCAGCTATGAAACTCGGTATTGCAAAGGGCTTTGTGTATGATCGGGATCTCTTCAGTTTCTGAACTCGGCAAGCAAAAAAAACGCCGTTCGTTTTTGCGTTACGCTAAGGCTGCTCTGCGGACTTAACAGTCATTAGTACCGAGTTACCGGAAATAGTATTCCGCCTAAAGTAGCAAAGCAATTGGCGAAATATTCATCCTCGACATTCGGAATTTTGAGTATGACTTCGATGTCGGCTTAGTCCGCAACAAAACATCTCCCTACGAATATTGCGGCCAGTTATTGCGCTGGAAGGCGATACGCGGAGTTGTCTGAGTGCTCACACTGAAGCTACCTCGCGCGTCGGGGTCATATGCAAGCCACGGTCACACAAAATGTGAATTTCCACTTGCTTCGTTACTTCGCGCCAGAGCTGCTTCTGCTTGACCGACAACAGAATCACGCACCTTGTTCAAACCGCGAGTGTTTGACCATTTCAACCACTTTCGCAGTGGAACAAGCTGTTTGCAGCCAAAACTGTCTATCCAGACAAACCTGCCCAAGCCATCTCCTTGCGTTTGGAATACGATGTTCTCAAGGTTCTTGTTGCTAATCACGACGTGGTTTTCCATCAACGCATCAAAAAAATCTTTAAGCAATTTCAAGTGCAGGGTATTTAAGCGACCCGCTCGGATAATGTCACCGAGGGTCGGTGACAAATTACCATCAGGATCTGAAATGCGCTCGTACACCAGTCCTAGACCTAAATCAGTTGGCATCGTTCCATGCACTTCGCAAATTGGCAGTAGCGCGCCGGGTTCTTGTTTGCGAGCTTTTAGTTCCAAATACTCGCGAAACTCGCGCAGAAAACCATTGTACATGGTGGCACGGCGAAAGCGGCGTTCGATCCAACTGACGTCCGGGAGTTGTCCATGTGCGTCGTACGTGCCCGGCTGCGGCAACTTCACCAGAAGGGACGGTTCGTTCGGGTGTTCATAGATATGCTGACGATTGCCCTGGGCAATCACAGGCTTATTGCTCAGCGTCAGCATGCTGCACCTCATAGCTCAGTGTTTTGCAAGTGCGTATGACGGTTTTATGACAGAAGTAAAGAACCGTCCTCAAAGTAAAATACTGCGTTTTTTGTTTCCAGCGGCGAGATGGCTGCTAGCCAATGAAGTGGCGGACTTGCCCGTTCTTGACGTCCACTTGGGGCTCGAAGCGGTCCTTCGCTGCACCAAAATCGAACGTCTGATAGTTGGCGGCAATTTTCGAACTTCTCAATCTGAGCACAAAAGGAAAGAGGCTGAACTCTCAACCTCTTTCAACATTTACCTATAGGGCCTTGGTCCCAAAAGGGGCGGCCTTTTTCGTTTTTGGCGAAGCATTTCCGAGGTGAATCTGAATGTGTTCGAAGGGAGCAAATGCTTAGAATGCCCGCCGTCGCCCAAGAACTGAAACGGATTGAGGCTTCTTAATCCTACGTCCACCTCACGCAAAGACAGGAAACCCACATATGAAATGAAACAAAAAGTGGGGCGTGTATCTAGCGAACCGCTGAAGTAACCAGGAGGAAATCATGTTTGGTTTTGAATTCTTGAACTATGGAACGCAAATCCTTCACAGCAAGGATTTGGAGGACATGCGCACCGCCATACTTGGAGGCGACGATCAGGAAATCGAGTGTGATAACAGCGACTTTTGCCGCGAGCGTAAGCGGTTCAAAGTCACGCTTGCGGAGTTGCCTAACAGAGCCTGACGCGTAAACGCGCGGCTAAAATAACTACCGTCAAGCTTCGTGCTAGTCGTTGCGTGGGGTGAAATCCATCAAGTGTCATTTTGGTTTTCTTAGGCTCAATGATTGTCGCGCGCGGGCTGTTTAGCTCATTCGTAGTCCTGCTGCGCACTATCGTTGCGAAGTTCAATCTAAAGACTGGTTTTTGGCGCCGGCTCCTGTCGCCCTTTTAGGTCCAACAAGGCCAACAAACCCCTTGCCAAACCCCACCAACCCAACTAATACGCGCGAGTTCTCGATAAGAACGTCAAGGCGGGGTGATTCCCGCCTTTTGGGTTCGAAGAGGGTTGGCGATGCGCGTCTGTCCTCCTCTCAACCTCAACGCCTGATAAAAGGCTGTATCTATGCAAAGCCAAAACATCCGTATTCGGCTGAAGGCATTTGACTATCGCGTTCTGGATGCCAGCACGCAAGAGATCGTCAACACTGCCAAGCGGACCGGCGCTAACGTGCGCGGCCCGATCCCGCTGCCGAACAAGATTGAGAAGTTCACGGTTCTCCGTGGCCCTCACGTTGACAAGAAATCCCGCGACCAGTTCGAGATCCGTACGCACAAGCGTCTGCTCGACATCGTTGATCCGACCCCCCAGACCGTTGACGCGCTGATGAAGCTCGACCTCGCTGCTGGTGTGGACGTCGAGATCAAGCTGCAGTCGTAAGATCGGAGGGTATAGATTATGCGCTCTGGTATTATCGCAAAAAAAGTTGGCATGACCCGCCTGTTCATGGAAGACGGCAAGCAGATCCCTGTGACCGTTCTTCACCTGGACAACTTGCAGGTTGTTGCCCAGCGTACCGCTGACAAAGACGGCTACACCGCCGTTCAGCTGGGTGCTGGTGCTGCCAAAGCAAAACGCACCTCGAAAGCTATGCGCGGTCACTATGCTGCTGCAAAGGTCGAGCCCAAGCGTAAGCTGGCCGAGTTCCGTGTGTCGGAAGATGGCCTGATCGAAGTGGGTGCCGAGATTTCGGCAGAACACTTCCTGGAAGGTCAGAAAGTTGACGTTTCGGGCACCTCGATCGGTAAAGGCTTTGCCGGTGCGATGAAGCGTTGGAACTTTGGTGGTCTGCGCGCCTCGCACGGTGTTTCGATCAGCCACCGTTCGCACGGTTCGACCGGTCAGTGTCAGGATCCGGGCAAGGTTTTCAAAGGCAAGAAGATGGCCGGTCACATGGGTGCTGCCCGTGTTACCACCCAGAACCTGGAAGTCGTCAAAACCGACGCCGACCGGAACCTGGTCTTCATCAAAGGCGCCGTTCCCGGACCGAAATCGGGCTGGGTCACCGTCAAGGACGCCGTGAAGAAGAAAGCACCGGAAGGCCTGCCTTTCCCGGCTGCTGTGAAATCGGCTGCAACCGAAGCACCTGCGGAAGAAGCTCCCGCGGAAGGTGGTGAAGCATGAAACTTGATGTAATCAAACTGGACGGCGGCAAAGCCGGCGACATCGAGCTGAACGCCGATCTGTTCGGTCTCGAGCCGCGCGCGGACATTCTGCACCGTGTGGTCCGTTGGCAGCGCAACAACGCGCAGGCCGGCACCCACAAGGTCAAGACCCGCTCGGAAACCAGCTACTCGACCAAGAAGATCTATCGCCAAAAGGGCACCGGTGGCGCACGCCACGGTGACCGCAACGCGCCGATCTTCCGTGGTGGTGGTATCTACAAAGGCCCCGTCGTACGCTCGCACGGCCACGACCTGCCCAAGAAGTTCCGCAAGCTTGGCCTGCGCCATGCTCTGTCGGCCAAAGCCAAAGCAGGTGAACTGGTTGTGATCGAGAACGCCGAAGCCGAAGGCAAGACCGCCGCTCTGGCCAAACAGGTTGCAAACCTGGGCTGGAAACGTGCTCTGGTCATCGACGGCGCGACCGTGAACGAAGGGTTCCTGAAAGCGTCCAAGAACATCGAAGGTCTGGATATCCTGCCGTCGATGGGCGCAAACGTCTATGACATCCTCAAGCGTGACACTCTGGTGCTCACCAAAGCGGCTGTCGAAGCACTGGAGGCTCGTCTGAAATGAGCGCGAAGGCAGAACACTACGACGTGATCCGCAAGCCGATCATTACTGAGAAGTCGACCATGGCGTCCGAGAACGGCGCGGTTGTCTTTGAAGTGGCGATCGACAGCAACAAGCCGCAGATCAAAGAGGCCGTTGAGGCGCTGTTTGGTGTGAAGGTCAAAGCGGTGAACACCACCGTGACCAAAGGCAAGGTCAAGCGGTTCCGCGGCCAGCTGGGTCGTCGGAAAGACGTCAAAAAAGCATATGTGACCCTGGAAGAGGGTAACACCATCGACGTATCTACCGGTCTCTGATCGGAACGGTCTATGGAAAGAATGGAAGACCCCCGCGAAAGCGGGGGTTTTTTTGTATGGCGGCGACACATAAATTTGACCTCGGATTAAAAGGCCAATTGCATAAATCGCTTGCGACGCCGGGTCAGAAGGTTATCCGGTTGAAGATAGAAAACACGGCAGGCGCATGACACATTCCATCAAACCGAATCCGGGCAATCCGCAAGTGACCGCAGCGCGGGATTGGGTGTCGACACTGGCCAAATATCGAGAGCCGAACCAGTTGCGTAGCGCGTTCGAGCTTGGCGTCAGCATCGTGCCATTTATTGCCTTATGGGCGCTGTCGTGGATGTCACTGTCGATCAGCTACTGGCTGGCTTTTGCCATTGCAGTTCTCAACGCAGCCTTTCTGCTGCGTCTGTTTGCGATCCAGCATGATTGTGGACACGGGGCGTTCTTCAGCAACCGGATGCTCAGCGACTGGACCGGTCGGGTGATCGGTGTACTGACCCTGACGCCTTATGATGTCTGGCGTCGTACGCATTCTACCCATCACAACAGCGCGGGTAATCTGGACAAGCGCGGGATGGGCGATATCCACACTCTGACCGTGGCAGAGTATCTGGCTTTGACGCCTCTAAACCGGTTTTGGTATCGGGTCTACCGCCACCCGGTCACCTTGTTTGGCTTAGGGCCCGGCTACCTGTTTCTGCTGCAGAACCGCCTACCGCTTGGCCTAACGGGTCTCCTGAAATTCTGGATCAGTGCCATGGCC
Organism: Ruegeria sp. D3; assembly: GCF_056534465.1. Lineage (NCBI taxonomy): Bacteria > Pseudomonadati > Pseudomonadota > Alphaproteobacteria > Rhodobacterales > Roseobacteraceae > Ruegeria > Ruegeria sp. D3. Next base: position 6,863 of record NZ_JBQFPK010000019.1, read on the forward strand.
ACCAATCTGGCAATCCTTCTGGCTCTGCTGGCCATATACTATTTCGGCGGTGTGATGCCGTTGCTACTGATCTTCCTGCCATCGACCCTGCTGGCCGCGATAGCGGGTGTCTGGCTGTTTTACGTGCAGCACCAGTTCGAAGAGACGCAATGGGATCCCGATAAGGACTGGCAATTGCACGAGGCCGCCCTCCACGGCAGTTCGCACTACATTCTGCCAACCGTATTGCAGTGGTTCAGCGCCAATATCGGCATCCACCATGTGCACCATCTGTACAGTCGCATCCCGTTCTACCGCCTGACCGAAGTGTTGCGCGATCATGATGAGCTGGCCAACAGCAACCGGATGACCATCCGCGAAAGCCTCGCCAATGCGCGGTTGCACTTGTGGGACGAAAAGAGCCGTCGCCTGTTGTCCTTCGCCGAGGCGCGGGCGCTTTATGGGTAAGGGGCATGTCGCTTCTGACCTGACTTACCCATACAAAGCTATGACACGCGCTGAAGACTGCCCGTGGGATGGCACTGCAACGGTCGATCAGGGCGCTTTATGGTGCCAATACATCCGAACTTTTAGCGAGGCGCAAATGTCCCCAAAGCGCTAGCCCGCCGGGACGGGCAGTCGCTGGCGCGGCGACCTTCTGCCGCGTTCCGCGCTTGGTTAAACAAATTTTTTCAGCCAAAATGTTGCAGCGGTATCGGATGCTACTTCTATTTTGGCCCCGGTGGTACAGACTGCCGCCGAGGGTACTAGTTGGCTATGCGCTCCACACTATATCTACGAACATATAAGTTGATAGTTTCTAATCGTGAAGGATCGACGTTGTTAAGATGTGACCGGTAGATGCCAAAGTTAGGTAATGGGTCGCCGATATCAGGACCAGTGAAGCCATCGTGACGTGCAATGGTCCTGCCATCCAGTTTAACGTCTGCAAAACCGTCACGCTGGGCACTCCACTTAACGATTACTTCCAGAGCGTGCCATCTGTTCGGGCTCACTGGTTTGCCTGAGCGAACTTCGCGAACCTTTCCATCCTGAAATTCGAAATCTACTTTTGGACCCTGGCTCCGATAGTTTTTTGGTATCTCGACAGTGAGGTAAGGATTGAACCCAACCCCTCGCTTGTCACGGGGCTTGAGTTGAAAAAAAATAAACTTGGCTTCGAGCTGCCCATTTGGATCATCTATGTTTGGAAGCATGAATTGAAGTTTATAAATTACAGTTCCGCGTGCGCTACTAGAGTAATCTCTAAGCTCTTCGCGCTGGCGACCAGAAGCTTCCGCGGCGATTTCGCTTTCTCTACCCTTCGGGGTCAATGTGAAATGCCACGCTTTCTCACCCTCGATTCGAACACGGCGGCTTTTTCCAACGGAATTGGATACTCGCTTAATCGTTTGGCGGATTTCTTGGGCAGAAGCAAAAAGTGGAAACTGTCCAGCCAAACCAACTGCGCCTAAACAAACCGCCTTAATGAAAACCCTGCGATCCATAAATAATTCCTCCTGAAAAATATCAATTCGTCATTTAGAAACCCAAAATCAGATCTGGCAACCTATTCCTTGAAGGTGCTCCCTCTTCAGCCCGATTCTTTAGGGCATGACTAAACAGAGAAACTTAGGCGCGCTTTAGTCCACATTGCGATCTGTGCCTGCAGCCTAAGACTTGAACAAGATTCCCCTATAGACACCCACCCCCAACACTGCTAAACGCTCCCAATCTTGCGGCCTCGGATTCGTTCCGGGGCCTCTGATATTTGTAACCGGGGACCTTCGGGGCCCTATACCCTTGGCACCTACGGGGGCCTATCACATAGCAGGGAAACCCCCTGCACTTGCTAAACGGAAGACAGAAAGCATGGCACTCAAGTCGTACAAGCCGACGACGCCGGGCCAGCGCGGGCTGGTGCTGATCGACCGTTCGGAGCTTTGGAAAGGACGTCCGGTCAAGTCTCTCACAGAGGGTTTGACTAAATCGGGCGGCCGGAACAACACCGGACGGATCACTTCACGCCGCCGCGGCGGTGGCGCAAAGCGTCTCTACCGGATCGTTGACTTCAAACGTAATAAATTTGATGTCGCGGCAACCGTCGAGCGGATCGAATATGACCCGAACCGGACCGCATTCATCGCACTGGTAAAATACGAAGACGGCGAGCAGGCATATATCCTGGCTCCGCAGCGTCTGGCTGTTGGTGACAAAGTCATCGCGTCGGCAAAAGCCGACATCAAGCCGGGCAACGCAATGCCGTTCTCGGGCATGCCGATCGGTACCATCGTCCACAACATCGAGATGAAGCCCGGCAAAGGCGGTCAGATCGCACGTGCGGCCGGTACTTACGCTCAGTTCGTTGGTCGCGATGGCGGCTACGCTCAGATCCGTCTGAGCTCGGGCGAGCTGCGCATGGTCCGTCAGGAATGCATGGCCACCGTTGGTGCCGTGTCCAACCCCGACAACAGCAACCAAAACCTCGGTAAAGCCGGTCGTATGCGCCACAAAGGCGTGCGTCCGTCGGTTCGTGGTGTTGCAATGAACCCGATCGATCACCCGCACGGTGGTGGTGAAGGTCGTACCTCGGGTGGCCGTACACCGGTTACACCTTGGGGTAAGGACACCAAGGGTAAGCGTACCCGCAACAAGAACAAAGCGTCCCAGAAGCTGATCATCCGCTCGCGGCACGCCAAGAAGAAGGGACGTTAATCCATGTCTCGCTCTGTTTGGAAGGGTCCTTTCGTCGATGCTTACGTGCTGAAAAAAGCCGAAGCAGCGCGCGAGTCGGGCCGCAACGAAGTCATCAAAATCTGGTCGCGTCGTTCCACCATTCTGCCCCAGTTCGTGGGTCTGACATTTGGTGTGTACAACGGTCAGAAACATATCCCCGTCAACGTCTCGGAAGACATGATCGGTCAGAAGTTCGGTGAATACTCGCCGACCCGTACCTATTATGGCCACGCCGCAGACAAAAAAGCGAAGCGGAAGTAAGTCATGGGCAAGGAAAAGAACCCCCGCCGCGTGGCTGAAAACGAAGCAATGGCGAAAACGCGCATGCTTCGCACCAGCCCGCAGAAACTGAACCTGGTTGCGCAAATGATCCGCGGCAAGAAAGTTGAGAAGGCTCTGACCGACCTGACTTTCAGCAACAAGCGTGTCGCGCAGGACGTCAAGAAGTGCCTGCAATCCGCAATCGCGAATGCCGAAAACAACCACAACCTGGATGTTGACGAACTGATCGTCGCCGAAGCATGGGTTGGCAAGAACCTGGTCATGAAGCGCGGTCGTCCGCGTGCCCGTGGTCGTTTCGGCAAGATCATGAAGCCGTTCTCGGAGATCACCATCAAGGTGCGTCAAGTTGAGGAGCAAGCCTAATGGGTCATAAAGTAAATCCGATCGGCATGCGCCTGCAGGTCAACCGCACCTGGGACAGCCGCTGGTACGCCGACACCAAGGACTACGGTGATCTTCTGCTGGAAGACCTCAAGATCCGTGAGTTCATCAACAAAGAGTGCAAGCAGGCCGGTATCGCCCGTGTGATCATCGAACGTCCGCACAAAAAGTGCCGCGTTACGATCCACACAGCACGTCCGGGTGTCATCATCGGCAAGAAAGGCGCGGACATTGAAGTTCTGCGCAAGAAGATCGCCCTGATGACAGACAGCGAACTGCACCTGAACATCGTCGAAGTGCGCAAGCCCGAGCTTGACGCGCAGCTGGTTGCCGAGTCCATCGCTCAGCAGCTGGAACGTCGTGTTTCGTTCCGTCGCGCAATGAAGCGGTCGGTTCAGAATGCCATGCGCATGGGCGCCCTGGGTATCCGGGTGAACGTCGCTGGTCGTCTGGGCGGCGCTGAAATCGCACGGACCGAGTGGTACCGCGAAGGCCGCGTGCCTCTGCACACTCTGCGTGCCGACATCGATTACGCACATGCCGAAGCGATGACCCCCTACGGGATCATCGGGATCAAGGTCTGGATCTTCAAAGGTGAGATCATGGAACACGATCCGCAGGCACGTGACCGTAAAGCACAGGAACTCCAGGACGGCCCTGCACCTCGTGGTGCTGGTGGCGGTCGTCGCTAAGGAGGGAAAGATATGCTTCAACCAAAGCGTACTAAATTCCGCAAGATGCACAAAGGCCGGATCAAGGGTCTCGCCAAAGGCGGCTCTGATCTGAACTTTGGCACCTACGGCCTGAAAGCTCTTGAGCCTGAGCGTGTAACTGCACGCCAAATCGAAGCTGCACGTCGTGCCATGACACGTCATATGAAGCGTCAGGGCCGTGTTTGGATCCGCATCTTCCCCGACACTCCGGTCACTGCAAAGCCGATCGAAGTTCGTATGGGTAAAGGTAAAGGTTCGGTCGACCGCTGGGCATGCAAAGTCAAGCCTGGCCGCGTGATGTTCGAGATCGACGGCGTCAATGACGACATCGCCCGCGAGGCCCTGCGCCTGGCTGCGATGAAGCTGCCGATCAAGACCCGCGTCGTGGTTCGCGAAGACTGGTAAGCGATCGGGGCTTAGGCCCTGTTCGTGACAAGATTGACCCCCGTCGGGAAACCGACGGGGGTTTTCTGTTGCGCTTGTGAAATTAAGGGCCGTAAAAACCGTCGACCTCGTCTCACTGCGCCCCTAGGCTGCCCGGTAGAAATGGGAGGGCCCTATGGTTCAGTTGCGCAAAAAAATGTTCGTCAAGGAAATCATAACCACCGATCAGTTGGGCCAGCCATGCGATCCGATCAGCCGAGTTGCTGCGCTGGCGGTGTTCACGAACCCTCTGGCCAGCTGTCAGGCGGATGACCTTTCAGAGTTGTTTGAGATTGGCGCGCTTCTTGGCCCGGACCTCGCTTCCGAAGCGATATCCCAACTGGACGGTGCTCCGGTATCCTACGGCAAGGCAACGATCATCGGCATAAACGGCGATCTTGAACAGGGCGGGGCGGTGATCCATCCCAAGCTTGGCGCGCCCATGCGCGCGGCAGCTGGCGGAGGAGACGCCGTGATCCCTTCGAACGCCAAGCTGGGCGCGCCGGGTTGCGCGATTGATCTGCCGCTGGGGCACAAGGACAACCCTTGGTCGTTCGACCATTTCGACACGATGACGTTGAACATCCCGGACGCACCTAAACCGGATGAGATCGTTCTGTGCCTCGCCTATGCCGATGGCGGTCGCCCGATTCCACGCTGTGGCAAAGGGCCCGTCAAAGGCTAATCGACTGGCCTTGCCGAAAACACTGGGGTATGCCCGGCCCATGGCACAGATTGAATCACTCTTCGTAACCCGTCTCTACCGCGCGTCCCTCTCCGAGTTCGATCCGAAGATCGACGCCCAGGAATTGGAAAGCTCATGCCTTGTCATCGCCGAGGATGATGAGGCCGGACAGGAATGGTGTGAAGAAAACGGCTATCCCGGCTACACCAGTTACGCCTCGCTGACCGATTTGCCGTGGCGGTTTCCGATGTTCGCCGATTTGGTCGCTGCGCTGGACCAGCACGTCGCCGCCTTTGCCAAGGATCTGGAGTTCGATCTGGGCGAGGGCGCGCTGAAGCTGGAAGACCTGTGGATCAACATCCTGCCCGAGGGCGGAATGCATTCCAGCCACCTGCATCCGCACAGCGTAATCTCGGGCACGACCTATGTTTCCATGCCCGAAGGGGCGAGTGCGCTGAAACTGGAAGACCCCCGCTCGGGCCGCATGATGGCTGCGCCGACGCGGGTCAAAGGCGGGCGGCGGGATTTGCAGCCATTTATCTATATGAAGCCGCAAGTCGGGGACGTGCTGCTTTGGGAAAGCTGGCTGCGCCACGAAGTGCCAATAAACATGGCCGAAGAAGAACGCATCAGCGTCAGCTTCAACTACAAGTGGGAATAACGTCGAAAGCGTGACATCCCACGCTTATTGAAAAAGGGGCTCATCTGATTGAGCGGCTGTTTTCAGTTCTCCGATCATACGGTCGACGAACGCCACTTGGGTGTGGGGCGACAAAAAGGTTTTGCGGCCAATTCCGATGACGTCAAATTCAACGTGCACGGGGCTGCCGTCCCGGAACACCAACCCGGTTTCCAAAATCTGACGGCGGATATTGTCTGAAACGTTGACGATGGAATCAACGTAATGTCCATGAGTGGCGATACCGAAGATTCCCCGTCCGAAATAGGTGATCATCGGCGCATGATCGCAAAGTGCGTCTGAGATGCACTCAGCGATATCGGTCACTTCGTCAATAAATTCCTGTGATGTGCATCTTTCGTAGATGGACGCGATATTTGTAACTGTCAGGATTTGCAGCTTGGTCGCCCGGAACTTCAGCCTGCCAAGATGCGTCAGGTAGTTTTCAAAAGAATGTACTTTTAGAACCCCATCTACATCGTCGATTGTTATTGCGTCGCTGAGGGCAACGGCTTTGGTCATGTTTTGCGAAGTCGTGTCAAGTCGTTCAACACGCGCCGATGACTGCAATGCGTGCTTGACGCGTAGTTGCAGGTCATCGAAGTCCACCGGCTTGTTTACATAATCTGTCGCCCCTGCGGCAAAGGCATCGTCAACATGTTTCTTGTCCGACATCGCAGTGACCATGATGATCGGCGCGTAACGATAGTCAGGCAAAGATCGAATCCGGCGGCATAGCTCGACCCCGGTCATTTTGGGCATTTGAATGTCCAGAAGGAACAAATCAAACGGACGGTCAGCGTGAGCGATTTTTTCCAAGCCCTGAATCGCGGACGATGCTGTCTCTACAGTGAAACTTCCATTCGAAGCCAGCTCAAGCGAAAGCACCTTCAAGATGTCCATATCGTCGTCGACTAAAAGAACTCTCATTGCAAACCTCCTGTATGGTTGGCGGTCTTAGGCTGAACTCAAATTTTGTTAATTCTATGTGGTCACAAATGGATGCGACGCTGAATGCTGTTTTGAAAGTTGGTGCAACTTAAAGTGTTATTGCTTCAAGATGGTACCGTCAAAATTGCCGGACTGAAAAGATGTATTTTAGGCATAGCGCCTGCCATTGCGGATTTTCTTATCACTATCGGGTGAAAAGGCCATGCATATCGCCATCGCGACAGACTGGGTGAGTGGGAGAATGAGCTTTCCCTTGCAAGCTATCCGCTAATACCTTGCGCGGCAGCATACTGCGGTCTCTTGGTGTTATCATGCATCCGCTATGTCCAAGGTGGCATGCTCAGGGGTCGTCTGGTCTTTAAGGTTAAAAGGCAGGCCGTTAGGCCTGCCTTAGGTGTTTATTCGGCGATGATCTCGCCCGAAGGGCGGGGGATCGTCGCCGTCTCGGCCGGCAGCACCGGATAAGTTACTTCAGGCAAAGTGCCGGTCAGGCTTTCCAGAAAGGCAACGATCTGGTTGGCTTCGTTGTCGCCCAGTTCCTCACCCAGTTGCGACTCGGCCATGATCTGAACCGCGACTTTCAGGTCCCATACTTTGCCTGAGTGGAAATAGGGTGCAGTCAATGCGACGTTCCGCAAAGGTGCCGCGCGGAACACATATTCGTCGTCCACGGTCTCAGTCACGGCAAAGCGGCCTTTATCGCCGACGGGCAGAACATCCGCGCCGGGTTTTTCGATCAGACCGAAGGGGTAGTACCCGCTACCGCCGACATTGACGCCCGAGTGGCAGGCGGCGCAGCCCATGTCCATGAATTGGGACAGACCGGCCAGCTGCTCTTGGGTCATGGCGTTGTCGTCACCGTTCAACCAGGCGTCGAACGGGGCAGGAGTGATAAGGGTGGCTTCGAATGCTTCGATGGCCTTGGCAAAATTGTCAAAGTTTACCGGGTCTTCTTCACCTTCGAATGATTCAGAGAACCACTCCACATATTGCGGCATCGAATTTAGCGTTTGCACCAGATTATCCGGTGTGTTGGCCATTTCGACACCGGCCTGAACCGGGCCTTTCGCCTGCGCGGCCAAGTCTTCGGCGCGCCCATCCCAGAACTGCGCTTCGTTGAAAACCGAGTTCAGGGCAGTGGGGGAGTTGCGCGGGCCACGTTGCCAGCCGTGCCCGATCGAGGTTTCAAGGTTGTCGTCCCCGCCAGTCGCCAGATTGTGGCATGAGTTGCACGAGAACACACCCGATGCGGACATGCGCGGATCGAAAAACAAGGCTTTGCCCAACTCGATCTTTTCGACAGTGATCGGGTTATCATTCACCGCAGGTATGGTCGAGGGCAGGGGTTCAAAAATATCAAGCGCTTCGTTGCGCAAGTCATTCGCCTGAGCACCTGTAGCCAAGACCGTGATCATTGCTGCATGAGTGAGGCTGGATTTCAGTTTCATTGTTTGCTCCAATAACTGTAATCTCCCTGCTGAACTATTTAGTTTACTTTGAGTCAGGCACTTTGATTTAGATCAATTCTAAACTGGCTGCGCGGCACAATTTTAGACTTCTTCTAATTTGCTCTGGTGTTTTCTTAGGAACGGGTAAATACCGGTGTCATGTCCGCCGGTATTCGGGTAGCCCGGACGTGTTAGTTGGGTTAAGGACTCGCCGAAGTCTGACAACTGTCGATAGCTCAAACTTCCTCTTGCCACCTATCCCCTAAACCCTTATACGGCGGCATCCTGCGATCTCCCGGCGTTGTCGGGCGATTCGTATGTCTATCATTCATCCACCAGGTCCAAGGTGACCCTGTCAGGGGGCCTTCTGGTGTTTTGAGCAAAGGAAAAAGGCGATGAACGCCCAAGAACTGCGTGACAAGACCCCGGACCAGCTCCGCGAGGAACTGGCCAACCTGAAGAAAGAAAGCTTTAACCTGCGCTTTCAACAGGCAACCGGTCAGCTGGAAAACACTGCCGGCATCAAAGCGGCCCGCCGCAATGCCGCCCGTGTCAAAACCATTCTGAACGAAAAGGCCGCTGCAGCGGCATCCGAGGAGTAATCAGATGCCCAAGCGTATCCTGCAAGGCACCGTGACCAGCGACGCCAACGAACAGACCGTAACCGTTCAGGTAGAGCGCCGCTTTACACATCCGGTTCTGAAGAAAACCATCCGTAAGTCCAAAAAATACCGGGCTCACGATGAAAAGAACGCCTTCAAGGTCGGCGACACCGTACGCATCATCGAATGCGCGCCGAAATCGAAGACGAAACGTTGGGAAGTTCTGGAAGCGTAAGCCTCCGGGATTTTTCCATTTGTCGAAACCCTGGGGGATCTAATGAGACCAGCCCCCACAGGTCGGGAGAAACCACATGATCCAGATGCAGACCAATCTGGATGTCGCTGACAACTCCGGCGCACGCCGAGTTCAGTGCATCAAGGTCCTGGGTGGTTCCAAGCGTAAATACGCCTCCGTTGGCGACATCATTGTCGTCTCGGTGAAGGAAGCCATCCCGCGCGGCCGCGTAAAGAAAGGTGACGTCCGCAAGGCCGTCGTCGTACGCACCGCCAAGGAAGTCCGTCGCGAAGACGGCACCGCGATCCGCTTTGATCGCAACGCCGCCGTCATTCTGAACAACAACAACGAGCCCGTAGGTACCCGTATCTTTGGCCCCGTTGTTCGCGAACTGCGCGGCAAGAACTTCATGAAAATCATCTCGCTGGCTCCGGAGGTGCTTTAATCATGGCTGCTAAACTCCGCAAAGGCGACAAGGTCGTCGTGCTGGCCGGTAAGGACAAGGGCAAAGAGGGAACCATTTCCTCGGTTGACCCCAAAGCCGGTAAAGCTGTTGTCGAAGGCATCAACATTGCCATCCGTCACACCCGTCAGTCGCAAACTTCGCAAGGTGGTCGTCTGCCTCAGGCAAACCCGATCCAACTGTCGAACCTGGCGCTGCTGGACAAAAACGGCAAAGCAACCCGCGTTGGCTTCCGCATGGAAGGTGACAAGAAGGTGCGCTTCGCCAAGACCACAGGGGACGTGATCGATGCTTGATTCCGCAACCTACACCCCGCGTCTGAAAGCTCAGTACGTTGAAACCATCCGTGCCGCTCTGAAAGAAGAGTTCGGCTACAAGAACGACATGCAGCTGCCCAAGCTGGACAAAATCGTTCTGAACATCGGTTGTGGTGCTGAGGCGGTCAAAGACTCGAAGAAAGCGAAAGCTGCTGTCGAAGATCTGACTGCGATTGCTGGTCAAAAGGCCGTTGCAACCAAGGCGAAGAAGTCGATCGCGGGTTTCCGCGTCCGTGAAGACATGCCGCTGGGCGCGAAAGTGACCTTGCGCGGTGACCGGATGTACGAATTCCTGGATCGCCTGATCACCATCGCGCTGCCGCGCGTTCGTGACTTCCGCGGTGTTAAGCCGTCTTTCGATGGTCAGGGCAACTTTGCCATGGGCATGAAAGAGCACATCGTGTTCCCGGAAATCGACTTCGACAAGGTCGACGAGGTCTGGGGCCTGGATATCGTAATTGCCACCACAGCGAAAACCGACGCTGAAGCAAAGAGCCTGTTGAAAGCTTTCAACATGCCCTTCAACGCTTAAGCGCCGCGAGGATTGAGACATGGCTAAAAAAGCAATGATCGAACGCGAAAAGAAGCGCGAACGCCTGGTGGCCAAATATGCCGCAAAGCGTGCCGAGCTGAAAGAAATCGCGAATGACGAGAGCCGCCCGATGGAAGAGCGTTTCAAAGCGCGTCTGAAACTGGCGAAACTGCCGCGCAACAGCTCGGCTACCCGTCTGCACAACCGTTGTCAGCTGACCGGTCGTCCCCACGCTTACTACCGTAAGCTGAAGGTCAGCCGTATCGCGCTGCGCGAGCTGGGTTCTGCTGGTCAGATCCCCGGCATGGTGAAATCGAGCTGGTAAGGGAGACATAGATATGAATGATCCTATCGGCGATATGCTCACCCGTATCCGCAACGCGCAAATGCGCGGCAAGTCCACCGTTTCCACCCCCGCATCCAAGCTGCGCGGTTGGGTTCTGGACGTGCTGGCGGACGAAGGTTATATCCGTGGCTATGAAAAGACGACCGGTGAAAACGGTCATCCGGCCATCGAAATCAGCCTGAAATACTACGAAGGCACCCCTGTCATTCGCGAACTGAAGCGGGTTTCGAAACCCGGTCGTCGCGTATACATGGGCGTCAATGACATCCCGCAGGTCCGTCAGGGTCTGGGCGTGTCGATTGTCAGCACTCCGAAAGGTGTGATGTCGGACCAGAACGCTCGCTCCAACAATGTTGGCGGCGAAGTGCTCTGCACCGTCTTCTAAGGAGGTCTGCAATGTCTCGTATTGGTAAAAAACCGGTCGAGCTGCCCAGCGGCGTTTCCGCCTCTGTGTCGGGTCAGACCATCGAAGTAAAAGGTCCGAAAGGCACCCGCAGCTTCACCGCAACTGATGACGTCACGCTGTCGGTTGAAGACAACGTTGTGCAAATCAACCCTCGTGGCATGTCCAAGCGTGCCCGCCAGCAGTGGGGCATGAGCCGCACCATGGTTGCCAATCTGGTAACCGGTGTGACCCAGGGCTTCAAAAAAGAGCTGGAGATCCAGGGTGTTGGTTACCGGGCTCAGATGCAGGGCAACACCCTGAAGCTGAACCTGGGTTACAGCCACGACGTTGATTTCACTGCTCCGGAAGGTGTCACCATCACCGCGCCGAAGCAGACCGAGATCGTTGTGGAAGGTATCGACCAGCAGCAGGTGGGCGAAGTCGCGGCCAAAATCCGCGAATGGCGCCGTCCCGAGCCGTATAAAGGCAAAGGCATCCGCTATAAGGGCGAGTTCATCTTCCGCAAGGAAGGCAAGAAGAAGTAAGGACGCAGACAATGGCAAACAGCAAAAGAACCCTGTTTCTGAAGCGCCGCCTGCGCGTTCGGAACAAACTTCGCAAAGTCAACGCGGGCCGCGTACGCCTGTCGGTTCACCGTTCGAACAAGAACATCAGCGTTCAGCTGATCGACGACGTTCGTGGCGTGACCCTGGCCGCAGCCTCGACCCTGGAAAAAGATCTGGGTGTTGTTGGCAAGAACAACGTCGAAGCGGCCACCAAAGTGGGCGCGGCCATCGCCGAGCGTGCCAAGAAGGCGGGCGTCGAAGAGGCCTATTTCGATCGTGGTGGCTTCCTGTTTCACGGCAAGGTGAAGGCAGTTGCCGACGCCGCTCGTGAAGGTGGTCTGAAGATCTAAGACTTGCGGGCGGGTTTCGATCCGCCCCGATGATCCGGGGGCCTCGGCAACAGTCGGGGCTCACTTGGATTGAAGCAAACGGCGCCGTATGCGCCACATGAGAAAAGGGATGCCAAATGGCAGAACGTGAAAACCGTCGGGGCCGTGGCCGCGACCGTGAAGAAGCACCGGAATTTGCAGATCGTCTGGTCGCAATCAACCGCGTGTCGAAAACCGTAAAAGGTGGTAAGCGCTTTGGCTTCGCCGCTTTGGTGGTTGTGGGCGATCAGAAAGGCCGTGTCGGCTTTGGCAAAGGTAAAGCGAAGGAAGTACCTGAAGCCATCCGTAAGGCGACTGAACAAGCCAAGCGTCAGATGATCCGCGTGCAACTGCGCGAAGGTCGTACTCTGCACCACGACATCGAGGGCCGTCACGGCGCTGGTAAAGTGGTTATGCGCACCGCACCTGAAGGTACTGGTATCATCGCCGGTGGTCCGATGCGTGCCGTGTTCGAAATGCTGGGCGTTAAGGACGTTGTGTCCAAGTCGCTGGGCTCGCAGAACCCGTACAACATGATCCGCGCCACCATCAACGGCCTGCAGAAAGAGCAGAGCCCGCGTTCGGTCGCCGCACGTCGTGGCAAAAAAGTTGCTGACATCCTGCCAAAGCGGGACGAAGCACCGGCTGAAGCCGAAGCGTAAGGAGTAGCGTACCATGGCAAAAACCATCGTCGTCAAGCAGATCGGTTCCCCGATCCGCCGCCCCGCCGAACAGCGCGCAACCCTGATCGGTCTGGGCCTGAACAAGATGCACCGCACCCGTGAGCTGGAGGATACGCCTTCGGTCCGCGGCATGGTCAACAAGATCCCGCATCTGGTTGAGATCATCGAAGAGCGCGGCTGAGCGCGAGTTCTATCGAACAAAGAAACGCCTCCGATTTTTGGGGGCGTTTTTTTTGTAATATATGTCTGCTTTGAGCCCAATGCGGCAACAGAAGTTTAAAGAAAGCCCTACCTTAAACCCGCCGATTTCTTGAGGCCTTGCCAGACGTATTCAAAATCTGCGATCCTATTATGAGTCGGCTTCACACTATTGAAAATTCCCGGTGGTCCTAATCGGAGGCAATTGCAATGGCTTTTTCCGCCCAAAACAGAAACTGTATTTTGGCGTTAATATCTATGTTTTTTTGGGCTTCGGCGAATACTGTAGGCGCGCAAAGTAATGATCCAGCCGAATGGTCTAGGACGGAGCCGTTTCCTAACCAAACTGTTTATTATCCAGGAACCGAGGCTCTGGGTCCTGACGAAATGCGAGTTGTCGCCTGCGGCACTGGTATGCCTCAGCCGCGTCTGAAACAAGCTGCGGCATGTTTCTTGGTTGAATTGGGAAATGGCGAAAAGTTTATCTTCGATATGGGAGAGGGATCCTATGAAAGGATCATGGCGCTTGGGATTCCACTGGATCAGCTGGATAAAGTCTTCTTGGGTCACCTGCACCTAGATCATGCTGGCGATTTTCCAGCCTTTTATTTCACCGGTCCCGTAAACAACCGTCTAACGCCTGTTCGCCTTTGGGGGCCGGAAGGTATCAAGCCTGAGTGGGGAACAAAGTCTTGGGCAGATCACATGAAGAAAATGTGGGCATGGGAAGAAGCGACTCGTGGGGCGGCGGTCGACCCCAGAGGGCTTCAACTTGAGGTTAACGAATTCGATTGGAAAATCGTGAATAACGTCATTTTTGACGAAAACGGTGTTCAGGTCAGAACCCTGCCGGCCATACATGGTGAACAATCAGTTAGTTTTCTACTTGAATGGAACGGTCTGAAGTTTGCTTTTTCATCCGACACGCTACCTACGCGATGGTGGAGAGAGCATGCGGTAGGTGCGGACCTTGCAATTCATGAGTGCTTCACCCCTCCAGATTTCATGATCGAGAAATATGGGTTTGCCCCTTCGGAAGCAATTTTTGTTGGTTCTCAAGGGCACACTTCCGCGCAAGCATTCGGCAAGATTATGTCCGAAACGGAACCAAGATTGGCGGTTTGCTACCACTTCCAAAACGATCATGACATCGCGCTGGCCGTCTATTCAGCAATCCGAGAGACATATGATGGGCCATTGGACTTGGCGGCTGATTTCATGACCTGGAATGTAACCAAAGATAGTATTCGTACTCGTCAAGGAGTGCCCAATGAAGAGTCTTTCCCGGCACCAGTACAAATGCCCAAGCAACCGCCTGACTCAGCTGCAGAGTTCCCGTTCTCCGAATTTGATCTCGAGAGCATGGACCTCGGGGCAGCAGAAGCTACAAACGAAATGATCAGGGCATTCAACGAACGCACAGGAAATGACGAGGTCGGAGCTTATACAAGCATTCCCTTCCAAGAGTGAATAAGGCGTCGGAGCACCCCAAAGAATTGCAAGTTCCAAGGTCGGCTTTGTCCGCAAAGCGGATCGTGTCTTAAGTAGTGCCAAGCACCCAATTATGGGCCATTCCCCCAACGCATACCGGATAGACCGAAACATCCGTTGTTAGCGATACCCGTCCTCCTTATCTGAACGCTGTCCCAAACAGGAACGCAAACAGTATCCCGAGGAATTCGCCTTGGGCTCAGAAAGGAATCGAACCATGGCTAACACAGCAACATTTACTCGCGAGGGCTTTGGCCTGAGCGCCCGCATCGCAACGCTCGTCGCCCGCGTTAAAGAGGCATATGCCCTGCGCGCCGAGTACAACCGCACCTATTCCGAGCTTCAGGGTCTGAGCGACCGTGAATTGAACGACATCGGTGTGCGTCGTTGTGACATCAAGGACATCGCACGCGAACACGCGTATTGCTCTTAACCAAAACGCGAACACGCGAAGGCTTTGATCAGGAGGCGCCGGCAGGCGCCTCTTTGCGTTTGGGTGATTAGTTTGACACGATGGCGTTGAAATCGGACTTCCTGCGTTGCAGCCCGCGCAATGATCCGCCAAACACGTTGCGAATTAGGGACGAATGAAGGGCTGGACAGGGTGACAGAATTCCAGATTGGCATGCTGTGGGTCGATGGCCCGCTAAGCTACCTCGAGCAGCTCTGCATCAAGTCTTTCTTGGATGTTGGGCAACCCGTCCGTCTTTACACCTACGGGACAGTTTCAAATGTCCCTGACGGGGTCGAGCAGCGTGATGCGCGAGAAGTTCTGCAGGATAGCGAATTCGTTACCCATGGTCGAACCGGCAGTCCTGCACCTCATGCTGACAAATTTCGCTACAGAATGCTGGCGCAGGAACCGGACCTGATTTGGGCTGACACGGATGCATATTGCATCAAACCCTTCGAAACAGAGACCGGGCATTACTACGCGTATCTTGAAGGAACGATGGGTATTGGCGTCCTCAAATTACCGCCAGACAGCGAGGCGCTGGCGTTGCTGAACGAATTCACGCGGGATCCTTTTCGCATCCCGCCCTGGTTGCCAAAACGACACAGACAAACGTTGCAGGCCGCACTGGACAGTGGCTCTCCAATAAATGTACCCGAGGAATATTGGGGCGCTTGGGGGCCGGGTGCTGTTTTATGGGCGCTGAACACCTCCGGAGAAATCCGTTACGCACTGCCAGAGCATGTCTTTTACCCGGTCAATTTTACCCGGAGGCGGGCTCTTGCCCGACCAGATGTTGATCTGTCGCCCTATCTCAAGGACGATACGGTATCGATCCATTTTTACGGCAGGCGGATGAGGTCGATTTTGCGCAACCGTTTCGGAGGAGTGCCTGATCCGAACAGTTTAGTCGGGCAGTTGATCGAAAAACACGGTATCGACCCGGCGGCAGCGCCCATTTTACACACGTGAAATTCGGGTTGCCCTGACAACAAACTTGCATAGATCGGCGCAACGCTGTATCGGGCTGCGGTGGCCTTGTGGCCATGAGAATCAAAACCAAGAAACGCCGCGTTTGGCCCATCACGCTTCGGGGGTCACATCCGGCTAAGGAGAAGCGAAATGAAACTGAATGAATTGCGCGACAATCCCGGCGCCGCACCGAAACGGACCCGCGTTGGCCGTGGTCCGGGTTCCGGCAAAGGTAAAATGGGTGGCCGTGGTATCAAAGGCCAGAAATCCCGCTCGGGTGTGGCCATCAACGGCTACGAAGGCGGCCAGATGCCTTTGTATCAGCGTCTGCCCAAGCGTGGCTTTAACAAGCCGAACCGTAAGGAATTCGCCGTTATCAACCTGGGCCTGATCCAGAAATTCGTTGACGCCGGCAAGCTGGACGCATCGGCTGCGATCACCGAGGATGCGTTGGTCGCATCCGGTCTGGTTCGTCGCAAGCTGGACGGGATTCGCGTACTGGCCAAAGGCGAAATCAGCGCCAAAGTGAACCTGGAAGTAACCGGTGCTTCGAAATCTGCCGTTGCGGCAGTCGAGAAAGCGGGCGGCTCACTGACGGTCACAAAAGCCGCTGCGGCAGAGTAAGCGCTTGTGAGCGGGCAAAGACCCGCTTACATAGACCTCAGAGTTTTCCAAGACGCCGCCCGAGCCGGAAAACGGTTCCGGGCGGTGTTTTCATAAGAGAGACCGATTTATGGTATCAGCAGCAGAACAAATGGCAGCCAACACAAGCTGGTCTGCCCTTGGGAAAGCCACCGATCTGCGCAACCGCATCCTGTTCACGCTTGCATTGCTGATCGTCTACCGTCTGGGCACCTTCATTCCGGTTCCGGGCATCGACGGCCAAGCACTGCGCGAGTTCATGGAGCAAGCGGGGCAGGGCATCGGCGGTATGGTTTCGATGTTTACTGGCGGGGCGCTGGGGCGGATGGGGATTTTTGCCCTTGGCATCATGCCCTACATTTCAGCTTCGATCATCGTGCAGCTGCTGACATCTATGGTTCCCGCGCTCGAACAGCTCAAGAAAGAGGGCGAGCAGGGACGCAAGAAAATCAACCAATATACTCGTTTCGGTACCGTGGCGCTGGCCACCGTTCAGGCTTATGGTCTGGCGGTGTCGCTGGAATCGGGCGATCTGGCGACCGATCCGGGCCTGTTCTTCCGCCTGTCGACCATGATCACTTTGGTTGGTGGCACCATGTTCCTGATGTGGCTGGGTGAGCAGATCACCGCACGCGGCATCGGCAACGGTATCTCTCTGATCATTTTCGTGGGCATCATCGCCGAAGTTCCGGCTGCTCTGGCACAGTTCTTTGCTTCGGGCCGCTCGGGCGCGATCAGCCCTGCTGTGATCATCGGTGTGATCGTGATGGTGATTGCCGTGATTACCTTTGTGGTCTTCATGGAACGCGCTTTGCGCAAGATCCATATCCAATACCCACGCCGTCAGGCCGGTATGAAGATCTATGAGGGCGGCTCGAGCCACCTGCCGGTCAAAGTGAACCCTGCGGGCGTGATCCCGGCGATCTTTGCAAGCTCTTTGTTGCTGCTGCCGGTGACGATTTCGACCTTCTCGTCGGGCGCAACCAACGGGCCGGTGATGTCGTGGCTGCTGGCCAACTTTGGCCCCGGTCAGCCGCTGTACCTGCTGTTCTTCGCCTCGATGATCGTGTTCTTTGCCTATTTCTATACGTTCAACGTGTCGTTCAAACCGGACGATGTGGCGGACAATCTGAAAAAGCAGAACGGTTTTGTGCCGGGTATCCGACCAGGCAAGAAAACCGCCGAGTATCTGGAATACGTGGTCAACCGCGTGCTGGTTCTGGGTTCGGCCTATCTGGCGGCGGTCTGTCTGTTGCCTGAAATTCTTCGGGGCCAGTTTGCCATCCCGTTCTATTTCGGCGGTACCTCGGTTCTGATTATCGTCTCTGTGACTATGGACACGATCCAACAAGTCCAGAGCCACCTGCTGGCGCATCAATACGAAGGGCTTATTGAAAAGTCCCAACTGCGTGGCAAAGGTAAGAAACGCGGCAGGAAGGGACCCGCTCGTCGATGAACATCATTCTTCTCGGCCCCCCGGGGGCAGGTAAAGGAACGCAAGCGCGTCACCTGGTTGAAACCCGCGGCATGGTCCAGCTGAGCACTGGCGACATGCTGCGCGAGGCCAAGGACAGCGGCACCGAAATGGGCAACCGCGTGGCCGAGGTGATGGCTAAGGGCCAGCTTGTGACCGATGAGATCGTGATCGGTCTGATCCGCGAAAAGTTGGAACAAGGCGCTGAAGGCGGGTTCATCTTCGACGGTTTCCCGCGCACTCTTGCCCAAGCTGATGCGCTGGGTGAGTTGCTGGAAAGCACCAGCGAGGCGTTGGACGCGGTCATCGCGATGGAAGTGAACGACGACGCTCTGGTCGCGCGTATCACGGCTCGGTCAACCTGCGGCGGTTGCGGTGAAGTCTATAACGACATCACCAAACCGATCCCGGCGGATGGCAAATGCTCGAACTGCGGTAAGGAAGGTGACTTCAAGCGCCGCGCGGACGACAATGAGGAAAGCCTCAAGACCCGTCTGATGGAGTATTACAAGAAAACCTCGATGCTGATCGGCTATTACCACGCCAAGGGCAACCTGTCCTGGGTCGATGGTCTGGGCGAGATTGACGAGGTTCAGGGCGCGATTGCAGCCGCATTGGACGCCTGACCCGACCCGCATTTGAATATGGGCTTGACGGCACCGCCAAAAGCCCATATCGACCCCCATCCCCAAGGGGAATCAAGACTGCGTACGGGATTCGTCCCAACCGCCCCGACCACCTCGAATAATGCTGAACCCTCTGGCGACACTGCCACGGTAAAGCGTTGTGAAAAAAGGTTCTGGAGTTACGGAACCGCAACGAAAAGGAAAGTGACACGTGGCACGTATTGCCGGCGTAAACATCCCGACTGCAAAGCGGGTACCTATCGCCCTCACATATATCACCGGAATCGGCAACACCTCGGCCAAAGCGATCTGCGAAGCCGTTGGCATTGAAGCGACCCGTCGCGTCAACGAACTGTCCGACGCCGAAGTTCTGAAAATTCGCGAATATATCGACGAAAACTTCACCGTCGAAGGCGACCTGCGCCGCGAAGTTCAGATGAACGTCAAGCGCCTGATGGACCTGGGCTGCTATCGCGGTCTGCGTCACCGCCGCAACCTGCCGGTTCGCGGTCAGCGTACCCACACCAACGCTCGTACTCGCAAAGGCCCGGCAAAGGCCATTGCTGGTAAGAAGAAATAAGGGAGGGTCTGACTGATGGCACGTGATAAGACTCGCGTTAAGCGCAAAGAGCGTAAGAACATCGCATCGGGCGTTGCCCATGTGAATTCGACCTTCAACAACACCAAGATCCTGATCTCGGACGTACAAGGCAACGCCATCTCGTGGTCGTCTGCCGGTACCATGGGCTTCAAAGGGTCGCGGAAATCGACACCCTACGCCGCTCAGATGGCTGCAGAAGATGCAGGCAAAAAGGCGCAGGAACATGGCGTCAAGACGCTGGAAGTCGAAGTTCAGGGCCCCGGTTCGGGTCGTGAATCGGCTCTGCGCGCGCTGGCTGCTGTGGGCTTCAACATCACGTCGATCCGCGACGTGACGCCGATCGCTCACAACGGCTGCCGCCCGCCGAAACGTCGCCGCGTCTAAGCGATTTTGAATTGAGCTGGGGCTGTGTTTTTGCACGGCCCCAGCACGTCATTTTGAACCTCGGGCGTCTGCACCTTGTTGGTCATGGGGCGCGGACAGGAATGGAGGGATTACATGATCCACAAGAATTGGGCAGAATTGATCAAGCCAACCCAGCTGGACGCCAAGCCGGGAAACGATCCTGCGCGTCAGGCAACGCTGATTGCTGAGCCGCTGGAGCGTGGCTTTGGTTTGACTCTGGGTAACGCGCTGCGCCGCGTTCTGATGAGCTCGCTGCAAGGTGCGGCCATCACCAGCGTCCAGATCGACAACGTTCTGCATGAGTTTTCGTCGGTCGCAGGTGTCCGCGAAGACGTCACCGACATCATCCTGAACCTTAAAGGCGTGTCGCTGCGCATGGAAGTCGAAGGCCCCAAGCGCCTGTCGATCAATGCCAAAGGCCCAGCCGTTGTCACCGCAGGTGACATCAGCGAAAGCGCCGGTATCGAGGTTCTGAACCGCGATCACGTCATCTGCCACCTAGATGATGGCGCCGACCTGTTCATGGAACTGACTGTCAACACCGGTAAGGGTTACGTCTCGGCTGAGAAGAATAAGCCCGAAGATGCACCCATCGGCCTGATCCCGATCGACGCGATCTATTCGCCGGTCAAGAAGGTTGCCTATGACGTTCAACCGACCCGTGAAGGTCAGGTTCTGGACTATGACAAGCTGACCCTGAAGATCGAAACCGACGGTTCGATCACACCCGAGGACGCGCTGGCCTATGCGGCTCGTATCCTGCAGGATCAACTGTCGATTTTCGTCAACTTCGACGAGCCGGAATCGGCTGGCCGCCAGGACGAGGACGATGGTCTGGAGTTCAACCCGCTGCTGCTGAAGAAAGTGGACGAGCTGGAACTGTCGGTCCGTTCGGCAAACTGCCTGAAGAACGACAACATCGTTTATATCGGCGACCTGATCCAGAAGACCGAAGCCGAGATGCTACGCACCCCGAACTTCGGCCGCAAATCGCTGAACGAGATCAAAGAAGTGCTGTCCGGCATGGGTCTGCACCTCGGCATGGATGTCGAGGACTGGCCGCCCGACAATATCGAAGATCTGGCGAAGAAATTCGAAGACGCGTTCTAAGCGCGTCTTCCCCAATGCCCGGGCTGCCGGGGACTGTATGGGCGATGATGCCCCAAGGAGAGCCGGTGACACGCATCGCCGGCCAGACAAAGCAAAAACGCAAGATAGGAATTGAACAATGCGTCACGCACGTGGTTACCGCCGCCTGAACCGTACTCATGAGCACCGTAAGGCTCTGTTTGCAAACATGGCTGGCTCGCTCATCGAGCATGAGCAAATCAAAACAACTCTGCCCAAGGCAAAAGAACTGCGCCCGATCATCGAAAAGCTGGTCACTCTGGGCAAGCGCGGCGACCTGCACGCCCGTCGTCAGGCCGCAGCTCAGCTGAAAGAAGACAAAGACGTCGCCAAGCTGTTCGAAGTTCTGGGCCCCCGCTACGCCGAGCGTCCGGGCGGTTATGTCCGCATCCTGAAAGCCGGTTTCCGCTATGGTGACATGGCTCCGATGGCGATCATCGAATTCGTGGATCGCGACGTCGACGCCAAAGGCGCAGCCGACAAGGCTCGCGTTGCCGCCGAAGAGGCCGCAGACGAAGAATAAGAAAGCTTCGCTTTCTGACTTTGGCCCCTGCGTCCCAGACGCGGGGGTTTTTCTTTTTAATTGCGCGATAAACCTAGCAGGTTTGCGTCCTGCGCTAAAACCGGAGCTTTTCGTGTCCGTTCGCATGTCCGTATTTGATGTTCAGGGCCTTGCCTTTGGTATCGTCATGACAAGCCTTAGCGTCGTTTTTCTTAAAGCGGCTGGTTTGGTGACAGGGCAAACTGCGGGTCTTGCGCTTTTGCTTTCCTATGTTTTGCCGATTGGATTTGGCCCTTTGTTCTTCTTAATCGGTATCCCGTTTCTGATACTGGCTTGGGCAAAACGCGGCCCTGTTTTTGCTATTCGGACGATTGTCGTGGTGATCGGGATTTCGACGCTTTCACAACTGTTGGGAAAGATAGTCATCTTCGAACGGCTTGACCCGCTGGTCGCCGCTGTTCTTGGGGGTGCGTGTAGCGGCATGGGATTGATTGCTATCTTCCGCCACAATGCCTCGGCGGGCGGGATGACTATTCTGGGGATTATTCTGGAACATAGGACCGGCCTGAAGGCTGGGTGGTTCCAACTTTCGGTCGATGTCATGGTATTTTTGGCCTCGGCCTTTGTGCTTAGCCCGTCGCAACTGCTGTATTCCTTCCTTGGGGCTGTGATCACCAATATGGCAATCGTATGGAACTTCGACGTGGCCCAAAGCGGCACCGGTCGGCCCGGTTATGGTCGGTCTGCAAACTCATAGCGATCTTGCAAACGGTCGGTGTTGCGGACATATCAATCCGTAAACATCCATGAGGGTCACATGCTCCGCGCGCTTTTGCTTTGTCTGCCTTTTGCCCTGTTGCAAACCCCCGCCCATGCTGAAACCAAGGTGCCGCAATCGCAGGCCGAGATCAGCTTTGGCTTTGCGCCGATAGTCAAAGAGGCCGCGCCTGCGGTGGTCAATATCTATGCCAAGATCGTGCGGCAGGGGCGGGCGAACCCGTTTTTCTCGGACCCGTTCTTTCAGGAGTTTTTTGGCGGCGGGTTCAATGAGCCGCGACAGCGGGTACAGAACTCGCTGGGATCGGGGGTGATCCTGTCTGACGACGGCTATGTGGTGTCAAATTACCACGTGGTCGGCACGGCGACAGAAATCCGTGTTGTCACCACCGACCGGCGCGAGTTCTCGGCGCAGGTGGTGCTGGGCGATAAGGAAAGCGACATCGCCATTTTGCGGTTGGAGGACGCTGAGCGGCTGCCTTACTTGCCGCTGCGCGATTCCGATCAGGTTGAGGTGGGTGAGCTTGCGCTCGCCATCGGCAACCCGTTTGGTGTGGGGCAGACGGTGTCTTCGGGCATCATCTCGGGTCTGGCGCGGACGGGCACGGCCACCGGTAACGCGCGGGGTTATTTCATTCAGACCGATGCGGCGATCAATCCGGGCAATTCAGGTGGGGCGCTGATTGATGTGAATGGCGATCTGATCGGGATCAATACCTCGATCCTGACGCGTTCGGGCGGATCGAACGGCATCGGCTTTGCGATCCCGGCCAATCTGGTGGCCGAATTCCTGCGGCAGGCGCAGGCAGGTAATGACCAGTTCGTCAGCCCTTGGGCTGGAATCTCGGGTCAACACATGAGCGCAGATATCGCGGAATCTCTGGGTATGGCGATCCCACAGGGCGTGGTGATTTCCAACCTCCACCCGCTCAGCCCCTTGGCTGAGGGCGGGTTGCGTGTAGGCGATGTGGTGACGCATGTGGACGGGGATGAAGTCAATTCCCCCGCCGAGATGAAGTTCCGCATGTCTGTTGCCGGCGTCGGTGGCACGTCGGTTTTGACCTTGTTGCGTGGTGGGACGCAGGATGAGGTCGAGGTTGCCCTGATCCCGGCCCCTGATACGCCCTCGGCGGATGAAACCACGCTGGATGATCGGACGGTGATGCCGGGGCTGGTGATCTCGCGTATCAACCCGGCGGTGATCGCCAAGATGGGCCTGCGGTTGACGGAAACCGGCGTGGTTGTGTTGGATGCCGGGCGGTATGGCGGGCGCTCGGGGTTGCGCGTTGGGGATGTTCTTAACAGCATCAACGGCAACGCGATTGCCCATCCCGATGACGTTACCCGCGCGCTGACCGATCCGGGCCGCCGGATTCAGTTTGAATTGCTGCGTGGCGGGCGCTCGGTTTCGCTGCGGTTCCGGCTATGAGCGATCTGTTCGACACCGGGGGCGACCGGCCTGCGCCACCTGCGCATCGCCCTTTGGCGGACCGGCTACGCCCGCAGACACTGGCCGAGGTGATCGGGCAGGAACAGGTGTTGGGCCCTGATGCGCCTTTGGGGGTGATGCTGGCCTCGGGCAGCTTGTCCAGTCTGGTGTTCTGGGGGCCGCCGGGGGTGGGCAAGACCACCATCGCGCGGCTTTTGGCGCAGGAAACCGATCTGCATTTCGTTCAGATCAGTGCGATTTTTACCGGCGTTCCCGATCTGCGAAAGGTGTTCGAGGCCGCGAAAATCCGCCATCAGAACGGGCAGGGCACGCTGCTGTTCGTGGATGAGATTCATCGTTTCAACAAGGCCCAGCAGGATGGCTTCCTGCCCCATATGGAGGACGGCACGATTCTGCTAGTAGGGGCGACAACCGAGAACCCCTCGTTCGAGCTGAACGCCGCTGTGTTGAGCCGCGCGCAAGTGTTGGTGCTGGAACGCCTTGATTTGGCCGACCTGGAACGTCTGACCCAGCGCGCTGAAAAGGAGCTGGGCAAGGCTCTACCTTTGACCGGCCCTGCACGTGAGGCGTTGCACGAGATGGCTGATGGCGACGGGCGGGCGTTGTTGAACCTGATCGAACAGATTGCGGCGTGGAAAGTCGATACTCCGCTGGATCGCGAGGTGCTGGCAACCCGCCTGATGCGGCGCGCGACGAAATACGACAAGTCGGGGGACGAGCACTACAACCTGATCTCGGCGCTGCACAAATCGGTGCGTGGCTCAGACCCGGATGCGGCGTTGTATTGGTTTGCCCGAATGCTGGAAGGGGGTGAAGACCCTCGCTATATCGCGCGGCGTCTGACCATCATGGCGGTCGAGGATATCAGCTTGGCCGATCCGCAGGCACAGGCTTTGGCGCTTCATGCGTGGGAAGTCTATGAACGGATTGGCAGTCCCGAAGGCGAATTGGCGCTGGCGCAGGCGGTGGTCTATTTGGCCTTGGCACCCAAATCGAACGGGGCCTATGCGGGCTACAAGGCTGCTCGCGAACTGGCGCGAAAATCGGGTAGTGAACCTCCACCCAAACATATCCTGAACGCACCGACTTCGTTGATGAAGGAACAGGGCTATGGTGCGGGCTATGCCTATGATCACGACGCCGAGGATGGGTTTTCGGGCCAGAACTATTTTCCCGATGGCATGGACCGCCCGGACCTGTACCAGCCGGTCGAGCGCGGGTTCGAGCGAGAGTTGAAGAAACGTCTGGAGTATTTCGCCAAGCTACGGGCCCAACGCAATCGTTAGTGCCGCTGCGTCAAGGGCGACAGGGCGGTAAAATCGCGCTTGGCTTGGGTCATGAGAGTTCAGGGAGGAAGCTCATGACCGTATCCATAGACAAAACCGATGACGTCTGGACTATCATCCACGACCGCCCCGAGGCCCGGAATGCCGTGGACACTATCCATGCCGAGGCGCTGGTCGACGCGTTTCTGGAATTTGAAGGCGGCCCGGCCAAGGTGGCTGTGTTCTGGGGCAAGGGCGGGAATTTCTGCGCTGGATGGGATCTGAAACTGGCAGCCACTCTCTCTGACCCGGATTTGCGTGAGGCATATTTTGACCGTCTGTCCTTTCCCATCGGCTCGGCGCCCTCGATAGTCGGGCCATTGGGGCCATCAAGGCTGGAGCTGTCCAAACCCGTCATAGGCGCGGTTGAGGGCGCGGCTGTGGCTGGCGGGATGGAGCTGGCGCTGTGGTGTGATATCCGCGTGATGGCGGAAACCGCATACCTGGGTGTCTATTGCCGCCGCTGGGGGATCACGCTCATGGATGGGGGTTCAGTCCGGTTGCCGCGCCTAGTCGGGCAGGGCAAAGCTTTGGAAATCGCTCTGACCGGTCGCAAGGTTGAGGCGCAGGAGTGCTACAATATCGGATTGGCCGAAAAGATCGTGCCGCATGGTCAGGCCCGCGCCGCAGCCGAGGCCATGGCGCATGAAATCGCCCGCTTTCCGCAAGAGGCGGTGCGAGCCGATCGCCGCTCGATCATCGAAACGCGGGGGATGCCGGTGCGCGAAGCGCTTAAGGTCGAATGGGCCAACGGGCTGGAAGCGATCCGCCGCGAAGGCACCACCGGGGCGGGCAGGTTCCGGGATGGGGCCGGGCGCGGGGGTGACTTTACCAATATCTGACCGGGTTGACTCTGCCGGTAAGTCACGCCACAGACGCGCATGTTTTCAATGGCACTGAATGGCACACAACCCGCGCGGATCCGGCGCGCGAAAGGGATATCGGCATGAGCGGCGTACAGATGATCACCGTGGCAGAAGGCGATGGCGACCAGCGGGTCGATCGGTGGCTGCGCCGCCTGTTTCCACATGTCAGCCAGGGCCGCATCGAAAAGATGTGCCGCAAGGGTGAGCTCCGCGTGGACGGTGGGCGGGTGAAAGCTGCGACCCGGCTTGAGGTCGGACAGGTCGTGCGGGTGCCGCCGCTGCCCGATGCCGATCACAAACCGGCCGAGGTCAAGCGACGCATTTCGGATGCGGATGCCAAGATGATCCAGTCCTGTGTCATCTACCGCGACGATCACGTGCTGGCGCTTAACAAACCGCATGGCCTGCCGGTGCAGGGCGGCAGCGGACAGATGCGGCACGTTGACAGCCTGTCCGAGGCGCTGCGCTTTGGTTATGACGAAAATCCGCGTCTTGTGCATCGGCTGGACAAGGACACATCCGGCGTTCTGCTGCTGGCCCGTACGCGCGAGGCCGCCAAGGGGCTGACGGCGGCCTTCCGGCATCGCGATACGCGCAAAATCTACTGGGCCTTGGTTGCAGGTGTGCCGACCCCTTATCTGGGTGAGATCAAGACTGGTCTGGTCAAGGCTGCTGGTCACGGCAAGCACGGCGAGGGTGAGAAAATGATCCCCGTCCATCTGAACGAGGTGAACGACACCCCTGGCGCGAAACGGGCGCATACGCATTATGCCACGCTCTACCGTGTGGCCGGGCGCGCTGCCTGGGTCGCGATGGAGCCGATCACCGGCCGTACCCATCAACTACGGGCGCATATGGCGGCGATTGGTCATCCGATCATCGGGGACGGCAAATATGGCGGCTCGGGTCAGGAAAACCTCGGCGATGGCTGGGGCGCGCAGCTGGGCGGGATCATCAGCAAAAAGCTGCACCTACACGCGCGGCAGGCCTCGTTCGAACACCCGGTGACACGCAAGACGATCACCGTGAAGGCCCCGCTGCCGGATCACATGAAACACAGCTGGGACACGTTCGGCTGGACCGAAGATCTGGCCGCCGACGACCCGTTCGAGGAATTGCAATGAGCGCGCCGCTGCGTTTGGTGCTGTTCGACGTGGATGGCACTCTGGTTGACAGTCAGGGCAGCATCGTTGCCGCGATGACGGCCAGTTTCGACGCGCTGTCCTTGCCGGTGCCGGATCGCCCGGCGATCCTGTCCATTGTTGGCCTGTCGCTGCCCAAGGCGATGGCGCAGCTTGCGCCGCAGCATTCGGACGCGGATCAGGTGCGGCTGGTCGAGGGGTATAAACAGGCGTACCACGCACATCGGCTGGAACAGGGTATGGCGGGATCGCCGCTCTATCCCGGTGCCCGCGAGGTGATTGAGGCGTTGCACGCCATCCCCGAAGTTCTGCTGGGCGTGGCCACCGGGAAGTCTCAGCGCGGATTGGATGCGTTGATCGAAGGGCACGGGCTGCAGGGTTATTTTGTCACGCGGCAGGTGGCAGATCATCACCCCTCGAAACCGCACCCGTCGATGATTGACACCGCGCGGGCCGAGACGGGGGTTGAGGCAATCGATACCGTAATGATCGGCGACACCCGGTTTGACATGGACATGGCCACCGCTGCGGGCGTGCCCAGCGTTGGCGTCACCTGGGGTTATCACGCGCGCCCCGCGCTAGAGGCCGCGACAACCATCATTGAAACCTTTGACCAGTTGCCCAATGCGCTGGAACAAATCTGGACCTGAGACGATGAGCGACTGGAAACCCAAACGATTCTGGACCCAAAGCGCAGTAGTCGAGGCTGAAGGCGGCTTTACCGTCGAGCTGGATGGCCGCCGGGTGAAAACGCCCGCCAAGGCGGGTTTGATCGTGCCTACGCAGACCATGGCGCAGGAGATTGCCGCCGAGTGGGACGCGCAGGAAAAAGAAGTCGACCCGACCACCATGCCCTTCACCCGCTCTGCCAATGCGGCCATCGACAAGGTGCAGCATCAGCACGCCGAAGTTGCAGACATGTTGGCTGATTACGGCGATTCGGACTTGTTATGTTACCGTGCCACGCACCCGCAAGAGTTGCAGCAGCGGCAAGCCGAGCAATGGGACCCAGCGCTGGATTGGGCGGCAGAGACACTCGCCGCGCGTTTGGTGCCCGTTGCTGGTGTCTTGCACAGACCTCAGGACACGTCGACCCTGCAGAGCTTGAGGCAGCGTGTCCATGATTTCAATGAGTTCCAGCTTGCAGCCTTCCACGATTTGGTCAGCCTGTCCGGGTCGCTGATCCTTGGGTTCGCCGTTTCGGCCAATTGGCGCTCGGTGGAAGACATCTGGGAAATTTCGCGGCTGGACGAACTTTGGCAAATTGAACAATGGGGCCATGACGACGAAGCGCATGCGGCGTCCGAAGTCAAACGCGCCGCGTTCCTACACGCCAAACGGTTCTTTGATCTCTCGGTTTGAGCCCTGACGCCTGAAATTCCGCCAAAGACGCGGACATCTGCAAGGTGATCCATCGTTTTCGCTGATCCGACCCTTGACGTTTGTTTATGAATGCGACCAAACTCAAGCCCACTAAAGGGGAGACACCTTTGGGGAAACCTTTCCGGTGCCAAAGGTGCCGGACAGAACCGTCTCTGGACAGGGGCGGAAAATCAGGAAGAGGTAAAAATGAAAAAATCCGTAATTTTGGGCGTGGCGACCGTTGCAGGCCTGGCTGCAGGCGCAGCGACAGCGGGGACTGTCGATGATGTCAAAGCGCGCGGTAAGCTGAACTGCGGTGTGACCACCGGTCTGGTTGGCTTCGCTGCACCCGATGCAAATGGTGAATGGAAAGGCTTTGACGTTGCGGTTTGCCGTGCTGTCGCTGCAGCCGTACTGGGCGATGCAAGCGCCGTCGAGTTTGTTCCGACAACTGGTAAGACCCGCTTTACTGCGCTGGCCTCGGGCGAGATCGACATGCTGGCCCGTAACACCACATGGACGTTCAGCCGCGACGTGGACCTGAAGTTCGAATTTGTGGGCGTAAACTACTACGACGGTCAGGGCTTCATGGTTCCCAAGGCGCTGGGCGTCAGCTCGGCCAAGGAACTGGACGGCGCAACCGTCTGTATCCAGACCGGCACCACCACCGAGCTGAACCTAGCGGACTTCTTCCGCTCGAACAACATCAGCTACGAGCCGGTTCCGATTGAAACCAACGCTGAAGCGCAGCAGCAGTATCTAGCTGGCGCATGTGACGTTTACACCACCGACGCATCTGGTCTGGCCGCAACCCGCGCCACATTCGAAGATCCGTCGGCGCACGTCCTGCTGCCCGAAATCATCTCGAAAGAGCCGCTGGGCCCGCTGGTCCGTCACGGCGATCACGAGTGGGGCGACGTTGTCCGCTGGACTCTGAACGCGCTGATCTCGGCTGAAGAGCTGGGCGTGACCTCAGCCAACATCGACGAGATGGCCGCTGGCACCAACAACCCGGAAGTAAACCGTCTGCTGGGTACCGAAGGTACTCTGGGCGAGATGCTGGGTCTGGATGCTGACTGGGCTATGAAAGCGATCAAATCGGGCGGCAACTATGGCGAAGTCTTCGCGCAGAACATTGGCGAAGAAACTCCAATCGGTCTGGCACGCGGTCTGAACGCACAGTGGACCGATGGCGGCCTGCTGTACTCGCCGCCGTTCCGCTAAAATCCATTGAAAAGGGCGCGGGGTTAACCTGCGCCCTTTTTCCAAAACAGAATGCTACGGACTGCTCGGGAGCGGGGAAAACCCTGCCAGGAAGGAAGCGTCCGAAAAGCACGGGGATCCCATAATATGTCGACTATGACTGACCCACCGAAAGCTGACTTTCGGTTGTCTATGCTCATAAACGATACCCGCTATCGCTCACTTACTTTCCAGGTGATTGCGGCAATCGTCATTGCGCTTTGTATTTGGTATCTGGGTAATAACCTGATCCAGAACCTTCGGGCCGCGGGGCTCAATATCTCCTACACATTCCTGGGCGACCCTGCCGGGTATGACATCAACCAGCGACTGATCGAGTATGACAGCCAGTCTTCGCACGGAAGAGCGGCTGTTGTCGGTATTCTGAACACCCTTTTGGTTGCGTTTTTGGCATGTATTACGGCCACAGTGTTTGGCGTGATCGCAGGTGTGCTGCGTTTGTCGAACAACTGGCTCGTTTCCAAGCTGATGGCGGTGTATGTTGAGATTTTCCGGAATATTCCGGTTCTCATCTGGATCATCATCATTTTCACCATCATGACGGCAGTTTTGCCGGGGCCGCGGGCTTTCCGAGGCGACAACCCGACTTCAAGCATGCTGTTTGATTTGTTCGCCTTCACCAACCGTGGCGTCTATATTCCCCGCCCAGAATTTACAAACGGCTTGTTTGGCGCGACGGTCTTGAATTGGCTGCTGGTTGTCGTGGTTCTGATCGGATCCTGGTTCGGATCTCGTGAAATCGAGAAACGTGCCACTTTGAAGCAAGAGCAAACCGGCGAACGGCCCAAAACCCTGGTCGTCAAGCTGGCAGTTTGGCTGGTACCGTTTGCTCTGTTGATGGTTTTGATGGGATTGACTTGGGATGTCCCGGCGCTGAAAGGCTTTAACTTCAGCGGTGGAATTAAGGTCGGTGGTCCGCTCATTGCGCTTTGGTTCGCATTGTCGATCTACACCGGTGCCTTCATCGCGGAAAACGTCCGGGCGGGTATCCAAGCGATATCGAAAGGTCAGACAGAGGCCGCCGCCGCATTGGGTCTGCGTCAGGGTCGGATCATGAATCTGGTCATCTTGCCTCAGGCTTTGCGGGTCATCATCCCGCCGCTGATTTCGCAGTATCTCAACATCACCAAAAACTCGTCTCTGGCGATTGCGGTGGGTTACGCGGACATCACTGCGACGCTGGGCGGTATCACGTTGAACCAAACGGGTCGTGCGATTGAATGCGTCTTGCTGCTGATGCTGTTCTATCTGACAGCCTCTCTGATGATCTCGATGGTGATGAATATCTACAACGCATCCGTCAAGTTGAAGGAGCGCTGAGCATGGCTGATCAAACAACAAACCCGATCGCCTTTGTGGCTGAAGGAACTATTCCTCCTTCTCCACCGCCGGCAAACCAGACGGGTATTGTCAAATGGCTGCGCGAGAACTTGTTCTCGGGCGTCACGAACACGATACTTACAGTTCTATCCATCTTGCTAATCTATGTGCTTCTCAAGAACACGTTGCCATGGATTTTGAACGGCGTGTGGAACGCGGACTCGCTTGCTCAATGCCGCGAGATTCTGGATGGAAAAACCGGTGCGTGCTTTGCAGTTCTGACCGAACGCTGGCATCAGTTGATCTATGGGTTCAAATACCCTGCAGAAGCTTATTGGCGCCCAAATCTGGCCTTTGTGCTTATGTTGGTGGCGCTGGCGCCGGTTCTGTTCTTTGACCTGCCGCGCAAACTTCTGGTGTTCACGGCGCTGTATCCCTTCATCGCCTTCTGGCTGATTTGGGGTGGCAGCATTCTGGTTCCAATCGTGGCGCTGCTTGGTTTTGTTGCCGCGGGTGTCGTTTTCCAGAAACTTGGCCGTAACAGCTTTGCCGCTGGGTTCTTTGGCGCGATCATAGTGGCTCTGATTGTCTGGAATGTCGGAGGGGCTCTGATCCCGGAAGGTGCAAACGAAGGTGCTATGCTCACCGCCGTTCCAAGCCGTGATCTGGGTGGCTTTATGCTGAACATGATGCTGGGTTTGACCTGCGTATCGCTTTCAGTGCCGCTTGGGATCGCTCTGGCGCTGGGTCGTCAGTCGTCGATGCCGCTGATCAAATGGGTCTGTGTCATCTTCATCGAATTCATCCGTGGCGTGCCTTTGATCACGCTGCTGTTCGTGGCTTCGGTGATGCTGGCCTATTTCTTCCCGCCTGACAGCACGGTCGACCTGTTCCTGCGTGTTGTGATCATGATCACCATGTTCTCGGCCGCCTATATCGCCGAGGTGATCCGGGGCGGTCTGGCAGCGCTTCCACGTGGGCAGTACGAGGCAGCAGACAGCCTTGGTTTGGATTACCCGCAGGCGATGCGCCTGATCATCCTGCCGCAGGCTCTGAAGATCTCGATCCCTGGTATCGTGAACGTGGCCGTGGGCCTGTTTAAAGATACCACACTGGTTTCGGTCATTTCGATGTTCGATCTGGTGGGCATGATCCGGGGACCCATCCTAGCGTCAACCGAATGGAACGGCGTCTATTGGGAGCTTCTGGGCTTTGCCGCGCTTCTGTTCTTCGTCGTCTGCTACGGCATTTCTCAATATTCCCAGTGGCTCGAGCGTCGCCTTGCCACGGACCATCGTTAAGGAGTTCAACACATGTCTGAACTTGCAATTGAACGCGAAATCGACCGCTCGAAGATGCAGGTGAGCGACGAGGTCGCCATCGAAATCAACGGCATGAACAAGTGGTACGGGTCTTTCCACGTGCTGCGCGACATCAATCTGACCGTCAATCAGGGCGAGCGGATCGTGATCGCGGGGCCATCAGGGTCGGGCAAATCCACGCTGATCCGCTGCCTGAACGCGCTGGAGGAACATCAGCAGGGCACGATCATCGTGGACGGGACCGAGCTGTCGAATGACCTGAAAAACATCGACAAGATCCGGTCCGAGGTTGGTATGGTGTTCCAGCACTTCAACCTGTTCCCGCACCTGACCATTCTGGAAAACTGCACGCTGGCCCCGATCTGGGTGCGCAAGACGCCCAAGAAAGAAGCCGAAGAGCGCGCGATGCATTTCCTGGAAAAGGTGAAAATCCCCGATCAGGCGCTGAAATACCCCGGCCAGTTGTCGGGTGGTCAGCAGCAGCGTGTGGCGATTGCGCGGTCCTTGTGCATGATGCCGCGGATCATGTTGTTCGATGAACCCACATCGGCGCTGGACCCCGAGATGATCAAAGAGGTGCTCGACACCATGATCGAACTGGCCGAGGAAGGCATGACCATGCTGTGTGTGACCCACGAGATGGGCTTTGCCCGTCAGGTCGCCAACCGCGTGATCTTTATGGATGCCGGTCAGATCGTGGAACAGAACGAACCAGAAGAGTTCTTTAACAACCCGCAGAGCGAACGGACCAAGCTGTTCCTCAGTCAGATTTTGGGTCACTGATCCGGCGAAAATCCAGGAAAGGGCGGGGCTTCGGCCTCGCCTTTTTCTATCCCAGCAATTCGCGCGGTGTGGTGAAGCCCATAACATCCCCACTTCGCCAGTCGATATCTGCCCAATCCTTGATGCTAAACCGGATCACGGTAGTCGCACATGTCGGGTAATCCAAGAAACGTGGGTGATCTGGGGGACGACGAACGATCCGGCGGGCGAACTCGCATATGCCCGAGTTGTGGCCTAGCATCATGGCCGTTGGCTGCGTCGCGCCCGACAGTTCAATCAGCATATCTTCGGGTTCGGCTAGATATAGTGCGCGGTGAAAGCAAATCCTGTCGGCTTGCAGCCCCATGCGATCCCATGTTTCACGCGTCCGGATTGCCGTCGAGCTGAGTACTTCGTCCGGCGTCCATCCGTGTTCATTCAACCACCTGCCAATGGCGCGTGCAGATTTCCGGCCGCGCTTGTTCAAGGGGCGGTCATGATCCTCGAGCGTTGTATCGCCCCAACTGGATTTTGCGTGGCGGGTAAGGATCAGAGTCAGGCTCATGATGGGTGGAACGCTTTCATATGATGGGCGGACTGCTCGGGGTCGCGATTGGCGCCGGCGCTGACAGGGCAGGACAGACGTGCAAGGCAGCCTCCGGTCATGCAGGTTTGGCCCTCGTCTGTGGAGAGGTGCGCATGGCATGCGACCACGTCATAGAATTCCTGATCGTTCAACGCGCCCACGGGGCAGGTCGAGGTGCAGGGCGCGGCACAGGTGGTGCACGGCGAGGGTGCTACCGCCTCGGGTATCTCGAACTCCTGCGCGAAATGCAGCGCACCCCGGTATGAGATCATCATACCCACGGTGTCATGCACCAGCGCGCCCACCGGGCTGCTGAAGGTTCGCCCGGATTTCAGCGCCCAGTCGATGAAAGGTGCATAAGGTGGGCCGCCGAAAGGGAAATGCGCATCAGCCCCCAGATCAAGCGCCATTTGTCCAATCACGCGGGTTGACCAGCGGTCGACAGGATCGGGGCCGTTCCATTCCGGGGCCGCTTTCAGGACCGGCCAAAAGCCTGGCCCCGCGCCCAACAGAACCAGAGTGCCACCGTCCAGCCCCTTGGCTCCGCTGGTACGGGGATGGGTCGCGCCCATGGTTATTAACCCGGCCTGATGCGCGACACGTCCCACCCAGCCATAGCTGATAGCCGCTCTATAGGCTGAGGCGGGGGCTTGTTGCGTCATCTCTTCTCCGCTGTGGGGGGCTCAGTCGGGGCGGATCAGTGACCCTGCGCCGTGTTCGGTAAACAGTTCCAAAAGCACCGCGTTGGGCGCGCGACCGTCCAGAATGACCACCGCCCGTACGCCGCTGTGCAAAGCATCCAGCGCGGTTTCAGTCTTGGGGATCATACCGCCTGCGATCGTACCTTCCATCGTCATCTCGCGGATCTGACCGGCCTTCAGTTCGGTTACGACTTCGCCCGCAGCGTTCTTGACGCCCGAAACATCGGTCAGCAGCAACAGGCGATCCGCTTTCAGCGCCGAGGCAATCGCGCCTGCGGCGGTATCGCCATTGACGTTCAGCGTCTCTCCGTTCCGGCCTGCACCCAGTGGCGCGATCACCGGGATCACATCATGCGAAAACAAGTCGTGCAGGATTTTCGGGTTCATGTCCGCCGGAGAGCCTACAAAGCCAAGAGCCGGATCGGCCTGATCGCAGACCATCAGATTGGCGTCCTTACCAGACAGGCCCACAGCCGAGCCGCCCTGATCGTTGATCGCCTGGACGATGCGCTTGTTCACAAGGCCAGACAGGACCATCTCGACCACTTCGACGGTGGCTTTGTCGGTGACACGCTTGCCGCCTACAAATTCGGACTGGATGTCCAGCTTGCCCAGCATCGCGTTGATCATCGGGCCGCCACCGTGGACGACCACCGGGTTCACACCGACCTGACGCATCAGCACGACGTCGCGGGCAAAGCTTTCCATCGCCTCGTCGCTGCCCATTGCGTGTCCGCCCAGCTTGATGACGACAATTGCATCGTCATAACGCTGCAGATACGGCAAAGCGCTGTTCAAGGTGGCGGCGGTGGCGATCCAGTCCCGGTTCATATCTCTTGTCTTCATGGCTGCTGTCCCTCTGGCATTCCGTGTTAGGGCCTTTGCCCGGTGCTGCCAAGGGGCAAGCTATTCCAGATGCGCAATGATAGAGCGTAGCGTGGGAATCCCGTCGCCCTTTTCGGACGAGGTCAGCACGATTTCAGGGAAGGCGGCAGGGTGTTTCGACAGCGCTCCGCGTACCTGATCCAGAACCTTTTCGCGCTCGTTGGCTTTGACCTTGTCGGCCTTGGTCATCACGCATTGAAAGGTCACGGCGCTGGTGTCCAGCAGCTTCATGATCTCGGCATCCACCGGTTTCACCCCATGGCGCGAGTCGATCAGAACAAAGGCCCTGCGCAGCGTTTGACGTCCGCTCAGGTATTGTTTCAGCAGCCGCTGCCATTTTTCGACAACCTTGACCGGCGCATTGGCATAGCCATAGCCGGGCAGGTCGACCAGATACAACTCGGGGCCTTGGGTGAAAAAGTTGATCTCTTGTGTGCGGCCCGGCGTGTTCGAGGCACGCGCCAATCCCTTGGTGCCGGTCAGCGCGTTGATCAGGCTGGACTTGCCCACATTCGAACGCCCGGCAAAACACACCTCTAGCCGGTCTGGCGCGGGCAAGCCGTTCATGGCGACCACGCCTTTGACAAACTCGGATTCGCCGGCAAACAGTTTGCGGCCACGCTCTTGCGCGAACTCATCCGGTGTTTCGGCTAAGGGAAAGGGCAGGGTGGTCATAGCAGTTGAACCTTGTCACCGGTTTTGACCTCGCCACCCCTTATCACCTCGGCGTAAACACCGAAATCCTGATGATCCCAGGTATTGAGCGCCGCCAAAGTATCGGCATCACGCGCACCTGTATCGGGGTTGGCAGTCGTCGCAAGGCATCGGGTGATACGCTCGCGGACATGCAACACAGCCTGCCCGATCTGTACTTCGCGGCCCAGCCATTCGAATTCTTCCCACAGGGGCAGCCCGTCGAACCAGATATTGCCGCGCCAGCGTACCGGGGAAAGGTCTTGCCCCAACTTCTGCTCGACCGCGCGATGTGTGGCCATGTTGCACAGGCTAATCGACGGGAAATCGCTGTCCGTCATCCCTCGTCCAGGCACTCGGACGATGCGGGCCGAGGCCGCACGATCCGCAGGCATCAGCGGCTTGACCCAATCCAGAAAGGCATCTTGTTGCGTGTCGGGCTGAAAGTGCAGCTCGGGTCGTTCGGGATGGGTCAGTGTGACGGTATCACCTTCGGTACGGGCCGAGATTGCCATCAGCGACGGTGCTTTGGCACCGCGGCTGAAATTGGCACAAGGTGCCCATTCGGTTCCATCCGTTTTCGACGCTTCATGCGCGACGGCCCAAACACGATCCCCGGGCATGGTTCGCCCGGGGCTCAAAGTGATGGTCTGCACGGCCTCGCGGCCATGGCTTTTGATCGGATGTCGCCAGAGGTTGGTTACTTCACCTGTCATTTGTCATCCGTCTTCGGTGTTCGTTTGAAGCTTGACTTGATGTTTCCGAACACGTCCGGCTTGTAGCCCTGGCTGCGCATGATCAGGTATTGCTGGGTAAATGTAATCGTGTTGTTCGCAATCCAGTAGACCACCAGGCCACTGGCAAAGCTGCCAAGCATGAACATAAAGACCCACGGCATCCACGCAAAGATCATCGCCTGGGTCGCGTCAGTTGGTGCCGGGTTCAGCTTTTGCTGCAGCCACATTGAAACACCCAGCAACAGCGGCAGAATACCGATGAAGATCAGCGCCATCAGTGTATCGGGCTGCGGACCGGCCCACGGTAGCCAGCCAAAGAAGTTCAGTATCGAGGTTGGGTCGGGCGCGCTGAGGTCCTGGAATGGTCCAAACCATGGGGCCTGACGCAGTTCGATCGTGACAAAGATCACCTTGTACAGCGAGAAGAAGATCGGAATCTGCATCAGGATCGGCAAACAACCTGCGGCGGGGTTCACCTTTTCCTTCTTGTACAGCTCCATCATGCCTTGCTGCATCTTCTGGCGGTCGTCGCCTGCGGCCTCCTTCAGGGCTTCCATCTGCGGCTGCAGTTCCTTCATCTTCGCCATCGAGACGTAGGATTTGAATGCCAGCGGGAAGAGGATCGCCTTGATGATCAGGGTCAGGCCGATAATAGACCAGCCCATGTTGCCGATCAGAACGTTGATGTTGTGCAGCAGCCAGAAGATCGGCTTGGTCAGAAAATAGAACCAGCCCCAGTCGATGCTGTCGATAAACTTCTGTACGCCTTCGGCTTGATACTCACGGATGGTTTCCCATTCCTTCGCGCCTGCGAACAGTTGGGTGGTCACTTCTTCTGTCGCGCCGGGGGCGACGGTCAGTGTGGGCAGGACTGTCTCGGTCTGATAAATCTTGCGGCGGGCGTCGTATTTCGCAGCAGCCTTGAAGGTCGCACCTTCTTCGGGGATCAGAGTGGTCATCCAGTAGTGATCAGTGAAGCCGACCCAGCCGCCTTCCTTGACCTGAAACACCTCGGCCTGAGCGCGTTCGTTCGGGTCGATGTCAAAGTCGCGGACGTCGCCATAGTCGATCTCGTCCAGCACGCCGTCGGCCATAACCATGACCCCTTCGTGGAGGATGAAGAAATTCTTCAGGTCGGGCAGGTCACCGTCTTCACCGATGCCGTGGCGGGCCAGAATGCCATAGGGGGCCATGCCCACTTCGGCCTGCGTGTTGTTTTCCACCGATTGGGTGACGTCGAACATATAGTTTTCGTCCACCGAGATTGTGCGGCGGAAGGTCAGGCCGTTGCCATTGTCCCATTTCAGCGTGACCGGCGTGTCGACGCCCAACGTCTCACCGCTTTCCAAAGTCCACAACGTGTTAGGGCCCGGGACATCGGTGCCCGCAACACCTGCGCCAGGTGCCCAGCCGTACAGCGCATAATAGGCCGATTCCGATCCGACCGGGGACAGCAGTTCCACAATCGGCGCGCCTTCTTCGATCGAGACTTTGTAGTCCTTCAGGAATAGCTCATCGATGCGGCCACCTGACAGGGAGAGGCTGCCCTCCAGACGAGGTGTGTCGATCACAATGCGTGGTGCTTCGGCATCGGGCAGCGTTTCTTCTGCAGCAGCTGTCGCCTCACCAGTCGTGCCCGCGTTTGTGGCGCTGGGCGTCTGAACCTCGGTCGCGTCGGTGGCGCTGATTTCAGCCTGATCGGGCAGCGCGGTTTGTTCCGGCGGTGGGAACAGCACGAACCAAACAAGGATCACGAGAAAGCTGAGCGCGGTTGCGAGGATGAGATTCTTATTCTGATCGTCCATCTGGGACAGCCACCTTAAGCAGTGAAACACACCCGGTGGGTTCAACAGAGTGCAGCCCCAAAGGTCAAGCGGATTCGCCCGTCAAACCGTCGCGGATTGGGTTTTTCATGCGGAATTGGCCGATCAAGAGCCAGTTTGCCGCCCTATCTTGGGAACTCCATTCACCTTGTTCTGATGCGCTGCGATCCAGTCCAGCGTTTTTTCGAATGGCATGGGTTTTCCGATCCCAAAACCCTGAACGTGATCGCATCCCAACTGGGCCATCAATGCATGCTCTCCCGGAGTTTCCACACCTTCAGCCAGAGTTTCCAAATTCAGCCGTTCCGCCATTGTGAGAATGGCACTGACCATTTGCTGCTGGCTGGCGTCCTTGTCCGCCTTTGTCACGAAAGACCGATCAATCTTGATGCGCGAGACGTCAAAACGTTTGATCGACGCGATCGAGGCATGACCTGTACCGAAATCGTCAAGGTCAATGCAACAGCCCAGCTTTGACATACTTGTCACGTTGCGGGTGATCACGTCATCCGGTCTGCGAGAAAACACTGTCTCAAGCACTTCGACGGCCAATCTGTCCGGGGTCAGATCATTCTGATCCAATTCCCATTTTAGCCGGTCAATGAGTGTAGGATCCCGTAACTCGTCCGATGAAAAGTTGATCCCGATCCGCGGCACTACAACCCCGGCGCGATCCCATTTTTGCATCGCTGTGAACGCGTGGTGGCGCATGGCCTGACCAAACCGTTCCATCAGCTCGGCCTGCTCAGCGAAGGGTAAGAAGATATTCGGACCCAGTACGCCCTTATGCGGATGCTCCCACCGGGCCAGCGCCTCGAATCCGGTCACGCGTCCCGTATCGGTCGAGACTTGCGGTTGGAACCATGGACGGATTTCTCCGCTGTCCAGAGCCGCGTCGAACTCTTTACGTAAATTTGCACGAATGCGCGATCGACGATGCGTTTCGTTGGAATAAGCGCGTATGGTCGAGGGCCCATTTCTTTGCGCCTCTTCCAGCGCGGATGAGGCTGCGTCGATCCAAGTCTCGAATCCGTCGTCGCGTAAAGAGGTCAGCAAGCTGAACCCGATCGAGCATGAGACGTAGATTCCAGAGCCATTGAGGGTCAAGGGCTCTTCAATGGCAGATTGGATACGACCGGACATCTGAATGCAAGCCTCAAGGTCAAGGTGCTTTGACGGCCGCAACCCGATGGCAATCCTGTGCGGGTCCAGCTGCGTGGCAATATCCTGCGTACGGATGGCAGATAAAACGCGGGCACAGAATTGTTCGGCCATATGGTTGGCCGCCGCATTCCCGTGCAGATCAATAAATTCGTCGAAGTTGTCCAAAGCGACGATCAGGCAGGCGGATTCTTCGCGGATATTGCTCGCCGTTTGATAGAACCCCTCGATTTCCGAGGCGAAACTGCCGATAGATTTAAGGCCGTTGGCTTCGCTTCGGTCTGCGTGTGACTTAGCAGTATCTGCAGCCGTCAGGATGATTGCTACTAGAACCGGTAGGGACAGGGCCACGATGACCAGGGCGCGTTCCCCGCCGATCCAGAAGGCAGCGAGGCTGATCGCAGGGATGAAAGCCAAGGCCTGAGGGCCGCTGAGTACGGTTGTCAGGACATTCAGAACTCTGCTGACAGAGATATTTTTCCACATCAGATTACGGGCCTTTTTCTTGGGCGTCGCACGCTGTGGTCAACCCTAGAAAAGCAATCTGAGTCAGACGTTAACGTAGATGTGGAATTTCGTCAGCAATTTTGCCTTTTTTGCCGGTTTCCAAAGAAAGCCCTGCGAAATCAAACAATTTTGGGTCCAAAAGATGAGACGGCCGCGCGTTTGTCAAAGCGCGGAACATCACTTGTCGCCGACCGGGGCTGTTCTTTTCCCACTGGTCGAGAATCTGTTTCACCTGCTGACGCTGCAACCCGTCCTGACTGCCGCACAGATCGCAGGGGATGATTGGGTAACTCATTGCGTTGGCGAATTTCTCGCAATCGGCTTCGGCCACATGGGCCAGGGGTCGAAAGACGAACAGGTCGCCTTCTTCATTCACCAGTTTCGGCGGCATCGTGGCCAGACGTCCGCCGTGGAACAGGTTCATGAAGAACGTCTCGAGGATGTCGTCGCGGTGGTGCCCCAAAACGACGGCGGAACAGCCTTCCTCACGCGCAATACGATAGAGATTGCCACGGCGCAGGCGCGAGCAAAGTGCACAATAGGTGCGGCCCTGTGGTACCTTGTCCATCACGACAGAATAGGTGTCTTGATATTCGATCCGGTGGGGTACGCCCATCCGTTCCAGAAACTCGGGTAGGACAGTGGCGGGAAAACCGGGTTGCCCCTGATCCAGATTGCAGGCCAGCAGATCGACGGGCAGAAGACCGCGCCATTTCAGCTCATACAGCACTGCCAGCAGGGTATAACTGTCCTTGCCGCCTGACAGGCAGACCAACCAACGTGGAGGTTTGCCATCTTTGTTATGGGCCGACGGGTCCACCATCCCGTATTGCTCAATGGCTTCGCGGGTTTGGCGCACGATGCGCTTGCGCAGCTTCTTGAACTCGGTGGTCGAGGGCGCGCCGGCAAAGAGCGGGTGGATATCGTCAGCTTCGTCAAACATGCGCAGCCCCTACAATAGTTGGCGCAACCGGGCAAGGGTGACGCTTAGCCCAGCCGTGCGAGCAAGGCATCTGTGTTCAGCCCCCGGACCGATCCGGGGATGCGACCGCTGTCACCTGTCAGGCGCGTCACGATGAACCCATCGGCCACGGCGGATGGGGCGTTGCGCAACAGTAGCGAAGCCGTCAGCAGCAGAGCGGTACGTTCAGCAAACCAGCGCGCCTCGGGTTCAGAGGGCAGGCCGGGCCATTGGTCGCGATAGGTTTGCAAGGCCGCGTCATAAGCGCGGTCTGCGCCGCGCGCGGTCTCCAGTTCGGCCTGCAAAACCTCGGCGGCCAAAGGCTCACGCGCCAGCGTTCGCAGGATATCAAGGCAGATCACGTTGCCCGATCCCTCCCAAATGCCATTCAGGGGTGCCTCGCGGTAGAGAAGGGGAAGGGGCGTATCTTCGACGTACCCCATGCCGCCCAGAACCTCCATCGCTTCGACCACGACCACGGGACAGCGTTTGTTGTTGAGGAACTTGGCCAGCGCCACGCTGATGCGGGCAAAGGCGCGGTTCTCGGGGGTTTGCCCGTCAAAGGCCTGTGCGACGCGCATCCCGAGGGTCAGCGCGCCCTCCCAATCCAGAATAAGATCACTCAGAACGGCGCGCATCAGGGGTTGGTCGATCAGGCGGCGTTGAAAGGCACTGCGGTGACTGACCCAGTGATGCGCCGAGGACAGGGCCGCGCGCATCAGCCCGGCGGGGGCCATCGCGGTATCAAGCCGTGTGTGATGCACCATCTCAAGGATCGTGCGAATGCCCGCGCCCTCGTCTCCCAGTTGATAGGCCAGAGCGTCGTGATATTCGATCTCGGCCGAGGCGTTGGCGCGATTGCCCAGCTTGTCTTTCAGGCGCATCAGATGGATGGCGTTGCGCTCGCCCTCCAGCCAGCGTGGCACAAGGAAACAAGTCAGCCCGCCCGGGGCCTGCGCCAGCGTCAGGAACCCATCCGACATCGGGGCCGAGCAGAACCATTTATGCCCGCGCAACCGCCAATGATCACCGTCCCGCGTGGCGGTGGTGGTATTAGCGCGGATGTCTGAGCCGCCCTGTTTTTCGGTCATCGCCATGCCCAGCGTGGCGCTGTGTTTCTGCGCTATGGGCTGAATAGCGGGATCGTAAGTATGCGCGCTCAGTTTAGGCACCCAGCGCTGGGCAATATTGGCGTCGGCTTTTAACACAGGCACCGCCGCATAGGTCATTGTCAGAGGGCAGCAGTGGCCGGGCTCGATTTGGCTGGCCATATAGACCATTGCGGCGTGGTTCGCATGGCCGTCGGGTTGACCATCCCACGGCAGCGCGGCGTATCCGGCGCTTTGGCTCAGCTGCATTAACTGGTGATAGGCAGAGTGAAACCGCACTTCATCCAGCCGCCGTCCTCCGGTATCGAACAGGCGGAGTTCCGGGGCATTTCGGTTCGCATCGCGCGCGGCCTCTTGGGTTTGGGCTGTTCCCAGAGCGCGACCATAGGCCGTCAGCGGGTCAACGCGCCCCTTGGCGCGGTTCACGCACCCTTGCAGTACCGGGTCCGAAGTCCAGAGGTCGATATCGCCGCGCTCGGGCGGTTGGTTCAGAACGTCATGTGTCGGCAGGGTGTCGCGGGCGCGTGTGGTCATGGGCCGAGTGTCAGGCCGGGCGCGCGCTCGGTCAACCCTCGTCGGTATCGTCGGGCACCGGGTCATAGCCCGTGCCACCCCACGGATGGCATCGGCCAATGCGGCGCGCGGTCAGCCATGCGCCCTTGATGGCGCCGTGCTTTTCCAACGCCTCCAACGCATAGGCAGAACAGGTGGGTTGATAGCGGCAATTATGTCCGACCCAAGGGCTGAAGATCAGACGGTATGCCTTGACGGGCAGGGCAAAGACACGCGCCAGCAGGGTCATTTCCGGTCACTATGGATTTTGCGCAGCGCATAGCGCAGATCGCCCAGCAGCGCCTCAAAGGCGCGATCCGCCGTGACCTCGGCGCGGCCAATCAGGACGTAATCCCAGCCGTCGTGACCCTGAACCGGCAGAACGGCGCGCGCAGCCTCGCGCAGACGGCGTTTGGCGCGATTGCGGGCGACGGCATTTCCGACCTTCTTAGAACAGGTAAAGCCCACGCGAATCCCGGATGCTTCGTCCTGGGCGCGTTTGCGGGCCTGCACCATCATCGACGACGTCCCCTGCCGCCGCGCGCGGGCGGCCTTCAGGAAATCGGATCGCTTTTTGAGGACGATCAAAGGTTCAGACACACAAACGGACGCCGCCGGAGGCTTGCTGGGTTGGTGTGAACCATCCTCAGGGGCCTCCGGCGGCGTCATGTTCATAACCTGAAAGGTCGAGCGGCTTACGCGCTTAACGACTTACGGCCGCGTGCGCGACGTGCGTTCAGGATTTTGCGGCCGGCCTTGGTGGCCATGCGCGCGCGGAAACCGTGGCGGCGTTTGCGAACCAGGTTCGAAGGCTGATAGGTGCGTTTCATCGCTCCGTCTCCAATCTATAGCGGTCGGGTGCGGCGCAGATTCGCCTTGCCCTAGTGTTCGAAGCCCGTCCTCTACTGGGTGGCGGGGGGTAAGTCAAACCCCTAGGTGGGGGTTTTGCTGCCTTTTGCAACAATTCTGTAACCGCCACAGTTGAAAAGTTTCAATTTGACGGTTTTGCCGCCTGAAACCCTCACATTCCCTACCGTAAACATCAAGGCGGCGTGAGGCCCCTGTTGCAGCGCTGCGCGACGTCGCATGTTGAGCTTAGATGAAACGCACAAAACCGGACACAGACATGAGCGATACAACTCAGGCCCCCCGCAGCGGGCTTGCGCGCCATATCCCTTTGCTGGTGATTCTTGCCGTTGCGGTGGCGGGGTTCTTCACCTTGGGCGACTACCTGACATTTGAAACCCTGCGCGACAACCGCGAATCCCTGCTGGCGTGGCGCGACGCAAACTATTGGGCCATGGCAGGTGCATTTGTGGCGATCTATATCGTGATTGTTGCCTTCTCTCTGCCCGGCGCAGCCGTAGCCTCGATGACGGGCGGGTTCTTGTTTGGCTTATTTGCAGGCACCGTGTTCAACGTATTCGCGGCCACCATTGGTGCATCTGCGATCTTTCTGGCCGCCCGCTGGGGGTTAGGTGAATCCCTGACCGCCAAGCTGGAGTCATCCGAAGGCACGGTCAAAAAGCTGAAAGACGGGCTGCGTGAGAATGAAATCTCGGTTCTGTTCCTGTTGCGCCTTGTGCCGGTGGTGCCGTTCTTTGTGGCCAATCTGGTGCCCGCACTGGTCGGCGTCAAATTCCGCAATTTCCTGTTCACCACCGCGCTGGGCATCATTCCAGGCGGCATCGTCTACACTTGGATCGGCGTTGGCTTGGGTGGTGTGTTCGACCGGGGCGAAACCCCGGATGTGTCCCTGCTTTGGGAGCCGTTTGTAATTGGGCCTATCATCGGCTTGTGTGTGCTGGCGGCGCTGCCCATCGTGATCAAAGCCGTGCGCGGCAAAAAGGACGCCTGATCTTATGCAAGAATTGAAGACGGATATCCTGGTGATCGGCGCCGGGTCAGGTGGCTTGTCGGTGGCTGCCGGGGCCAGCCAGATG
Organism: Ruegeria sp. D3; assembly: GCF_056534465.1. Taxonomy (NCBI): domain Bacteria; kingdom Pseudomonadati; phylum Pseudomonadota; class Alphaproteobacteria; order Rhodobacterales; family Roseobacteraceae; genus Ruegeria; species Ruegeria sp. D3. The sequence goes on from NZ_JBQFPK010000019.1 coordinate 51,377, forward strand.
GGCGCAGATGTGATCCTGCTGGAGGGTCACAAGATGGGCGGAGACTGCCTGAACTTTGGTTGCGTGCCTTCGAAGGCGCTGATCGCCAGCGGTAAGGCGGCTTATGGGCAGGCGCATTCATCCGCGCTGGGCGTGGCCGATGTGGTGCCGCAGGTGGACTATGCCGCCGCCAAGGATCACGTGCATGATGTGATCGCGCAGATTGAGCCGATGGACAGTCAGGAACGGTTCGAAGGTTTCGGCGTCAAAGTGATCCGGGAATATGGTCACTTCGTGTCGCCCACGCAGGTGCAGGCGGGCGATCATCTGATCACCGCGCGCCGGGTGGTGATTGCGACCGGCTCGTCGCCGTTGGTGCCGCCGATCCCCGGTCTGGATCAGGTGCCGTATTATACCAACGAGACGATCTTCGATCTGCGCGACAAACCCGAGCATCTGCTGATCATCGGCGGCGGCCCGATCGGGATGGAGATGGCGCAGGCCCATATCCGTCTGGGCTGCAAAGTCACCGTGATCGAGGGGATGCAGGCGCTGGGCAAGGACGACCCCGAGGCGGCCGAGATCGTGCTGGACTCGTTGCGCGCCGAAGGTGTCGAGATTCACGAGCAAGCCATGGTCGCACAGATTCGCGGCGCGGACGGCAAGGTCGAGGTTGTGACCGAGACCGGCCAGATCTACTCGGGCTCGCACCTGTTGTTGGCCGCGGGGCGCAAAGCCAATACTGACCGGTTGAACCTTAAGGCGGCGGGGATCGAACCTACGCGCACCGGTATCAAGGTGGATGACTCGCTGCGCACCACAAATAAGAAAGTCTATGCCATCGGCGATGTCGCGGGTGGGCTGCAATTCACTCATGTCGCGGGCTATCACGCGGGCATCATCATCCGGTCTGCGCTGTTTAGTCTGCCCTCCAAGGCGAAAACCGCGCATATACCATGGGCCACCTATACCGATCCCGAATTGGCGCAGGTTGGTCTGACCGAGGCGCAGGCACGCGCGCAGCACGGTGACAAGGTGGAATTCGCGCGCTTTGATTATCACCACAACGACCGCGCCATATCTGAGCGCAAGACGAAAGGCTTCATTAAGGTCATGGTCGTAAAAGGGCGCCCGGTGGGTGCGACAATCGTGGGCTATCAGGCGGGTGAGTTGATCAACTTGTGGTCTGTGGCATTGGCCAATAACCTAAAGATGGGACAGATAGCCGCGATGGTTTCGCCCTATCCGACGATCGGAGAGCTTAACAAACGCGTGGCAGGTGCCTATTTCTCGCCAAGGCTGTTTGAGAATCAGACAGTTAAACGAGTGGTCAGGTTCGTCCAGCGCTGGATGCCCTGACCGGGAGGAGAGTGCAAAGTGAACTCGCTGTCGGGCCGATTTCTGATCCTGACCACGGTCTTCGTCATGTTGGCCGAGATCCTGATCTTTGTCCCCTCGATTGCTCGGTTTCGCGAGGACTTTCTGCTCAACCGACTTGAACGCGCCCAGATTGCGTCGCTGGCGCTGCTGGCAGATGACATGCTTGCGGATGATCTTGAGGCCGAATTATTGGCCAATGCGGGTGTTTACAACGTGGTATTGCGGCGCGACGAGGTGCGGCAACTGATGCTGTCCTCGCCAATCCCCCAACAGATTATCAAGACATTTGATCTGCGAGACGCGACCCCCTGGGTTTTGATCCGCGACGCCGTGGCGCGCCTATTCACGCCGGAAAACGAGATCATCCGAGTGATCGGAGAACCTGTCAAAGGGGCGGGGTTGTTGATCGAAGTAACCACTGACAGCAAGCCGTTACACATGGCGATGACAGATTACGGCCTGCGGATACTTGGCCTGTCTTTTGTAATCTCAATCATTACTGCGTTTTTCTTGTTCCTTGCCGTGCGGGTGGTTCTAGTTCGTCCGATTAAGGGCGTCGTCGGATACATGCAGCGCTACGCAGGTGCGCCCGAAGACGCGCGGGGAATCATTTCCCCCAACTCCAAGGTAACCGAGCTGCGCGAGGCGGAAGAGGCGCTGCAACAGTTGCAGACCGAACTGACCCAGGCTCTGAAGCAACGCGAGCGCCTTGCTCAACTTGGTGGTGCGGTGGCCAAGGTCAGCCACGACCTGCGGAATATCCTGACGTCGGCTCAGCTGTTCACGGACAGGATCGAATCCAGTGATGACCCACTTGTGCGCCGTATGGCTCCTAAACTGGTAAATTCGATTACGCGTGCTGTCTCTCTCTGTGAAGGGACGCTCGCGTTTGGCCGGGCTGAGGAACCCGCGCCGACTTTGACGATGGTCCCCCTGCATACTATCGCCGATGACGTCGTGGCCAGCGAACAGCTGGCTGTGGCGGACGCCTGCGTTGAGATCCGAAACGACTTGCCTGTAGATTTGGTTGCGCGAGCCGACCCAGAACAGATTTTTCGAGTCATCATGAACCTAGTCCGAAATGCCCGTCAGGCACTTGTGGCGTCGGGCAAGCCCGGGAAAATCACGATTTCGGGCTGTGAGTATGAGAACAGCTGGTGCGTCGAGGTCAAAGATACCGGTCCCGGTCTTCCGCCCAAGGCCCGTGAAAACCTGTTTACACCATTTCAGGGGGGCGTGCGCAAAGGAGGATCGGGGCTTGGTCTGGCGATTTCGCAGGAGCTGGTGCGCGGACACGGTGGAGATCTGCTGTTATCCGAAACCGGACCGATGGGAACGACCTTTGAAATCCGTCTCCCGCGGGGCGACGTGACTTTTTGATTTTTTTTTGCAGAATCGGCTTGCACGTATCTAACGCCGGGTCTAAACACCGCCTCACCAACGCGGACCGATAGCTCAGCTGGATAGAGTACTTGACTACGAATCAAGGGGTCGGGGGTTCGAATCCTCCTCGGTCCGCCACTGGTTTCCCCTAAATCATTGAAGATAAAAAACTTTTTGTTTTTAAAGTTCGAATCCGTCGGGGGGGATTCAAACCGATCCCGCAACATTTGTGTGCAATAGCCATTCCTGGCTTAGTTCAGAAATCCGTAGCTCCACCTGAGTCCATATGTAAAACAGGACGAAAACGAGGTTTGAGCACTGAGTACATTTCGAATTGGTTTTGACGGGCCGTCGGTCGACAATGGTGAAATTGACGTAGCCGACCTAGCACCTTCTCTTCTCGCTCTAGGTGATCTTTTTGAAGCAGCCAATCGCGCGTTGAACAAAGATCGCAGCGAGATTGACTGCTAAGCAGCCTTTATTCAAAACAGAGCGCGAAACCGCTTCGAGTCCTGAGCGGACCTCAATCTCACTCACGGCATTCTAAGGTAAACAGTTTTCGGACATTTTCTGTATGTGCGAACTCTCATGGTGCCAACGGAAGAAGCTGACATTTTGGCAATCATAATTGCTCGGCCTTTTTTGTACCGCGGCTAGGCAGAAATGAGGATGTTGCAGAAACTGATCGCTTACTGTGTATTAGTATTTTCAGAATTGGGCAGCCTATATGAGTTTCACCAAAACAAAGGACCGCATATTTCTCGCCTATGAAATGTTTTCCGGCTGGCTTGCCCGACGTTCCAGGCCTGTCAGAAAGTTCTTCTATGCCGTTGTCGGTTGGGTTCTTAGATTGATCTACGTGCTTCCGGGAAATCATGCCCGATATACCGCAGTCGCACTATCGGCGCATGTGGACCACCCCTCACCTAGGCGATTGTTTAAGGAATACGTGCGGAAGCTTTTGCTGGGTTTTGATCGTGCAGAAAGGATACGGCATGGCTTCGGTGAAGAAATCGACGAAACTTTAATTGTCCAGGATCGTGAAAGATTTGAACGGCTCTTTGAGAATGGGAGTTTTATCCTCGTCTTACCTCACGCCCACGGTGCGATACCGATGGCCCGATGCCTCTCGAACTCGTACCCCATATTATCGATTGTTCGGGTGTCAAAAGACAAAAACCGTGCCGAAGCTCAACATAGACTTTATCATAGTGTTGGATGCGAGTTTGTAGATGTGCGGGAAGCGGATCCAACTTCCGTTGCAAGGATCATTTTGAGAACATTAAAGCGAGGCGGGATCGTGGTCGCGATGGTTGATCGCATTGATGAGCCGCCCACGCAAATCTTGAGCCCAGCACGTGATCTTGCCGCTGTGTCGGCGTTCGGTGAGATCGTTGGTGTTCAAACCTGGCCAGCAAGATATGCCCAAAAGGCAGGGGTCCCGATACTACCTGCGACTGTAGTGCAGACCGAAACGGAATTGCATTTGGTTTTGGGCCAAAGTGTTATGGCCGGAGGGGATCTAGTATCCACAACTCAAAACTGGATTAGTGAACTTGAACATCTTCTGAGACTATATCCTCAAGAGTGGACATTCTGGCTAGACAAACACTGGTCGCGTGTTTTGCGCCGCAATCCACCTGTATCCAGAAAGTTATAGGTTTCAAGATGCCTATGAAAAAACGATCGAGTACGCGCATGCAAAGTTAAGAGATAGGAAAAAACATGTCATAAGCTAGGAGATTGCCTCTGACCAAAGGCTGCGATGTCTGCATGTAGAAAGTTGCGCAGAGATTAGGGCAATCTAAGTTCACAACTTTAGAGACCGGCACGACTGGAAACTCCTGCAAACACAACCACATTTGCTAGTATGATTAGCCGCCGAGAATTTGTTGCTGTTGCAACTACCGCCTTGGTGCTCCGTACATCGCGAGGGCGCGGCCCGACGCGCTAAGCGAAGCGATTGGTCAGGTCCCACCGCTACATTCCCTCCAGGTCAAAAAAGGCGACGAAACTGTCTTTGCCGAAGCGCCTCTCGGCCCCGGTCGCAATCGACCTATAAACATCAAATCCTGCTCAAAGAGCATCGTCTCTCGGCTTCTCGGGGCGGCGATCGAAAACGGCGAAATCCCGTCGATCACTTCGACTCTTGGTGAGGTCGCGCCCGGCATTCTTCCACCGGACGCCACACTCGGAGCAGCGGAAATTTCGATGGAGGACTTGGTGACACTGCGAGCCGGTCTCGAAAGGACTTCAGGCACCAACTACGGTGATTGGGTGAGTTCAGGAAACTGGATTGCAGACGCTCTAACCCGCCCGATGGTAGCAGAGCCTGGGACGCGCATGCTGTATCCACAGGTTCCACACACGTCCTTGGGGCCGCTCATTGTCTTCTACCAATAGGACTTTAGTCAAAACTTCCCCCTTGCGCCTTCGCATACTATGAGCGCCGAATGGTAAAAAAACATCGAAACTTGTATTCGAGGGCCATACTCTACTGCCGGATCGAGCGATCTTTACTAGTCGATGCATTCTTTCATCAATTCTATACCACGCAATGAATATTTAGCCGACTTAAGTCCACCCGCCAACATTCGCACATAATGGGTATTATCCGTAGCAATTTGTGGAGAGGCCATTAAGTTTATGAATCGTTGGGAAGCCAAATGAACGCGCCAAAAAACCTCCAATTTTCACCCGCGGAGAACGTCAGATTCCTGCCATGAGCGACAAATGCTGCGCTAATTTTCTATGCCGTTTTTGGCGCGTTTTAGTTATTCTTTGCAGTTTGTCTGAGCGTTGGTTTTTGTTTTGAACAAGGGTTTGGGTGACAACTTGGGTAACAATTGACGAGTTTTGTACTTGGTTTCCATTTAGGTGGAAATTGACGTTCATCCTATCTGAGTGTTGCTTGGAGCCCAACCTGTATCTTAGTCAGTTCTCTTTAGGTGAACTTAACGCGCCTGGGCGGCCTATCGGGCTCGTAGATCACCTTTATAATTTATCACAACACTGTTGAAACGTGTGGCTCTTGTATACAATGATTGTGTTTCCAGTGTTTACTGTAGCGAGTACCCGTTTGGAAGAAGCCGATTCTCATCGCGTATCAATTTCTCTTGCGGCCGCAAAAAGTCGTGACTTGTTGTTGATTGCAATGGCTTTTAGCATTTTTACTAACCTTCTTATGCTTACAGGCCCGGTATTCATGCTTCAGATTTACGACAGAGTTTTAAGCTCTCGTTCTGAAGAAACCTTACTGGTTCTATTCGGCTTGGTGACGCTGTTATTCACAATTTATGGGTTTCTAGAATACGCACGTGGACGCGTTTCTGCGAGGATAGGTGCCCGAATTCAGAGCACCTTCGGGCCGCTTGCGTTCAAAGCGCTTTTGGAACGTTCGGCGCTCAAAAGAAGCTCGGGAATCGAAAGCCACGGGTTGCAGGACATTGAAGCGCTTAAGGCATTCTTCTCGTCCCCGTTATTGTTGGCTATCTTTGACCTACCTTGGACGCCCATTTTTTTAGTCGCAGTTTTTATCTTTCATCCTTATCTCGGCTGGCTCGCGCTTGCTGGGGGTTGTGTGCTCGTTGCTGCAGCTTTGATAAACCAGATTTTAACCGTTAATAAAACGCTACAAGCCCAATCAATCTCTCAGTCAGCCAACCGATTTGCCGGTCAAGTCCAAGAAATGAGCGATTTGGCTTGGTCGCAAGGAATGGCTTCAGACTTGGAAAAGCGTTGGAAAAAGCTTCAAGATGCAGCGCTTCATTCTTCAATTCTAGCAAATGACTGGACAGGTGGTTTTGCGTCTTTTTCCAAAGCTTTTCGGTTTTTTCTCCAAGCGGCGATGCTTGGGCTTGGCGCTTGGTTAGTTTTGCAAAATGAACTGACTGCAGGCGCGATGATCGCGTCTTCAATATTACTAGGCAGGGCACTGGCTCCAATCGAACAGTGTATTCCACAATGGTCGCTGGCGCAAAAGGCGAGACGAGGTTGGCGTCGGCTAGATGAGCTGTTGCAACAATTAAAGCTCGATGACGAAGTGACTACATTGCCGAAACCTGAAGCGTCGTTAACAGTCGATGGCGTCACGGTCTTTGCGCGAGGGCGCGAACGCCCTGTTCTGGGAAATGTCTCATTCCATCTAGCACCTGGCGAAGCGTTGGGGATTTTGGGGAAAAGTGGTTCAGGAAAAAGCACTTTAGCTAGGGTTGTTATGGGATTGGTTAGTCCACATAACGGAGAAGTACGTTTAGGTGGCGCTACGCTTAAGCAATACGGTCCGGAAGAAATGGGTAAGCAGATTGGTTACTTGCCGCAGGACGTTCATTTTTTTGCTGGAACGATTGCAGAAAACATAGCTCAGATGTCACTCGAAGTTTCTCCTGAAAGAGTGGTGATAGCTGCCAAAAGGGCTAAGGTTCACAGTATCATTTTAAATCTTGATGAAGGATACAACACAGTTATTGAACCACTTGATGATAAGTTGTCAGGAGGTCAAAAGCAAAGACTTGCCCTTGCTCGCGCTCTCTATGGTGATCCTAAGATCCTTGTGCTGGATGAACCCAATTCCGCATTGGACAAAGAGGGGTCTGATGCGTTGAATGCAGTCGTTTCAGAGTTGAAAGCCGCGAACAAATCAGTTCTGATTATGACTCATCGCCCAGTCGCTATTTCAGAATGTGATAAGTTACTTATTCTCCAAGGCGGTCAAACAAAAGATTATGGTCCTCGCGACCAAGTACTTGGTTCCTCGCTCAAGAACGTGATGTCGATAAAGAGGCAAATTCAAGCCAATGAAAACGAAGAGTTTAGATCTGCCGGGGCGCATCGAAAAATTTCGAAAGCAAGTAAAGAGTTTCGTTCAATCCGTAAAAGAAAGTTGGGTAAACAGAAAGCACAAGGCTTTAAGTCAGTCAGGAAAAAACACGGACATTGAAGAAGTAGCTGATTGGAGCGCCTTAGTTCCTATTTACATTGGCGTGACCTCAATAGCGGTTTTGATTTTTGGGATTGGCTACTGGAGTTTGTTTACTAGGATTTCCGGTGCTGTTGTTGCCAGCGGTACTGTGAAAGTAGAAACCGAAAGACAAGTCGCTCAGCATCCAGACGGAGGCGTTGTTTCAGCGATTTTAGCTCGCGATGGAGATTCAGTGGAGGCGGGCGACGTATTAGTCAAACTTGACGGCACATTTCTAAGATCTGAGTTGCAAGTCGTGGAACGACAACTGATGGAAATTCTCGTGCGACGTTTCAGGTTGGAGGCTGAGAGAGACCAGCTTTCAAATCTTCAGGATATCGCTTTAGGAGAATTTTCAACGCTGGACGACGAATGGATGACCTCACAGCTTCAGGGTCAAAGAAACCTTTTCAACGCGAAACTGGCTTCACACAAGAGCGAAATCGATCAACTGAAACAACAGTCATTTCAAATCGAGGATCAAGTCCGAGGTATGGAGGCTCAAGTGAGCGCGCTAAAAGATCAATTGGATCTGGTCGAGACCGAAATCAAGGATCTTGAGGCCCTGTTGGAGCAAGGGTTGGTTCAAGCGTCTCGGGTTTTGGCACTCAGGAGAGAGCAGGCGAGGCTAAAGGGAGAGATAGGCCAGCTAGAAGCAGCAAAAGCCGAGGCGAAAGGGCGGCAAACGGGCGTTTCAATCGAAATTATAAACTTGGAAAATAGGCGCCGGGAAGGCGCCATTACAGAATTGCGTGATTTACGTTTCAGCGAGATCCCTTTGGTGGAAAATCGTCAAAGTTTGAAGAAACGACTCTCGAGGTTGGAAGTTAGGTCACCGTCCGAAGGCGTTGTTTTTGGGTCATCGGTTTTCGCGGAACAGGCTGTTATCAAACCTGCTGATCCGATTATGTACATCGTTCCAAAGGATAGACCACTTCAAGTATCAGCGCGAATTGACCCCGTGCATATTGACCAAGTTTACGAAGGTCAGCCGGTTTCACTTCGTTTTACTACCTTTGACCAACGTACAACGCCTGAAGTTCTTGGTGTCGTAGTCAGGATATCAGCTGATACATTTACAGATGATGCACAGGAGGTGCCTTATTATGAAGCGGTGTTGCAACCCGACACAAAGTCTCTGACTGCGACAGGGGATGTTTTGCTCGTTCCGGGAATGCCTGTGGAGGCATTTATCAAAACTGATGCACGTGCACCGATTTCATACCTCGTTCAGCCTTTGGCCAACTATTTTCGACGCGCTCTCAGGGAAAATTAAGTCGTTGTTTTCCGTATCCTTTAAGAGCCGGAAAGAGACATTCGTAGCGACGTTAGCGGACTAGCCGGCACTGAACTTTATTCGATGCCGTCGCGTCCAGTCGCTGTTCGATTGACGTGTTTTGCACGTACAAATCCGTTAGTTTGTTGACTCAATTTTATCGAGTTTATATCGTCCCGATACCTTTAGCGTGAGCTTTTTACTGTTTAGTGCCAAAGTGCGTACCTCGGCTAAAGGTCAAAAAACTTAATGAGTGCAGATAAGAATATGGTTTGAAGCCCCAGAGTAGAGATTTTTTCATAGTTTGCCGGGGGGCATTATGGCTGACTTTAATCTCGAAGCGGAAGGTTCCAGAGAAACCATTGGTGGAGTGACATTTATCAACTCTCCAAATGAGGGATCCGGTACAGGAAATTTCGAACCTTTTTTGGCTACAAGCGACGAAGCGAGCACATCAGATGGTGTTGCCGCTGGATTCAATACCGTAAACGATTCAAATTCCGCAATAAATAATGCCTTTGGTAACAACGAGTTAGACAAACAAAAGACGAGAGAAGTTAAGCTGACTGATATTCCCGTCACCGTTATTGACGGAGTCGAATATTATGAAATTCGCTTGGATTTGAATGAGAGCAATAGCGACGATCTCATAACACTAGAAACATTTCAAATTTACTTGTCCGACGATGGCACGATCGGAACCTACAATGACCTGACTTCGAATGGAAATTTGGTCTACGATATTGATGCAATTGAACCAACTACTCTGTTTTTGGCCGAAACATCTACAGGCAGTGGCACTGACGACTACACGGTATTGATCGAAAAAAGCGTCATCGATGCGTATTTTCTAGCAAACCCCAGTGAGTCTTTTGAAGATTACTATTTCTACCTTTATTCGGAAATGGGCCGCCCTGGTGAATATGACGAAGAGGCAGGCTTTGATGAGTGGAACATCCAAAGCGCTGGGACGATTAATGGCTTCAAGTTCGGGGATCTTGATGGCGACGGTGTTTACGAACCAGAAGATGGAGAAAGCGGGCTGGAAGGTGTTGTTGTATACATAGACAGCAACAATAATGGCATATTTGATGCAGACACTGAACGCGCAACTGTCACGGATGAAAATGGTAACTTCACTTTCTTCGGAGTCGCGACCAGTTCTGACGATATAATTATTCGTGAGGATATTTCTAGTTTAGAGGCGGGCTCCGAGCCAACCAACGGCACCTTGGATGGTCAAGGCGATGATCCCTATTTCTGGGTCGCGAACCTTTCCGAGGCCGGAGATACAGATTTTGTCCAGATCGGAAACTTGGTTCCAAATCCACAGATAATGATTACCAAAACGGTTGTCGATGTGGACGGTGAAGGCTCTGAGGGAATAGCTGAAGATGCCGGGGATGAAATTACTTATCAATTGGTGATCGAAAACACGGGCAATCTGGCTCTGGCTGGCGTTACTGTGACTGACCCCTTGACTGGGGTAAACATTTTGGTCGGTGATCTGGAGGTAGGTGAAGTCGTCACAATCGATGACGGCGACAGTGATGGATTGGGTGGAGCAGTAGATCTAACCTATCAAGTAACGCAGGAGGATCTGGACAGCAGAGGCGATGCAGAGTTTGGCGATGTCAGTGACGACGACGATGGCAACATAGAGAACACCGCCAGCGTAAGTGGATTCTATGAAGAAGAGGAAGTGACAGACAGCGATGATGCTGACGCTCCTTTGGCCTACCAGCCTGGGATAGAGATCGAGAAAGAGATTACAAGCGTTGACGACCTGAATGGCAACGGCCTTGTCGACGCGGGTGATCAGATCAATTACAGCATCACGGTCACCAACACGGGCAACGTGACGCTGACGGATGTGGATGTTGAGGACCCGCTTCTGGGGGGTACTCTGGCCTCTGGCGAGACGATCGCTGTTGGGGGTGAAGAGACCTATACGGGGTCTTACACGATCACGCAGGCCGATGTGGACAGCCAGGGCGATCTTGAGCCCGATGATCTTGGCGGTGACGATGACGATGGCAACATCGACAACACGGCGACTGCCGACAGTGCCGAGACGGAGGAAGTGTCGGATTCCGCGCAGCAGCCGATCGCCTACCAGCCTGGGATAGAGATCGAGAAAGAGATTACAAGCGTTGACGACCTGAATGGCAACGGCCTTGTCGACGCGGGTGATCAGATCA
>NZ_JBQFPK010000020.1:0-61506 GCF_056534465.1 Ruegeria sp. D3
CTGCGGTCAGCGTGGTTTTACCATGGTCAACGTGGCCAATCGTGCCGATGTTGACGTGCGGTTTTGTACGCTCAAACTTTTCCTTTGCCATTCCTCAGGCGCCCTTTTGCGATTTGGGGGACCCTTGGTCCCGTGGTTACATCTGCGCGCGCGAGATATTTGGTTTGCAGGGGAAAATCAAGCACATCCTGAGGGAAAAGCCGTTTACGACGCTGGATTTTGCGTGAGCTCGCCGGAATCCAGCGGCTGGATCAGATCGGGGCGACTTTTGAACCAACCGTTCTGTTGATGTTCTTCGGCCAGCCATTCCTCGACTCGGTCCGCAACCTTCAAGGCCAGACCGCTCATCTGCTCTTCTTTGGTACGCTCATGGCCGGAGCCCTTTAACGCGCTACCGCCAGTGGTGTCTTCCAGAACCTGAAATTGTTTGCCCTTGGCCAGAAATTCTTTCTTGTTCACATCATAGACATTCACCAGCACAATCGCGGTGCTGCGTGGGTTGTAGATCACCGGAATGCCCGGAGGTGCCAGCATATATCCCTCTAGGCTGATGCCGATATCATAATCCTGCGCGCCTTCGTATCGGCCAAGGCGGATATCCACCGCATTCTGGATCGCGGCCGTCCACTCGTCCGGCGTAGCGTCGCGTGAGACCGGTCCCTGAACCGCCTTTTCGGCAAAGGCATAGTTGACGCGCAGTTTGAATTCGCCGAGCGACTCGGGCTCTTCGTACACTTGCGTCTGCGTACACGCGCCCAACAGGGCCAGTCCGGTGATCAAGGTCAAAATGCGCAACATGTCTCTCGTCTCGATAGGCCTGTTTTCTTTGATTTAGCGCACCGATACGGACTGTGCCAAGCCGTATCGGCGGAATTCCCCGCAAGCGGTCGCAAAATCAAGAGAATTTATAGTCCCTCGGGAAGCCGTAAGGCGGCTTTTTCCCGACGCTGGCGCGTTTGGCCAGCCATTGAGACATATCCGCCTCGTGCCGGGTCTTGTCGCCACCCATGGACCATTTCAGGCCGTCCTCCCAGTTGAAAGTGGTGATGTCGGACAGACCGCCATCCAGTTCCAGCGTGCCCTGACGCCCGCGGGCCATGTTGTATTTCTGCAAACGTACACCCTTGCCGCGGGTCATCTCGGGCAATTCTTCGGTCGGGAAGACCAGGAACTTACCGTTCTGAGACACCACCGCTACGTGGTCGCCCGCGACCGGTTTGCAGATCACCGCCGTTTCATCACCTTTGACGTTCAGCACCTGCTTGCCGTTGCGGGTCTGCGCCAGCACATCATCCTCGGGCACCATGAACCCGTTGCCCGCATCCGACGCTACCAACAGCTTGCGCCCCGGCTTGTGGATCAGGATGTCGATGATCTGCGCCTCGTTCGGCAGGTCGACCATCAGGCGCAGCGGCTCGCCCATGCCCCGCCCGCCGGGCAGGTTGGCGGCGCTGACCGTATAGAACCGGCCATTTGAGGCAAAGACCAGCAGGCGGTCGGTGGTCTCGGCATGGAAAATGAAACGCGGGCCGTCGCCATCCTTGAACTTCAGCTCGCGCTTGAGGTCGATGTGGCCGGTCATGGCGCGAATCCAGCCCATCTGCGAACAGACGACCGTGATCGGCTCCTTGTCGATCATCGCCTCAAGCGGCACTTCCTCGACCTGTCCAGCCTCGGCGAATTGGGTACGGCGTGCGCCGCCTTCGTAGTCTTTACCAAAGGTCTTTTTGGTCTCTTTCAACTGCTCGGCGATCTTGGCCCATTGCAGTGCGGGATCAGCCAGCAGGTCTTCGAGATTGGCGCGCTCTTCCATCAACGCGTCACGCTCGCGGACCAGCTCCATCTCTTCCAGACGGCGCAGGCTGCGCAAGCGCATGTTGAGGATGGCGTCGACCTGAACCTCGGACAGTTCGCCCTCGCCTGGTTTGGGCGAGACATAGTCGGATTCGTCCGTCGCACGAACGTGGTCGATGCCCCAATCTTCGCGCATCAAAGCAGCTTTGGGATCATCGTCATAACGGATGATGTCAATCACACGGTCGAGGTTCAGGAAGGCAACGATAAAGCCCTCCAACACTTCTAACCGGTGGTCGATCTTAGCCATGCGGTGACGCGAACGACGCAACAACACCTCTTGCCGGTGGTCAAGGAAGGCGCGCAGCACTTCCTTCATCGAACAGACCTTGGGCGTCACCCCGTCGATCAGCACGTTCATGTTCAGGCTGAAACGCACCTCAAGGTCCGAGTTGCGGTAGAGCATCCCCATCAGCACTTCGGGGTCCACGTTCTTGGACCGTGGCTCGAGGATCAGGCGGATGTCATCAGCGGATTCATCGCGGACATCGCCGAGGATGGGGATTTTCTTGGTCTGGATCAGTTCCGCGATCTTTTCGATCAGCTTGGATTTCTGAACCTGATACGGGATCTCGGTGACAACGATCTGCCACTGGCCACGCCCGAGATCCTCGACCTCATACTTACAGCGCAGGCGGAACGATCCACGCCCGGTGCGATAAGCCTGCGCGATATTCTCGGGCGGCTCGACAATCACGCCACCAGTCGGAAAGTCCGGGCCGGGGACATAGTTCAGCAGCGTGTCATCCCGCGCGTCCGGCGTCTTGATCAGATGCAGACAGGCGTCACAAAGCTCCGAGATATTATGCGGCGGGATATTCGTCGCCATGCCCACCGCGATACCACTGGCCCCGTTTGCCAGCAGGTTCGGGAACTGTGCGGGCAGCACGACCGGCTCGGTCAGCGTCCCGTCATAGTTGTCGCGGAAATCAACAGCGTCTTCGTTTAGACCTTCCAGCAGCGCTTCGGCCACGATGGTCATCCGCGCCTCAGTGTATCGCGAGGCCGCCGGGTTATCGCCGTCGATATTGCCGAAATTCCCCTGCCCGTCGACCAGCGGATAACGCACGTTAAAGTCCTGCGCCAAACGCGCCATCGCATCGTAGATCGCGGCATCACCGTGGGGGTGATAGTTACCCATCACGTCGCCCGAGATCTTGGCGGACTTACGGAATCCCCCTGTCGCGCTGAGTCGCAGCTCGCGCATTGCATAGAGGATTCGCCGGTGAACCGGCTTCAGACCATCGCGCGCATCGGGCAGCGCCCGGTGCATGATGGTGGACAAAGCATAGGTCAGATAGCGTTCGCCAATCGCGCGGCGCAGCGGTTCGGCTACCTCGCCCCCACCTTCGGGGGCCTCCATGTTGGGGTCGTCGATCGTGTCGTTCATATATGATGTGATACGACGCAAGCGCGCCGCGGTAAAGCAACCGGCAAGCATTTTGCTGGGGACAAGTGGCGCTTTTTGCAACAGGGGGAGGCAACCGACGGATTTCCCCCGATCTTTCGACTCGAGACCTCAGATATGGTAAGCTCTCTGTCATTAGACTGCTGCCTATTTCATCTTTTACGATTACCCGGGGGAAGCGCCATGACGCGCCTTATCGTTGTTAGTTTCGCTGCACTTGGCTGGTGTTTTTACGTCATGAGCGGTGGGCCAGACTTTGAACCGCGCGGCCTGCGTGCTGAACAGCCTGTGCGTGTCGCCGCCCAATCCAAGCCAGTGCAGATCGCACCTACGCCTGCCCAAAATCTTGTGACCAATGTCGCCAGCCGCACCCCAGCCGTCCGGGCCAAACCGATCGAGCCTCAACCGGCCGTTGTTGAATTTGTGACTGAAACCGCAAGCGTTGAAGCGCTCAGGGAAATGTCGGTTTTTGATGATCAAACTTCCAATTTTACGCTCGCATCGCTTGAAGATGGAGTGAGCGGCCTGCAGCAGATCGAACCAGAAGCGCCCGAACAGATCGCGGAACCGATTGTCCCCACTGAGCCCGAGAAGGACATTCGCGAGATTTCTGGAACACGGGTCAATCTCCGCGACGGTCCCGGCACGATCTATCCAATCATCGCAAAGGTCGGCATTGGCCAGAAAGTCGAAATCCTGAGCGACTCGGGCACAGGTTGGCTTCGCCTGCGCGTGTTGCCGCAGCAACAGGTCGGATGGATATCGGCATCTCTGGTCGAAAAACCCGTAAACTGACGCAGTGCAACGATTGTCCCACCCGGTATCACGCCCTAGCTAGGGGAAAGGCTTGGTATCGGGGACACTATGCAGAAATCGATTCTAATAACCGGCTGTTCGTCCGGAATCGGGCTGGACGCAGCGCATGGCATGCGCGCTCGCGGGTGGCGCGTCTTTGCATCGTGCCGACAACAGCGGGACTGTGACAGGCTACGCGCGCAAGGCTTTGAAAGCCCCCGCATCGACTATACCGATACCGACAGCATCACCGCTGGTCTGGCCGAAGTGCTTGAGGCCACCGGAGGCACGTTGGACGCACTGTTCAATAACGGCGCACACGGTTTACCCGGCGCAGTCGAAGATCTGCCCACCGACGGGTTGCGCGCGATCTTCGAGGCTAATTTCTTTGGCTGGCACGAACTGACCCGTCAGGTCATCCCGGTGATGCGAGCGCAAGGCCACGGGCGAATCGTGCAGAACTCCTCGGTTCTGGGACTGGTCGCCTTTCCCTGGCGCGGAGCTTATGTGGCCACAAAATATGCGATCGAGGGCCTGACCGACACATTGCGGTTGGAACTGGCGGATACCGAAATCAAGGTCAGCCTGATCGAACCAGGCCCGATCACCTCGAAAATCCGCGAGAACTCGATCCCGTTCTTCGAACGTTTCATCGACTGGCAGAACTCGGCCCTGCGCGAGCGGTATCAGGCGTCACTGTTGAAAAGGCTATACGAATCCTCAGGCACGGATCGGTTCGAATTGCCCGCATCCGCCGTGACCGACAAGCTGGCCCATGCGGTCGAGGCAAAACGGCCGCGCCCCCGCTACTACGTTACGACTCCAACTTACATCGCAGGTTACCTGCGCCGCATTCTGCCGACACGTACGATTGACCGTATCCTCTCGGACGTCTGAGGCGAAATTACCCGTTCGCTTTTCTCCGCCATGGGTCTAGATGGTAAGCCAATGCAAAAAACGTGGACGGTGTACCCATGGACCTATTGATGGTCGTATTATTGCTGGCGATGGCGGCGGTGGTCGTCGTGCTGGTGATCGGCATTTCAAACTTCGGCAAGGCAGGGAAAAGTGCCGCGCTGAAAAGCAACAAGATGATGCAGCTGCGCATCCTGTTTCAATTCATTGCCGTGGTGCTGATCGTGCTCTACGTCTGGCTTCGCGGACAGGGAGGTCAGTAAATGGTTGTACTCAACAAAATCTACACGCGCACCGGCGATGACGGCAAAACAGCCTTGGGCAATGGGGAACGCGTTGCCAAGTATTCGGGTCGAGTTGCTGCCTATGGCACGGTGGATGAGCTGAATTCATTCGTCGGTGTGGCCCGAACCGAAGCTGATGGTGAGGTCGAAGCCGCGCTGTCGCGCATCCAGAATGACCTGTTCGATCTGGGTGCCGATTTCTGCCGCCCCGACATGGATAAGGATGCCGAGGCTGAATACACGCCGCTGCGCATCGTACCCTCTCAGATCGACAGGCTTGAGGCTGAGATCGACGCCATGAACGAAGCGCTGGCGCCGCTGCGCAGCTTCATCCTACCCGGTGGGTCACGCCTGGCGGCCCATTTGCATGTGTGCCGCACTGTCTCGCGCAGGGCCGAGCGTTTGGCGGTTGAGCTGACCAATATGGAACCTGTCAACGAAGTGGCGGTAAAATACCTCAATCGCCTAAGCGACTGGTTTTTCGTGGCCGCCCGCTGTGCGAACGAAAACGGCTCGGCGGATGTGCTGTGGGTTCCGGGCGCGAACCGCTGAAGCGTTAGCTTGAGCGCGCCGTAGCGTCAAAAAATATGAAACGCGACGTCCCAAGCCCACGAGATGACGATTTTGCCCTGTTGTCGTGTGGCTTGAGACGTTATTCAGACGTCCGAGAGCATTGGTGGAGTCGCGTCGCGGCTCACCGTTATTTGTGAGGAGCAAGCGCAAAATGAAGGTACTCGTGCCTGTCAAACGCGTGATTGACTATAACGTGAAAGTTCGCGTCAAAGCGGACGGCAGCGGTGTTGATCTCGCCAATGTCAAAATGTCGATGAACCCGTTCGACGAGATCGCCGTCGAAGAGGCGATCCGTCTGAAAGAAGCAGGCAAGGCGGATGAAGTCGTCGCTGTTTCCATCGGCGTCAAGCAGGCGCAGGAAACCCTGCGCACCGCTCTGGCCATGGGTGCCGACCGCGCAATTCTAGTTGTTGCGGCTGATGACGTGCACACCGATATCGAACCGCTGGCCGTTGCCAAGATCCTGGCCAAAGTGGTCGAGGAAGAGCAGCCGGGTCTGGTTCTGGCGGGCAAGCAGGCGATCGACAACGACATGAACGCCACCGGTCAGATGTTGTCGGCCCTGTTGGGCTGGAGCCAAGGCACCTTCGCCTCTGAGGTGGATATCGAAGGCGACAGCGCCAAGATCACCCGCGAGGTTGACGGCGGTCTGCAGACCATCAGCGTCAAGATGCCGACCATCGTGACCGTTGACCTGCGCCTGAACGAGCCGCGCTATGCTTCGCTGCCCAACATCATGAAGGCGAAGAAAAAGCCGCTGGACGAGAAAACTGCTGCCGATTACGGCGTCGACGTCACTCCTCGTCTGGAAATCGTCAAAACCGAAGAGCCGCCGGCACGTGCCGCTGGTATCGTCGTGGGCTCGGTTGACGAGCTGGTTGCGAAACTCAAAGAAGCGGGGGCTGTGTAATGGCTGTTCTTCTTCTCGCCGAAGTCAATAATGGTGAACTGGCGCTGGACGCCACCGCCAAAGCCGTAAACGCCGCGAAGGCGCTGGGTGACGTGACCGTTCTGGCCGCAGGTGGTTCTGCCGCTGCTGCCGGTGAGGCTGCCGCAAAGATCGACGGTGTCTCCAAGGTTCTGGTTGCCGAAGACGCATCGCTGGGTCACCGCCTGGCGGAATCGACCGCAGCCCTGATCGTGGGCCTAGCCGATGGCTATGAGCACATCGTCGCACCGGCCACCACCGACGCCAAGAACGTGATGCCCCGCGTTGCAGCCCTGCTGGACGCGATGGTGATCTCGGACGCATCCGGCGTGGTTGACGGTTCGACCTTCGAGCGTCCGATTTACGCAGGCAACGCGATCCAGACCGTAAAATCGAACGACGCCAAGAAAGTCGTCACCTTCCGTACCGCGTCCTTTGATGCGGCAGGCGAAGGCGGTTCGGCTGCGATCGAGACTATCTCGGTCGGCGACAACCCCGGTCTGTCGTCCTGGGTTGAAGACAAGGTTGCCGAAAGCGACCGCCCCGAACTGACCTCGGCAGGCGTTGTTGTTTCGGGTGGCCGTGGCGTCGGCTCGGAAGAGGACTTCAAACTTATCGAAACTCTGGCAGACAAGCTGGGCGCAGCCGTTGGCGCGTCGCGCGCCGCCGTTGACTCGGGCTACGCTCCGAACGACTGGCAGGTGGGTCAGACCGGTAAGGTTGTTGCCCCTGATCTGTATGTTGCCGTCGGCATCTCGGGCGCGATCCAGCACCTTGCTGGTATGAAGGACTCGAAGGTCATCGTTGCAATCAACAAAGACGAAGAAGCACCGATTTTCCAGGTTGCTGACTTCGGTCTGGTTGCCGACCTGTTCCAAGCCGTACCGGAATTGACCGAAAAACTCGGCTGATCTTAAGCCGAGGCTTTTCGACGAAAAATCTGACAGGCCCGCCAAAATGGCGGGCCTTTTTCTTAATGCAGATCTCGAATTGGGCCCGCCAGTGCCTCGGCTATGGTCCTGTGCGCAGCGGGCCCTATCATGTACTCAGCCATCGGCTGCTGCAAAGTTCCAAATAGCATGTCTTCAAGCTCGTCCGATTGCCCAGAAACGCTGACAGTCTCACGCACGATTGCCGCGCAAAAAGGTCTAACCGCGTCCAGCATTCCAAGAGACAATGGCACGTCTGCTTCATCGGCAGGGTCCCCGCCATCCGATTGACCAACAACCTGCAAACACAGAAGAATCACTGGCACGTCCAGTTTTTCCAGCAGGGCCCGCATCTGCTTTAACCAATTGCGCCGTAGCTCATCTGCGACGGCTTCGAAACGTGCGTCCTGATGGTCGCGTAACAGCGCCATCAGGTGATGCACGAAATTCACGTCGGCAAAATCGACATCGGGGTATAGTGAGATCAGATCATCCGTGGCGGCCAGAAATCGATCGTTCCGCCTTGGATGGACACGATAGAAGCGATTCGATTGTCCAAGTAGGTCCGGCGCTTGCAACACGCACAGTTCAGCCTTGTCCATCAACGACTGAAGACCGGAATCGCGACACAACGCGTCGACACCGCAGAACAGGCTGCCAAGGTTTAAACACCGCCTGTCAAGCATGTCTTCCAAAACGGACGCGAACGGAGCTTCGACGAAACGGCCAAACGTCTCTGTCCCACCGATGCAAGCCATATATGGCGTATCCAGTGATCGCTCGGGACCACGAAACCAAAGCCGCGAGCCCGAATACTGGCAGACGGCATCCTCGGGAACCCCCGAGCCTGTTTGGTAATAGCTCATTACACTCACCCATTTTTCACCCGGGAGACACTTTGCAGCCGCATATCTTGAGAAATTACTAATGTGCGCATTTGAAGCAAATTCGATGGGTCTCATCCTCTTGCCGCCCGCCCCCATCTGCCGATACTGTCGCCGTAACCCGTGGGACAGAGGCACCTGAATATGGATGTAAAATCAGTCGGAGTGATTGGCGCAGGTCAGATGGGCAACGGTATCGCCCATGTGTTGGCCTTGGCGGATTATGATGTTGTTCTGAACGATGTCAGCCAGGATGCGTTAAACGCTGCGATGGCCATTATTGAAGGCAATTTGGCCCGCCAGGCATCACGCGGAAAGATAACGGATGAGGCGGTACAGAACGCCTTGAAACGCATCACAACCACGCTGGAATTGCCGCAACTGGGCAAGACCGATCTGGTGATCGAGGCGGCCACCGAACGCGAAGCGATTAAGCAGGCGATTTTTGAGGATCTGCAACCTCATCTTCTGCCGCATACGATTCTGACATCGAATACGTCGTCTATATCGATCACGCGTCTGGCCAGCCGTACGGACCGCCCCGAAAGGTTCATGGGTTTTCATTTCATGAACCCGGTTCCCGTTATGCAACTGGTCGAACTGATTCGCGGCATCGCCACAGATGAAGAAACGTTCAGCGCGTGTAAGGCCGTCGTCGACAAGCTGGGGAAAACTGCAGCCAGCGCCGAGGACTTTCCGGCCTTTATCGTGAACCGTATTCTCATGCCAATGATCAACGAGGCGGTTTACACGCTGTACGAAGGGGTCGGGAATGTGCAGTCGATCGACCAGTCGATGAAACTAGGAGCAAACCATCCTATGGGGCCCTTGGAACTGGCCGACTTTATTGGGCTGGACACGTGTTTGGCTATCATGAACGTGCTGCATGATGGTTTGGCGGACACCAAGTATCGCCCTTGCCCATTGCTTACGAAATATGTCGAGGCAGGGTGGCTTGGTCGCAAATCCCAGCGCGGGTTTTATGACTATCGAGGTGAGTTCCCCGTTCCGACCCGGTGAAGGGGGCCAGCCCCCTCGCCCGAGATATTTTTAGCCAGATGAAGAAGCGGATCAGGTTCCGCGTGTCTCGCCCAAGGACAACGTGTGCTTTCGGAGCCACGCCATGAAACCGCGTGGATCGCGTTCCAGAAGTTGCATGTCATCTTCCGATATAGGTTCACCAATGACTGGGGACTGAGGCTTGTTACAAGACCGGACGATCTCGTGCAGCAAAAGGCCCTGGCGCATAATGGCTGATAGTTTGTTCGCGATCTGATAGGCGCGAGAGTTGCGGCCCGGGAAGAAAATCGGCACCACCTGCGCGCCGGATCTCCGGATCATCTTGGCAGTGAAAACGTTCCACTCGCGTTCAATCGCAGGGCCGAACCAATCATCCGAGGACATAACGACACCTGACGGGAACAGAGCTAAAACGCCTCCGTTTTTAAGGTGATCCATCGCCTTACCACGCATTTCCAGCATTTTGGCCTGCGCTTCCGGGTCATGCGGGAAAGGCACTGGAATCATAAACGACGTCGCGGCCTCATCTAGGCCAGTCAGGACCGAGCGTGTCAGAATGCGATAGTCGTTGCGCACCTGACCGATAAGCTCGGCCAGAATCATGCCATCGACCATACCGTGAGGGTGATTTGCAACGACGACCACAGGTCCGGTTTTGGGGATACGGGCAATCTGTTCCTGCGGTGTGGTCAGATTGATTCCCATCACCTCAAGCGCACCACCCCAGAAACGCTGGCCCCGGTAGTATTCGTTCTTCTTCTCAAACTTGTTGACCATACGCAAAATGGTCAACTTACCAGTGCACCATTCGATGGCGCGAATGGCTGTCGCGGTCCAGGCGTCGTCAAACGAGTTCGCATAGGTCAGGGTTCTACGGTCGTAGATTTCGCCCTGGTCCTCGGTCCCATCGACAACCGGGCCTGTCTTGGTCTCGTGCGTAGTTTCCGCCAATTCCTGGTCTTCCCGTTATTGGTATCGCGGCTGATGCGCTCAGAACCCCTCCCCGAACTTGTCGTTCACGAGGGTTTCCAACGCGTCGGCCAACGCCTCAGCATCCGGTCCGGACGTCTCGACGTCAATAGTCGTTCCGCGCGACGCTGCCAACATCAAAAGACCCATAATACTGTCGCCTGACGCTGAAAGCCCGTCTTTTGACACTTCGGCCTGTGCATCAAACCCCTCGACCACTTCAACCAACTTAGCCGAGGCGCGCGCGTGCAGGCCCTTTTCATTAACTATTTTCAAGCTTCGGGTGGTCATTCTTAGTCGGTCCGCTCTTGGTCAAAGGTCACGTTTTGCGCATTGATATACTTGCGCCCAGCTTCCATCGCCTGCCGCACCGCGTCGCCAATTGGCAAGTGGCGGGATTTAGCCAGTTTGATCAACATAGGCAGATTTGCACCGTAAAGGATACGTCGGTCATGAGGTGCACAGGCGCGCAAGCTGAGATTCGACGGGCTGCCGCCGAAAAGATCTGTCACGACAACGACGCCATCGCCAACATCAACGCTGTCGGCGGCAGCACAGATTTCTGCCTGCTTGGCCTCGCGGTCATGGTCCGCTTCGATCGAAATCGCAGCAAGGCCAGGTTGCTTTCCCACGACATGCTGCATGGCCGCAAGATATTCCTGCGCCAACCCACCATGTGCTACGAGTACGATCCCGATCAATCCGGCCTCACATTCAACGATCGACGTTCCATTTCGCGATGCCTAATTGCCACCTGCTGCCCCCCTTCCGCAAGAGCCTTTGCAACCGCTTCCGCTGTGGCGACCGATCTGTGCTGACCGCCCGTACACCCGAATGCGACGGACAGATGCGCTTTTCCTTCGGCACGATAGGCCGGAAGCAGGATTAAAAGCAGATCGACCACGCGTTCAAAAAACGGCGCATAATTTCCGTCTGACTGAACGTAGCGCGCCACGTCCGGGTTTCGACCGTCTTCACCCCGCAGGTCTGGCTGCCAGTATGGGTTAGCGAGGAAACGGCAATCAAATACCATGTCCAGACCACGGGGTAACCCGCGTTTATACGAAAACGACTCGACCGATACAGCTAGATGTCGGCCTCCCTGCGGCGCGAACCAACGTTCGACCTCTTGCCGCAACTGGTGCACGTTGAGCGGGCTGGTATCAATTAGCGTGTCAGCAATCTCTCGGATCGGCGCCAGCAACTCTTTTTCCTGCGTCACCCCGGTTTCAGGGCTGGAATTCGCCGCGACTGGATGGCGCCGTCGCGTTTCAGAGAACCGACGTAGCAAGACCTCATCGCTACAATCGAGATATAAGGTGGCCAGGTCGACATCAGCCATACGGCGCAGTTTCGCGGCTAGTTCGATAAAACCAATTGTCGAGAAATCCCGATTTCTTGCATCCAGCCCCAAAGCCATGGGCCGCTCGCGCGCCGGTCCTTCCAGCAAGCGAAGCAATAGGCCCATCGGTAAATTGTCTATGGCTTCAAAACCCAAATCTTCGAGCACCCGAATAGCGGTGGATCTCCCCGCACCAGAAGGTCCGGTCACCAGAACTATCCGTTGTTGTGTCATGCGTTCGGCCATTCTGGACCCACTCGCCCCATTTTCAAAAGCTGCATAAGAGCTGCTGACAAATTGGGGGCAGCCGCTGCCCGTAGCAAGGGAACAGTTTGCCTCAGGGCGAGAACAGTTGCGTGTTCGGGCAGGCGCGCGTGCTCGGGCGTATCTAGATCAACAACATAACAAAGTGGGACGGGCCCGACCGGAACAGCTTGCAGAAGGCCGATACCACGGGCCTCGATTATGCCGCTAATATTGGGGGCGGCATCCGCTAATACAGCTTCGCTCTTCATGCGTAGACTGACGCGGTCGTCTGCAACCAACCCGGCGCCCGCCGCCATCATCTGCAACCCAAGCGCGGATTTCCCTGAACCGGACGCGCCAATGATCAAGATACCGCGCCCGTCGACCGCAACGCAGGTGGCGTGAACAACTGCAGAATCCAGATTTTCAACGGCCGACAGCGTGGTGTCCGGCATGACCTACACGGGCAACCCGACGACAAACCGGGCGCCCAGCGGATCCGAGGTGATGTCCGCTTCGGTCGGTCGAATGTTTTCGGCCCAGATAACGCCGCCATGTGCTTCGACAATCTGCTTGGAAATCGCCAAACCAAGGCCCGAGTTGTTCCCGAAATGCTCGGCCGGGCGCTGGGAATAGAAGCGCTTGAACACCTTCGTCAGTGCCTGTTCCGGGATGCCGGGACCGGTGTCTTCAACAACAATCAAGACCCGATTCTCGCGCTGGCGGACCCAGACACGTATCGCATCGCTGTCCTCGCAGAAGGAAATCGCATTGGTGATTAAGTTGACAAAGACCTGTGCAAGGCGTGCTTCGAGACCGTGGATCACGATCGGTTGACTCGGCATATCCGTGATGTAATCGATGCCTTTTTCGCGCGCGTCCTCGCCCAAATACTGGCCGATGTTGCCCAGTAGCTTGAGCAAATCGAACGGCTGCTCTTCTTCCTTGACCAGTTCGGCATCAAGACGCGATGCATTTGAGATATCGCTGACCAGACGATCCAACCGCCGCACATCGTGCTCGATCACACCCAGCAGTTTGTCCCTCTGGTCTTCGCGTTTGACCATACGCAGGGTGCCAACTGCGGATTGCAGGCTGGCCAAAGGATTCTTGATCTCGTGTGACACATCGGCGGCGAACTGTTCATTTGCGTCAATGCGGTTGTAAAGCGCCGTCACCATGCCTCGCAATGCCCGGCTAAGACGCCCTATTTCATCCGGCCGCGCACTGAGGTCGGGGATACGGATACGGCCAGGGTTCATACCTGTGCCACGGTCTCTGCCCGTCTCTGCAGCAGAGGCCAAATCCGCCAATGGGTTTGCAATGGTCGAGGCCAAAACAAGGCTTAACCCGATGGAGACAAGCAAGGCGACCACGAACATCTGTAAAATACGCTCTTGCTCACGTCGCGCCAGAGCGTCAATTTCGCCTGCGGGGCCCGTTATCGCAACAGCCCCGACTGGTACTCCGTCCTGCAGGATCGGCGTAGCCGCAACGACGACCGTCTCGCGTTGTTCGTCCTTTACCGCCTGAACCTGTGTTGCGCCATCAAGCGCCGAGGGGACAATAGCCTGAACCCGCTGCGCCAAAGTGGGTGCCGTGCTGGGATCGTAGTTCGTGAAAACGCGGGTCAGGCCGTTCCACACCGCATTCAATGCGTCGCTGATCAGCGTGCTGCCTGTCTGAACCTCGGCATCAGTTCGCAGCAGCACGGCCATTGTGGATGATGAAGCCTCACCGCGCGTCCAACCGATAAGAGTGCCGGACATGTCATACACAAAAACTTCGCCACCCGGCGGCAGGCTCAGACCGGCCAACGTGTCTTCAACGTCCAATTGACTGGCATCTTGCGACGGTTGATCGCCGGTTTGACGCAACCGTGTTTCAAAGACGTTGCTGACCAGTTGCGCGTTTCCGACGATATTTCGCGCAGTCTGCTGAACTTGTTCCTCACGAGAATCGTCCAAGTACAACAGTCCAGTTACCAGAATAACCAAGGCCACCAAGTTGATAGTAACGATTTTGCGCGCCAGCGGGGACTCACGCAAGGCAAACAGATTTCGGCGACGCCGCGATGCGCGCAGCTCGCCTGATTCTCCGTCCTGTGGAATGACCCAATCATCCCCCAGAACGACATCGCCATCCTTGAATTCGCTGGCTTGTTCCGTATCGCGCACGAGACCCAACTACCCTTTCAGATTGGCGTTCTTATTCTTCGTTGTACCGGTAACCAATGCCATAGAGCGTTTCGATGGCCGAAAACTCTGAATCAGCGGCGCGCATTTTCTTGCGCAGACGCTTGATGTGGCTGTCAATGGTCCGATCGTCCACATAGACCTGATCGTCATAGGCCACGTCCATCAGTTGATCGCGGCTTTTGACAAAGCCTGGCCGCTGTGCCAACGCCTGCAGCAACAAGAACTCGGTCACTGTCAGGGACACGTCTTCTCCCTTCCAGCTGACCGCATGGCGCAGAGGATCCATCCGCAGTTCTCCGCGTTCCATAACCTTAGCGTCGCCAGTATTGGCGACAGTCGCGTCACCTGAAGTGGCTTCCTGTCGGCGCAGCAATGCCCGGATACGCTCGACCAGCAAACGCTGCGAGAAAGGCTTTTTCACATAGTCATCCGCGCCCATGCGAAGGCCAAGAACCTCGTCAATCTCGTCATCTTTCGAGGTCAGGAAAATCACTGGCATCTGGGTCTTCTGCCGCAGGCGCTGCAACAAATCCATGCCGTCCATGCGCGGCATCTTGATATCCAGCACAGCCATGTCAGGCAGTTTCTTGTTGAAGGCGTCTAGCGCGGCCTGCCCGTCATTATATGTTTCAACCTCAAAACCTTCGGCTTCGAGAGTCATGGATACGGACGTCAGAATGTTTCTGTCGTCATCCACCAATGCAATCTTTGACATCGGGTTAACCCCTATTCCTGCTCACTCATGCAATTTATCGCTTATTAGTATGGCATTTCTGGCGTTTTTAAGGCCGCGAATCAATCCGTAACTGCGAATCGTGCGATTGTTGTCACATAGATGCAGCAAAAAAGCCGTTAATGTTGCCGGAAAGGCGCTTTGATTTCCGACAGGAAATTTGTGATGGCGCTAAACTTGGGCTTGGTTGCGCTAACTGCGTCAAACCCTCCTGTTCATGTCCCGAATGACCGTGGTAAGACGCGGCCATCCGCCGGTTTTTCCCGGCCAATTGCCCAATGGCGCATCCGGCCCAACCGCCAACGCGCCGCCACACGGAGAAGACACACATGACATCTGGACGGGTTAACCCGCAATTCCGCCTCGAGGATCAGGGCATCGAGGGTCTGGGAAATGTCTATTACAACTTCATGGAACCGGCGCTGATCGAAGAGGCGCTGAAGCGCGGCGAAGGCACTCTGGGCAATGGCGGAGCCTTTTTGGTTACCACCGGCAAGTTCACCGGCCGCTCGCCCAAGGACAAACACGTCGTGCGCACTGACAGCGTTGCAGACCATATCTGGTGGGAAAACAACGCCGAGATGAGCCCCGAGGGCTTTGACGCGCTGTATCAGGACATGCTGGCCCACATGAAAGGCCGCGACTATTTCGTGCAGGATCTGGTTGGCGGAGCCGACCCGGCCTATTCGATCAACGTGCGCATGGTTACCGAACTAGCTTGGCACAATTTGTTCATCCGTCACCTGCTGCGACGCCCGGATCGTGAAGATCTGAACGAGTTCATCGCCGATTTCACCGTCATCAACTGCCCCAGCTTCCAGGCCGACCCGGCCAAGCACGGCTGCCGGTCTGAGACGGTGATCGCGATGAACTTCGATCGCAAGATGATCCTGATCGGCGGCACAGAATATGCAGGCGAGAACAAGAAATCTGTCTTTACTCTGCTGAACTACATGCTGCCGGAAAAAGGCGTGATGCCGATGCACTGCTCGGCCAACCATGCGGTTGGTAACCCGGTCGACACCGCCGTCTTCTTCGGCCTGTCCGGCACTGGCAAGACAACCCTGTCCGCTGACCCGGCCCGCACTTTGATCGGCGATGATGAGCATGGCTGGTCCGATCGCGGCACCTTTAACTTCGAAGGTGGCTGTTATGCCAAGACGATCAACCTGAACGCCGAGGCCGAGCCGGAAATCTACGCGACCACCACCAAATTTGGAACTGTGATCGAAAACATGGTGTTCGATCCCGAAACCAAGGAACTGGATTTCGAGGACGACTCCCTGACCGCAAACATGCGCTGCGCGTATCCGTTGGAGTATATCTCGAACGCGTCCAGCAGCGCACTGGGTGGCCACCCTAAGAACATCATCATGCTGACCTGTGATGCGTTCGGCGTGCTGCCTCCGATCGCGCGGCTTACCCCGGCGCAGGCGATGTATCACTTCCTGTCGGGCTTCACCTCCAAGGTTGCCGGGACCGAGCGCGGCATTACCGAGCCTCAGCCCACCTTCTCGACCTGCTTTGGCGCGCCGTTCATGCCGCGTCGCCCGGAAGAGTACGGCAACCTGTTGCGCGACAAGATCGCCCAGCACGGCGCGACCTGCTGGCTGGTCAACACCGGCTGGACCGGTGGCGCCTATGGTGTGGGCAGCCGGATGCCGATCCGCGCGACCCGTGCACTGCTGACAGCTGCGCTGGACGGATCGCTGCGGGATGCCGAGTTCCGCAAAGATGCCAATTTCGGCTTTGACGTACCGGTTTCGGTGCCCGGCGTGGCCGAAGTCCTTTTGGACCCGCGCCGCACCTGGGATGATCAGGCGGCCTTCGACAAGCAGGCCGAAAAACTGGTGCAGATGTTCGCCGAGAACTTTGAACAGTACCTTCCGTTCATCGACGAAGACATCAAAGCCGTAGCAATCGGTTAATCGAAAAAAGGGGGCGAAATCGCCCCCTTTTCTTTAAAGAGTCTCACTACATCGTGATCGCGCATAAGTTGTATATTGCAAAATGTGAATGCAATTGCGTTGCTCGAAGTGTCGATCTGAGGTATCTCGGCATGTCAGAAATATGACAAAACCCGACGCTCTCGCGTCGGGTGAGAAGTGAAAAGACCTATGGGATGCTCAAGCGCACACTCACAAACGCGATTTAAACAGCCTAATCAGATAGCTAGTGTATTCTAAAGGGGATGAGTGTCAATATGAGATTTGCCGGGTAACTCGTAAAACGGCATACCTCAGTTCGTCACCGTAAAGGGGCGTAAGACACGGAATAAGGCAGGTAACGATATGACAGAAATCTCGAAACTCACCGAACTACGTAAATTGATGCAAAGCATGGAGCGGACGCTGGGCCTGGAACAACTCTCTCCGGTTGAGCGCGATATCTACTACGCGGCTGAGGAATTGTCGAAAAACGATCAGGAAGTTCGCACCTTTGGTTTGATCGAACATACACTGGTTCAAAGCGTATCGCGCCCGACATTTTTCCGTGCACTCAAGTCCCTGGTGCAAAAGGGATACCTTTCGCAAAGCGGCAGCGCAAACCGGGGGCGGTACGTCGTTCATGCTCCCAGGTGACGCGCCCAACAGCTACGACAATGGCTGATTGTCGTGCGCAAATGGGCTTCTGAAACGTTTTTTGCCTCGTTGGCATATGTCGTGGCATCGTACCTTACATTCGAGGTTCTGATGCCCCTTCAGAACATGTTTTTTCCAGAATACCCAAGCCGGGCCAGCCTTCTGTTCCTGCCCCATGGGGTTCGGGTATTGTCTGCATGGCTATTGGGCTGGCGAGCCATTTTTGCCCTTCTTCCCGGCGTTTTCATCGTCTTTGCGGCGCTGGGGGGCAGCGACGTTTTCCTGCCCAGCCGTCTTGCCGCTATTGCAATCGCCGTTCTGACAGTACCGGCAGTCTTCTATTTGCTCAAATGGGCCGGATGGGATCTGTTTCCAAGGGCTGATCGCAAACCGTGCTGGGTCTGTGTCATGGGTGTCGGTGTGATCACCTCATTCCTTGTGGCAGGTTTGACAAATATGGCTTTTGGCAGCGCACGCGTCGAATACATTGCCTATTTGATCGGCGATATTTCAGGTCTGTTCTTCCTGATGCTGGGTTTGTATTTCGCCTTCCGCTTTGCAGATAGCCGCAGTTAACCCATCACCGCTTTACGCAGAAGGTTCAATCCTGCGATCAATAGCACCATCAAAGTCAGTTTCCGAAACCGCGTCTGGTCGATGCGCGCCTGCAGGCGAAGTCCGACCCACATCCCAAGCAGTGCGGGCAGGATCAGAATTGCCGAGAACGGTGCTGTCTCGGCCCGCAAAATACCAGAGCCCAGATGCGCAATAACCAATGCGCCCGCCCCAAGCCCGTAGATTACGCCTTGTACGCGCATTTGCACATCCTTGGGTGTATTCAACGCTGTCAGGTATGCGACCGTCGGAGGCCCCCAGATCCCCGACATACCCCCTACGAAACCGGCTACGGCTCCAATCGCAGCCTCAACTCGGGTCGAGGTCTTTTCGAGGGTCAGTTTCCACCCGGCGATCTGAATCACCGCAAAGACCGAGACCGGAATGCCGATCATCAACAGAAACACCGTCTCGGGCACGAAGCGGACCAGTTGTGCCCCAGCTAACAAAAACACGAGGCCAACCAACAGAAAAACGCGAAACTGCCGTATGGCGTCGATCGCGGCCGGACCCCCTTCGCGCAATGCCTGCACGCCATTTGTGACCAACGTAGGCAGGATCAATCCCGCCAGCGCCAGTTGCGGCGACAGGAAAACACTAAGTCCAGAGACAAGCACCATGGGCATGGCAAAACCGACCATCCCTTTGACCCAACCCGCGGCAAAAGCGACGGCAAGGGCAAACAGAATATCCGACGGTGACACAACGGAGAACAGGGTCATGCGCCTGTGATATCACTCCTGAAAAATTCTGCATCGCAAAACTGCGCAAGAAATTTTTGAACTATTTCGCAACGTAATTCGTATTTTTGTTGCGCTGCACGTGCAGCATGGTATGACCAATCGACCCAGAAAAGGACTTGATTCATGGCCCATGACGGACAGGATATGACCCAGATGACAGCATCCGCGATTTTGCCCGACCTTCTGACACTGACCCGCGCCGCAGTCCCGGCAGTCGAAGCTGTGTTCGACCGCGCGCGTGAATCTG
Organism: Ruegeria sp. D3; assembly: GCF_056534465.1. Classification (NCBI taxonomy): domain Bacteria; kingdom Pseudomonadati; phylum Pseudomonadota; class Alphaproteobacteria; order Rhodobacterales; family Roseobacteraceae; genus Ruegeria; species Ruegeria sp. D3. Next base: position 19,266 of record NZ_JBQFPK010000020.1, read on the forward strand.
TGCGCGAGATGGTGACTGTCGAGGGTCGCGTGTCCGGTGCGTTGATCGAAGCCAACCAAACGGCCGCTCATGGCCTCGCGTGGCTGGCCACCTACAGTCAATCGCTGCAACAGATGCAGCGTTGGGCCGAGACGTTGGATCGTGATGGCAAGTTTGGTGAAATCGAACAGCTGCTGCATCAAATCGCGTTCGGCGAATATCTGTGGCAGGTCTATGGCGGCATCCAAATGAATCAGGGTGAAATCGTCCGCCTGCAGGATCTTGGCCTCAGCCAAGATGATATGCGCGCATTGATGATCCCTGAGGTGATGACTCTGACCCAAGGCGGCAATACACAAGCCGCCCGCAGCCGCCTTGTAGAATTGATGGAAGATCAGGCCGGTGCCACAATGTTTGGCGCATCCGGTTTGGACGAAGAACTGGAAATGATCCGCGACCAGTTCCGCCGTTATGCGGTCGAAAAGGTCGAACCGCACGCCCATGAGTGGCACCTGAAAGATGAGCTGATCCCGATGGAAATCATCGAGGAACTGGCTGAGATGGGCGTCTTTGGCCTGACCATTCCCGAAGAATTCGGCGGGTTCGGCCTGTCCAAAGCCTCGATGTGTGTGGTGTCCGAGGAACTGTCGCGCGGCTATATTGGCGTGGGTTCGTTGGGCACCCGGTCCGAGATCGCGGCCGAGCTGATCATCGCCGGCGGCACGGACGAGCAAAAGGCCAACTGGCTGCCAAAACTCGCGAGCGCTGAGATTCTGCCCACCGCCGTGTTCACGGAGCCCAACACCGGGTCCGACCTTGGCAGCCTGCGCACCCGCGCAGTCAAGAATGCCGAAGGCGATTATGAGATCACCGGCAACAAGACCTGGATCACACACGCGGCCCGCACCCATGTGATGACCCTGCTGGCCCGCACCAACCCCGACAGCTCTGACCACCGCGGGTTGTCGATGTTCCTGGCCGAGAAAACTCCCGGCACGGACGAGGCCCCCTTCCCCACGCCCGGCATGACCGGCGGCGAGATCGAGGTTCTGGGCTATCGCGGCATGAAGGAATACGAGCTGGGCTTTGACGGCTTTAAGGTGAAAGGTGAGAACCTGCTGGGCGGCGAAGAAGGCAAAGGCTTTAAACAGCTGATGGAGACCTTCGAATCTGCCCGCATTCAGACCGCTGCCCGCGCCATCGGCGTGGCGCAAAGCGCGCTGGATATCGCCATGCAATACGCGCAGGATCGCAAGCAGTTCGGCAAGTCGCTGATCAACTTTCCCCGCGTCTCGGGCAAGCTGGCGATGATGGCGGTCGAGATTATGATTGCGCGCCAGCTGACCTATTTCAGCGCGTGGGAAAAGGACAACGGACATCGCTGCGATCTTGAGGCCGGCATGGCCAAGCTGCTGGGTGCACGGGTTGCGTGGGCTGCTGCGGATAATGGCCTGCAGATTCACGGCGGCAACGGGTTTGCGCTGGAATACAAGATCAGCCGCGTTCTGTGTGATGCGCGCATCCTGAACATTTTCGAAGGGGCTGCCGAAATTCAGGCACAAGTCATCGCTCGGCGTTTGCTGGGTTGATCTGAAAGGTAGCCCTGTTTCCCCAACTTGACCCGGCGCGCGCGCCGGGTCTTTTTTTGCTAATGACATAGGCCCAGTTTCGCCAACGCCCGGAATTTCTCACTACCACGATGCCTTGAATACGGTTACATCAGCCGGGACAGTGAACAGGAAATTACACGACATGATGCGATCTATTCTGGCCTGCCTCGCAGTAATAGTGGCTATGGCGCTAGGAGGCTGCGCCAAGCAATACCCAGCCGCTGGCCAGAACGACATTGACAAACTGGCGCTGGCTATCCGCGACCTCGGGCCCAACGTCGACCCTGTCGAAGCGCAGCAAGCCGCTGAAATCGCGTACACATACTCAAGCCGTTTGGCGCAGGAATGGAACGTGACCGATCCAGCCATCATTCACAACGCCAAGGTCGTCAATGGCCTGCGCAAGAAGGGACTGTGCAACGATTGGGCCGAAGCCATGACTGCCCGGCTTCGGCAAGAGAATTTCGAGACTTTGGATCTGCATTGGGCGACTTCGCCCCCCACGGCATTTCGCATTATCCACCATTCTGCGCTGATCAGCGCCAAGGGGGATTCGATGTATGATGGGCTTATTCTTGATCCATGGCGCAACAGCGGCGCACTGACCTGGGCCCCGACGCGCGAGGATACACGATACAACTGGCGCCCTCGCAGCGAAGTACGGGCCGAGTTGGTAAGCGGTCAGAACCCCTATTAACCCTGTTCGGATTTAGGGTGATTTGGACTAACGTGATCAAATGATACGACTAACCCTGATCCTGCCCTTCATGGCTCTGTTTCAATGCGACAGGGATGAAACCGTCGCCGCCTATGGTGCGGCGGATAGAACATGGGCGCTGCAAGAGATCGACGGTCAGCCTTATGAAGCCAGCGCTTTGCTACGTTTTACGGAAGACGGGAAGATTGCGGGTAACGCCCCGTGCAACAGCTACAACGGCACCCTAAGCGCCCCATATCCCTGGTTTGAAGTGACCGGATTGACCGCCACCCGCGCAGCCTGCGCGGGGCTGGAAGCCGAAGGATACTATTTCGCCGCTCTGATTGCCATGACACAGTCTGAAGTGGCCGGAGACGTTTTGATCCTGCGGAACGAGGGCGGCCACGAAATGGTGTTCAAAGCCGCCGAGTAAACTGCTCGACAAACCGCGCCCGCGCTTCGGGCAGCGGGCGATGACCGAGGGACGGCGCGACCCGGTGCTCCAGAAAGTACCCGGTGGTGCGTAGTGCCTCGGCAATCTCGGGATCCGGCGCGGCCCCCTCGCCGCGCAGACATGGGGGCAGTGGCAACAGCTTATCCGCCCATTCCCCCGCCCCTTTCTCACTAACCGCGCGGCCCGATTTCGGAGAGACATAGATCAGATCTTCGACCGCCCCGGTAACTGCGCAAGCGGTCAGATCAAGACCAAAGCCCAACTCTTCAAGCATGGCCAATTCCCATCGCAAGTAGGCCAGCGGCCATACATCATCCTGCCCCAGCAGGTCCATCAACTGTTCGGTTTGTTTGTAGATGACTGGGTGCGGTTCCCGTTCGGGAAGGCAGAAGGCCAAAAGTGCCACGACCGCGTTTAATCCCGCCAGTGCCAGCCGCCCCGAAAACGCCGCCGCTGCACGAGAACGCAGGGGTTCGACTTGAAACGTGCCTATATGCTCTTCGAGCCGCGCGCGCCAAAGCACGTCTAGCTGCGCTCCCGGCTGCAGGATCGGCGCAATTTTCCGACTGGTCCCACCGCGCACAACCCCGGCATGACGTCCGTGGATTTCGGTGAAGACCTCGATGATCGCCGCTGTCTCACCATGTCGGCGTGTGGTCAGAAGTATACCGTGATCGCGCCAGTCCACATTGCCGCCGTTTGTCTCAGAATGTAGGTAGAAAATCCAAAGATAACGCCCAACACAAGTTGTTTGTTGATAATGAGCAGCGACTTCGTCGGCAAAAGCACTATTCATCGGTGGTTGATAAAGGCTTTTCTGATCGGTCGTCTAAAGCAGGGGCGCCAACTTAAGCCGACGCCCCATTTCATCAATCGTCGTCGCTTGTGATTCTACCACTGACGCTGTTTCCGTCATCCAAAGAACTACCGGCGTTACCCCAACCCGACAGACCTTTGCCCAATGCGTTTTTGCCGCTTACATCTGCGGCGACACTCGCAAATCCACGGTTCCCTTGCAGTGCGCCTGACATTGCCTGAGCCTGATCGTTATTTCCTTTTCCCTTGCTCTTTCCCGGATCTGCCATTGCAACAGTACCCAGTGCGACAGCCGCGGCTGCAGTGATTGTTAAAATCTTCATAAATTTCCCCTTTTTGGTAGACATGTGCTGTAACTACGGGGGGCGCGGCGCGTCGGATCAATAAAACGTGAGATTCTAAAATCAGGTCTTACAGAAATACCGGACAGAAGTTGCAGTCTTTTCAGCTTTTAAGTGAGGCGGGCAATTACTCTAACCCGTCTTCTCCCAACAAATGCCGCCCCTGTCGATCTTCGACCTCGACCACCCAAAGGTCTGGATCAAAACTGCGTTGTTTTGTAATCGCCCCATCCACGTCGGCCTCGGGACCAGCGGATAGTTCGACCCATTTGCGCTCCCCACTCATCAGATCAAAACTGCGCTGGAACGCGACGGCCTGCCCATCCAGAGTATTAAGTTTGATCAGTACCGCACCGGCCGTGTCATCACCGTGGGCAACCACAAAGGCAGGAATTTCTTGAAACCGCAGGCGGGCCAAGTAGGCGTGAACCCAAAATTCCGCCGTCAGCCGGGTCATTGCGCGCTCCTTAGCAAAGGCGCCAACAATTTCCGGCGAGATTTCTTCGTCCCGCTCATGCGTTGCCGTCTTTGAAATCCAAACCCATTTCCGAGTAACGCTCAGATTCCTCAAGCCAATTTGGACGCACTTTGACCTGAAGGAACAGGTGAATTTTGCGATCAAGAAACTCTTCCAGCTCGGCGCGCGCAGCCTGACTAACCGCCTTGATCGTTTCGCCACGTTTGCCCAGAACGATACCCTTGTGGCCGTCGCGCATAACATAGATGACCTGATCGATTTTGGCGGATCCGTCCTTGCGCTCTTCCCAGTTCTCGGTCTCGACGGTCAGCTGATAGGGCAGTTCCTGATGCAGGCGCAGGGTCAGTTTCTCGCGCGTCATTTCGGCGGCGATCATGCGCAGGGGCAGATCGGCAATTTGATCCTCTGGGTAGAGCCAAGGCCCTTCGGGCAGCTCGCCCGCCAGCCATTTGCGCAGGTCTTCAACCCCGTGGCCTTTTTCGGCTGAGATCATGAAGGTTTCAGCAAACGGATAGCGTGCGTTCAGGTCGCTGGTTAGGGTCAGCAGTTTCTCGGATGGTACTTTGTCGATCTTGTTGATGGCCAGGGCGACGGTGCGGCCTTGCCCGATCTCGTCCAAACCTTCCAGAATGCGTTCGACTCCTTCGGTGATACCACGATGAGCTTCGACCATTAAGACCACGACATCTGCATCAGCTGCGCCCCCCCAGGCGGCAGCGACCATGGCGCGGTCCAGCCTGCGGCGTGGCTTGAAAAGGCCCGGCGTGTCAACAAAGACCAACTGGGCCTCGCCCTCCATCGCGACGCCGCGAATGCGCGCACGCGTGGTCTGCACCTTATGCGTCACGATCGAGACTTTGGCCCCAACCATGCGGTTCAGAAGGGTGGATTTGCCCGCGTTGGGCTCTCCGATCAGGGCGATAAATCCGGCGCGTGTGGTCATGTGTACTGCGATCCTGTTTGCAAGTGCGCACCCCTATAGCAGAAAGACTTCGCGGGCCAGAGGGTTTTGTCTCATAGCGGGTTTGCACTTCTCTTGGAGAGAAAGCACCGTCAGAGCAGCTGTGGGTAAGAAAGCGGGCTCATCCGGATTGGTTGTCGACGTTGGCAGACCTGATCTGGCTAGAGTTTCCGGTGCTTGCCAAAGGAGGCGTCGCGGCCCCTAAGAATGAGGCGTCTCATCACTGGATAATCGGCTGTCAGGTCGGGTGGTATCAGGTCGTTTCAATTTCGAATTGTTTGCGCCAATCCGATCCAGAGGGAGCCAGCCTCCTCGCCAAAGGGATATGCTATTTCGTTAACTGATCGAGTAGCGATTTAGCTGCGGCCTGTTCTGCCTGGCGCTTTGATCCGGCAGTGGCTTGCGCCTCTGTACCGTCCTGCAAACGCGCGGCGATCGTGAATACCGGGGCGTGATCGGGTCCGCTGCGTTTGACCTCAATGTAAGACGGAGGTTTCTGGCCGCGTGCCTGCGCCCATTCCTGAAGAGACGTTTTGGCATCGCGCGCATCCGCTTCGACCGAATGGATGCGATCGCCCCACAAAGCAATGATCACGTCTCGTGCCGCTTCGAACCCGGCATCGCGGTAGATTGCGGCGATGACCGCCTCCATCGCGTCGCCCAGAAGTGCCTGTTTTCGACGGCCACCCGACAGCATCTCAGATCGGCCCAGTTTCAGAACCGCTCCGAGGTCGATCTGTCGGGCGACATCGGCGCAGGCTTCTTTTCGGACCAACGCATTGAATCGCGGAGCGAGTTGACCCTCAGTTGCCTTTTTGTCGGCCTCTAGCAGGGCCGTAGCCATAACCAACCCCAATACACGGTCGCCCAAAAACTCTAACCGCTGATTATCCGGACGGGTTGAGGACGAGACTGAGCCATGAGTCAGCGCGCGAACAAGCAGCTCAGGGTTGGAAAACGTGTAGCCCAACCGATGCTGAAAAGACTTTATCTCAGCCGAAAGCTTCACTTGACCGCCTTGAAGAACCGGTCACTCCGCCAGGTCCAGAAGAACAGCATCGACCGGCCAGCGGAAGAGAACATGATCCGATCTGCGCGACCAATCAGGTTTTCGTAAGGCACATAGCCCACGCCACCCGCAGATTGCGGCAGACGGCTGTCGCTGGAATTGTCACGGTTGTCGCCCATGAAGAAATAGTGACCTTCGGGAACAGTGTAGATCCCGGTGTTGTCGGATCCCTGTTTGCCGATATTGAGTACGTCGTAAGAGACGCCGTTTGGCAACGTTTCGATCGTCCGGGACTTTTCACAAATCGCCCCAATCCCGACCGGGCCGTTTTCACATCGCGGACGAAGACCTTGCGGCCCCTGTGGCAAAGCGGTTTCAGTGAAAACACCATCCGGTTGCTGTGGAACAGGCGTACCGTTCAGGATGATCTGGCCTTCGCGGATCTGGATACGATCACCGGGCAAACCAATCAGGCGTTTGATGAAATCACGCCCTGTAACAGGGTGACGGAAGACGATGACATCCCCGCGTTCAGGATCGCCGGCCCAAAGGCGCGAGTTATCGTCCCCCGACATCCAGCCGCAAACATCCTCGGCATCGATATTCAGGCCAACACTGGGAATGATCAGACTAGGGCACGAGGCGTAGGAATAACCATAGGCCATCTTGTTTACGAACAGGAAATCCCCGATCAGCAGGGTCTGTTTCATCGAGCCCGACGGAATCCAGAAGGGTTGAAAAAACAGTGTCCGGAAAACGCCTGCGATCAGCAATGCGTAGACGATGGTTTTAATCGTCTCCCACACGGGATTTCCGGTTTTGACGTCCTCGGCCATACTGCTCTCCGGTCCTTGGTTTGTTGGGGTGCTACATGCGGGGCGCAGAGAGGTTAGTCAAGGCTGGCCGCTGCGTTCGTGATGGCGCGCGCTTCAATCACCACGAAAGCCTGCGCCCAAGGGTGGTCGTCGGTCAGGGTGACGTGGATGATCGCCTCATGGCCTTCGGGGGTCATCTCGCGCAGGCGCTCGGCGGCCCAGCCGGTGACATGCATGACCGGCTGGCCGGTGTTCAGGTTGGTGACGGCCATGTCCTTCCACGCGATGCCCATGCGTAGGCCGGTGCCCAAAGCCTTAGAGCACGCCTCTTTCGCGGCCCAGCGCTTGGCATAGGTGCCAGCCGTGTCATGGCGACGTTCGGCCTTGCGCTGTTCGGTGTCGGTGAAAACGCGGTTGCGGAACCGGTCACCGAACCGGTCGAGCGTACCCTGAATACGCTCGATATTCGCGAGGTCTGTGCCGATGCCTAGGATCATATCGCGCTTTCTTTGCTACGCCGTCTGGCAATCGCCCTGAGTTCCATTTTGGTCGACAGATAGAATAGAACGCTGTTGGCGAAGAAAGCAAAAATCGCCAGATACAGCATAAGGCCGCCCATATAGCCACCTCTGTGCCAATACATCAGAAGCGACGTATCGACCGGTCCGATATTGCTGATCGCCAAAATCAGATAGGCCGCAGCGTTCACGATCATGAATATCACGGTCCCCGCAACCGCAAAGACCAGCACCTCGCGCAAGTGCGGCATTCGGCCCATCGACCGCGCTATGCCGCATCCCGTTATCATCGCTGCGGCAATCGCAGACAGGAAGGGTATCTCCACATTTGCTAAATTGAGCCCGGTCACATGCCACAGAACGACAATAGCGATCGGCATTAAAAACCGGACTTGGACAAGCAAGACGCTGTAGCGCCACAAATTGTTCGAATCCATAGCGTTACCTTTGCGATCAGACGACTGCCCGCGCCTCATCCATCAGCCGTCGCATCTCGGCAATCGCCGGGGTCAGGCCGCGAAAGATAGCCTCGCCGATCAAGAAATGACCGATGTTCAACTCGCGCACCTCAGGGAAAGCCGCGACGGGTTGCACGGTGTCATAGGTCAGACCATGGCCCGCGTGGACTTCCAGCCCAAGCGAATGGGCAAACGCGGACATCTCACGCAGGCTGTCCAGCTCTTGATTGGCTACGTCTGTGTGGCCCTCGGAGACGGCGTCGCAATAAGCACCGGTATGCAGTTCGATCACCTCGGCACCGATGCGATGCGCGGCTTCGATCTGGCGCTGGTCGGCAGCGATGAAAATGGACACGCGGCAACCCACGTCGCGCAGGGGGGCGATAAAATGGGCCAGCTTGTTTTCTTCGCGCGCGACTTCCAAACCGCCTTCGGTCGTCCGTTCCTCGCGCTTTTCGGGAACGATGCAAACCGCATGCGGTTTGTGCCGCAGGGCGATCTGCTGCATCTCGGGCGTCGCGGCCATCTCAAAGTTCAACGGGACCGACAGAACCTCCATCAACCCGTCGATATCTGCGTCCGATATATGACGGCGATCTTCGCGCAGATGGGCTGTAATGCCATCAGCCCCGGCCTCTTCGGCCAGTTTGGCGGCGCGCAGAGGGTCAGGGTACGCCCCGCCACGCGCATTGCGCACGGTGGCCACGTGGTCGATATTCACGCCCAAACGCAGGGGATTGTCAGACATCGCTTGATTCCTTTGCCGAATTCTGGCTCGAGCCTAGTGGTTTTGAAACTGAAACGGCAGGCTTGGATTCTGCCAAACGGCGGATTTCGTCAAATTTCGCTTTGATCTTGGCTCGACGCCGCTGCTGGTAGGTTCGGATCAAAGGCAGGCTCAGATAGTGGCAGATCGCCCCGGCCAGCAAACCGGGCAAAATGCCCCCTATCAGGTAGGGAAAGAACACCTCGTCATAGAATATCCGCAACCCGGACCAATCAGCCATGCGATCAGTGAAAATGGCAATGAAGTTATCCTTGAGGTCGCCCAGCGCGTCGGCAAACTTACCCATAAGGCCATGGGTGTCGCCCTCCTGAAACTCGGTTCCCAAAATGAAATGACCGGCCTGAAGGCAGATGACACCAATCGGAACGTAAGTTAGCGGGTTTCCGAAAAACGTTCCGCTCAGCGCAGCCAGAATATTGCCGTTGATCAAACGCGCCGCCAACGCAGCCACGACGAAATGCAACCCGTAGAACGGAGTAAACGCTGCGAACACCCCTGCCCCGATACCGCGTGCGATGCGTTCAGGGGAGTCCGGCAACCGGCGGACGCGGTGTTTGACATAGTGGAACGCGCGGGTCCATCCGCCACGGGGGTAGACGAATTCAGATGCGATCTGGACAGGCGAGCGTCGATCTCGGCGCTTGAAAACCACTCCTGATCACCCCTTCTCAGCCAGCCGCCACGGCGGTCTTGGTCCTGTCTCTGTAGCGTTCGACCGCAGCAACATCGCTTTCGGCCTCAAGCATCAGCATCAAAGAATGAAGCTGTTCAAGGTCGCGCAGTTCGACATTGATCAGAAGACGGTAAAAATCCGGTTTCCGGTCGACGAATTCAAGGTTCGAGATATTGGCCTTTTTCTCACCGATCAATGTGCAAATACGCCCCAGTACGCCCGCATCATTGCCAATGGTCAGATCCAGCGTCGCGCCATAGACCGCCGGATGGGTGCCAGTGTGCCAATGCAAGTCCACCCAACGCTCGGGTTCGCCTTCAAACTCGGTCAGGCGGTCACAATCGATGGCATGCACCACCACCCCTTTGCCACGATAGGTGATGCCGACAATCCGCTCTCCCGGCAGGGGCTGACAACATGGCGCCCGGTCGAATTTCTGACCCGGCTCAAGACCAATCACAGCGCGGCGCAGGGGGATCGCGTCCCCTTCATCCTGCGTAAGCTCTGGATAAACGGCGCTGACCACGTCATGGGCCGTCAGTTCGGCACTGCCCAAACGAGCCAACAATTCGTGTCGGTCCTTCAGACGCAAATGCTTGGCGGCCGTGTCCAGCGCCTTGTCCGTCGCCTTTCGGCCCACATGTTCGAACCCCGAGCGCGCCAGTTCCTTGCCCAATTTGATGAAACGCTCGCGGTCGACTTCACGCAAGGCGCGCCGGATGGCAGTGCGGGCTTTGCCAGTGACCGCAATCTCAAGCCATGTGACCTGCGGGGTCTGTCCGTCGGCCGTGATAACATCGACCGATTGACCGTTCTTGATCCGGGTCCACAGCGGCACTCGGATACCGTCCACCTTGGCCCCGACACAAGCATGGCCAATCCGCGTGTGGATCGCATAAGCGAAATCGATTGGTGTCGCCCCACGCGGCAGTTTCACAACATCGCCCTTGGGCGTGAAGCAGAACACCTGGTCGGAATACATCTCAAGCTTGACGGCTTCGAGGAAATCTTCGTGATCATCCTCGCTGTCGAACTGCTCGGTCAAGTTGGCGATCCACTTTGCCGGGTCCACGGCAAAGGGGTTTTCGGACCGCACCCCGTCGCGGTACGACCAGTGCGCAGCCACACCCGTCTCGGCCACGTCGTGCATCTGGCGAGTACGGATCTGAACTTCGACCCGTTTGCCATCCCGCCCCGACACGGTGGTGTGAATCGAACGGTATCCGTTCGATTTTGGCTGGCTGATATAGTCCTTGAACCGTCCCGGCACTGCGCGCCAGCGTTGGTGGATCGCGCCAAGGGTCCTATAGCAGTCTTCCTCTGTCTGAGTGATAATGCGGAAGCCATAGATATCGGACAGACGCGAAAAGCCCTGATCCTTTTCCTGCATCTTGCGCCAGATCGAATAGGGTTTTTTGGCTCGGCCGAACACCTCGGCTTCGATCCCAGCCTTGTCCAATTCAAGGCGCATATCACCAGTGATCCGATGAATCACATCGCCGGTTTCCCGTTGCAGAGTGATAAACCGCCGGATGATCGACTGCCGACCTTCGGGGTTCAGCACGCGGAAGGCCAGATCCTCCAGCTCTTCGCGCATCCACTGCATCCCCATACGGCCCGCAAGTGGCGCGTAGATATCCATCGTCTCGCGCGCTTTTTGAACCTGTTTTTCGGGGCGCATCGCCTTGATCGTGCGCATGTTGTGCAAACGGTCTGCCAGCTTGACCAGAATGACCCGCAAATCTTTGGACATGGCCATGAACAGCTTGCGGAAGTTCTCGGCCTGTTTGGTTTCCCTGCTGGACAGCTGCAGGTTGGTCAGCTTGGTGACGCCATCGACCAGCTTGGCCACTTCATCCCCGAACAGCTCGGACACCTTGCCGTAATTGGCCTTGGTATCCTCGATCGTGTCATGCAGCAGTGCGGTAATGATCGTGGCATCATCCAGACGCTGTTCGGTCAGGATGGCGGCAACGGCGACAGGATGGGTGAAATAGGGTTCGCCAGAGTGACGGAACTGACCCTCATGCATCTGGCTTCCGAACTCATAGGCACGGGCAATGCGGTCAGCATTTGTCTTGGGGTTGTAGTTGCGGACCAGCGCAATCAGGTCTTCAGCAGAAATCATCCGGTCCGCACCTTCGTTTTTGGGGATTACCCCTGGCCTTGAGCCTCCATCAGAGCGCGCAGCAGCTTCTCTTCGGACATGTCATCATCTGCAGGCTTGTCGGATTCCGCACCCATCAGCAGCGCCATCTGATCCTCTTCGGGCTCATCAACCTCGATCTGGGTCTGGTTGGCCTCGATCAGGCGCTCGCGCAGTTCATCGGCGCTTTGGGTTTCGTCGGCGATTTCGCGCAGCGACACAACCGGGTTTTTGTCATTGTCGCGGTCCACAGTGATCGCAGCACCTGCGGAAATCTCACGCGCACGATGGGCGGCAAGCATCACCAGCTCGAACCGGTTTTGTACCTTGTCTACGCAATCTTCTACCGTCACGCGGGCCATGGGGCGCTCTCCGTTACTGAATCCATGTCAGGAAGAGGTTTATCTAAGGGCGAATCCCTGCCTTGACAAGCAGGAAATGCCGCAAATGCTCCGATCACAAAGGGGTGACGGCGGCAATATCGTCGACCGGCAGGGCTGCCACCATTTCCCGGACCGTCAGACCCAGCACGGGATGGCACCAATCCGGGGCGACATCAGCCATTGGCACCAGCACGAAGGCGCGATCCTGAAGACGCGGATGCGGCAGGATCAACTGGTCCGGCGCCTGCTGCATCTGTTCCTGCGACGGCAGCGTCCGCCATTGGTTATAGGTTGATGTATCCGGAAGCACTTGGTCGCCGAAACAAACCAGATCCAGATCCAACGTCCGCATCCCCCAGCGCTGTATTCGTTCGCGCCCGAATTCGTGTTCGAGCTCATGCAGCAGTTGCAACAAGTCTGCAGCTGACTTGTCCGTTTCGACCAAAACAGCCGCGTTCACGTAATCCGGTCCAGCACCCGCTGGAAAACAGGGGGTCTCGTAGAATCGGCTGACGGCGCGAATCACCAAGCCCTGACGTGAAATTGCGTCAATTGCCTGTTCTAGTGTCACCTTGGGTCCGCAGCCTCTCAAATTGAGATTTGCACCCAATGCAATGACCGATTCTGACGTAAATTTGCACATACTATTCCCTATATTCGGCGAATTGCATACTTGCGATACACATTAAATGCCCTAATTATAGGCGTATCAGCGCGCCGCCAATTTCCTAGCTCACTCACGTAACACCCGGCGTTCTGGTAGATACCGGAAGGACCTATTTATGTTTTATAAAGACGAACGGCTAGCGCTGTTCATCGACGGCTCGAATCTTTATGCGGCCGCGAAAGCACTTGGATTTGACATCGACTACAAACTGCTGCGTCAGGAATTCATGCGCCGCGGGAAGATGCTTCGTGCTTTTTACTACACAGCGCTTTTGGAAAATGACGAGTATTCGCCCATCCGCCCCCTGGTAGACTGGCTGCATTACAACGGCTTCACCATGGTGACAAAACCGGCGAAAGAATACACCGACAGCATGGGGCGTCGGAAAGTCAAAGGAAACATGGATATCGAACTGACCGTCGATGCCATGGAACTGGCACCGCGCGTTGATCACATCGTGTTGTTTTCGGGCGATGGGGACTTCCGCCCGCTGATAGCAAGTCTGCAACGTCAGGGCGTGCGCGTTTCAGTTGTGTCGACTATTCGCAGCCAGCCTCCGATGATCTCGGACGAGTTGCGGCGCCAGGCCGACAACTTCATCGAGCTTGAAGACCTGCGCGATGTGATCGGCCGCCCGCCGCGTGACATTCCGATGGAACCGCGCAGCGTGGCTGCAAGCGGTCAGTAACACGCGCCAAACACCAAAAGATAAAGAACGCGGTCAGGGTTGATGCCCTGACCGCGCGTCTTAAACTAGAAACAGGTGATGAAACATCTGTTTGATAGCACTGATTCATGTCAGATGAATGACACTGTCCTGTCTGGACCATGGCGAGGAAAAGACCTACCTGTGGCCTTAAGGAGAACGTGACATGACAAAGCCATCCCTGACGCTGTATCTGGCAGCACCGCGTGGGTTCTGCGCCGGTGTAGACCGGGCGATTAAGATTGTGGAAATGGCGCTACAGAAATGGGGCGCTCCGGTCTATGTGCGTCATGAGATCGTGCACAACAAATTCGTGGTGGACGGGCTGCGTGAAAAAGGTGCGGTGTTCGTCGAAGAACTGGATGAATGCCCCGATGACCGGCCGGTAATTTTTTCGGCCCATGGCGTTCCTAAATCGGTACCTGCAGCGGCTGCCCAGCGCGAGATGATCTATGTCGACGCGACCTGTCCGCTGGTGTCCAAAGTCCATGTCGAAGCGCAGCGCCATGCCGAAGCCGGGTTGCAGATGATCATGATCGGTCACAAAGGACACCCCGAAACTGTCGGCACCATGGGGCAACTGCCCGAGGGCGAGGTCCTACTGGTCGAAACCGTCGAGGACGTCGCCACCGTCGCCGTGCGCGATCCCGACAAGCTGGCCTTTGTAACGCAAACGACCCTGTCCGTTGATGATACCAAGGACATCATCGCAGCGCTACAGGCGCGGTTTCCAGCCATTGTCAGCCCACACAAAGAAGACATTTGCTACGCGACCACGAACAGGCAGGAAGCTGTCAAAGCTGTGGCCCCCAAATCCGATGCGCTGTTGGTTGTGGGGGCGCCCAATTCGTCCAATTCACGTCGACTGGTCGAAGTTGCCGCACGCGCCGGGTGTAACTATGCGCAACTGGTACAACGTTCGACAGATATCGACTGGCGCGCTTTGGAAGGGATTTCCTCGGTCGCGATCACTGCTGGTGCGTCTGCTCCCGAGGTCTTGGTGAATGAAGTGATCGACGCATTCCGAGATCATTTTGATGTAAAAGTCGAATTGGTCGAAACAGCGGTTGAAAACGTCGAATTCAAAGTCCCGCGCGTTTTGCGCGAACCGGCATGAACGGTATTCCACGCGCCCCTTTGGTTCTGGGGCTGGCCGGGTTGATCCCCTTCGTCTGGGGGACGCTTACTTACTTGAACGATGATCTGCATGCCTGGGGCACACAGGCGCTGGGTCCCCGTTTCGTGGGGCCTTACGTTCAGCTGTTCTACGGCTCGATCATCCTCAGCTTTATGTCTGGCGTTTTGTGGGGGTTTGCGACGAAGACATCGGGCAGTAAGGCTGCGACCTGCTATCTGTTGTCCGTTCTCCCCGCGCTTTGGGCCTTTTTCAAAACGGGCGGTGGACCCCTCGCGGCAGCTACCAACCTGTTGTGGGGCTTTGCCGGGTTACTTTTGCTGGACGCTGTGTTCTCATACTGGCGACTGACGCCGGTTTGGTGGATGCGTCTGCGCATGTTGCTGACAGCCGTCGTTCTGGTCTGCCTTGCCGTTGGAGTATACTTGTGACCGACAAAAGAACGATTGACGCCTATTCCTCGCGCGTCGCTGATTACCTCAGTGTTCCCCTACCCCCTGAACAGATCGAAGCCCGCATGGCCTTTGCAGAAGCGGTCGTGGAAGGCGGACACGTACTGGATCTCGGGGCAGGCCCGGGATCGGACAGCGCCTTTCTGCATCGGCAAGGTCTGCGCGTCCGCGCCATCGACGCCACACCCGCTTTTGTCGAACACGCGCGTGAAAACGGTGTGGACGCTCATCTGGGGACGTTCGACGACGTGACCGAAGAGGCCGAGTATGATGGAGTCTACGCAAGTTTCTCGCTGTTACATGCCCCTCGCGCCGATTTCCCCCGACACCTGTCAGCCATTCACAAGGCGCTGAAACCCGCAGGAGTCTTTTTTCTGGGGTTAAAACTCGGGACTGGTGAACATCGCGACGATCTGGACCGCCGTTACACCTATTTCTCGCAGACTGAAATCGAAGAAGCGCTGTCCCAGACCGGATTCACCATCGACTGGATCACCACGGGCGTGGGTGCGGGCCTTGCGGGTTCGTATGATGGTTTCATTCTGGTGTTGGCCCATGCCTGAGCTGTTTGCCTATACCGACGGCGCATGTTCCGGTAATCCGGGCCCCGGCGGCTGGGGCGTGCTTTTGCGCGCGATGGATGGCGACAATGTCCTGAAAGAGCGGGAACTCAACGGCGGCGAGGCCGAGACCACAAACAATCGGATGGAGCTGCTGGCCGCGATCAGCGCGCTCGAAACGTTGGACCGGGCCTCGAAGATCACCGTTGTGACAGACAGCGCCTATGTGAAAAACGGCGTCACGGGGTGGATTTTCGGGTGGAAGCGGAACGGTTGGAAAACCTCGAATAAGAAGCCTGTCAAGAATGTAGATCTGTGGCAGAGGCTGGACGAGGCACAAACTCGTCATGACGTGACCTGGGAATGGGTCAAAGGCCACGCGGGCCATCCTGAAAACGAAAAGGCCGATGAACTGGCCCGCGCTGGCATGGCACCGTTCAAGCCAAAAAAGACACAGGCATGAGCTGGCTGGCGCTGCTCGACTATGCCTCGGTTCTTGTGTTCGCACTGACCGGGGCGCTGGTGGCCAGTCGGGCGCAGCTAGATCTGGTGGGCTTTGCCTTTATCGCCAGCCTGACCGCCGTGGGTGGCGGCACTGTCCGTGATTTGCTGCTAAACCGCGACCCGGTTTTCTGGGTCGGACAACCGGATTACATCCTGATCGCAGTGGCCGCCGCCGTATTGGTGTTCTTCACCGCACATCTGGTGGAAAGCCGCTATAACTGGCTGATCTGGCTGGACAGTTTTGCGCTGTCAATCGCCGTCGCAGCCGGATCGGCCACCGCTTTGTCGCTGGGGCAATCGGGCGTGGTCGTCGTGCTGATGGGGATCAGCACCGGATGTCTGGGCGGGTTGATGCGCGATGTGGTCTGCAACGAAGTGCCTCTGGTGCTGAAACAGGGCGAACTTTACGTCTCGTGCGCCTTTGCGGGGGCGCTGACCGCCGTTGCCGCCAGCCGCCTTGGGCTGGACGATCTGGCCGTTCTGGCGTCTTGTGCGCTGGTCTGCTGGGCCTTGAGGGCGGGGTCATTGCTGTTTGGTTGGAAACTGCCTGTCTACAAAAGCCGCCCACCGCGTGTTTGAATAGGGCCTCTACGCATGAAACCTGCATTTTGTACCGTCATCGCCGGACTCGCCGCCCTCGCTGGCTGCGGTCAACAATATGACCCCATGCAGTTTGCCGCGCAGGGAGATCAAATCGTGGCCACAGGTACTATCGACCATACGACGCTGGATGCGTTTCTTGAGGTAATCCAGCGAAACCCCGACGCAAAAACACTGGTGCTAAGCTATATTGAAGGCTCGATGGATGACGACGCGAATGTGGTTTTTTCCCGCGTGGTCCACGAGCAGGGGTTCGATACGATTGTGCCCTCAGACGGGCTGATCGCTTCGGGCGGAACCGACCTGTTTCTGGCAGGGAAGCGCCGCGTGCTAGAGCCCGGAGCCTGCGTCGGCGTCCACAGTTGGGGCGGCTGGAACATCGTCGCCACCGAAATCCCCAAGGACGACCCGGAACATGACCGATATCTGGACTATTTCGAAGATATCGGCGTGGATGAGGCGTTCTACTGGTACACGTTGGACGCGGCCCCGTCCGAAGGGATGCATTGGATGAACGCGGCAGAGGCTGACCGGTTCGACATGACCACGGGTGGCGCACCCCGTCTGGGATCAGCCGCCCAATGTGACGCGCGGTAGGGTCAGCGCGACAACAGACGCCCGCCGATTTCCTTGACAAATTTCGCCGCCACCATCGCGGTGATGCCATAGGGATCGCGGTGAGGGTTCAGCTCGACGATATCCGCGCCAACCAACTGGCCCTTGAAACGGTGGATCAGGTTTACCACCTCACGCGTGCTCAGCCCACCGGGCTCGTGATGCGAAACACCGGGCGCAAAGGCCGGGTCCAGCGCGTCCAGATCCAGCGAAAGGTAAACAGGGCCGTCAAAGCTGATCTCAAGATCCGGGCTCCAGCTTTGCATGTCGATGACTTCGACGCCGAACTTGTCGGCCTGTTCCTGCTGATGCTTGTTCATGGTGCGGATACCGACCTGCACCAGACGGTTGATCTGGCACGTCTCCATCACCCGCGCGAAGGGGCAACCGTGACCCAGCGGGCCGACCTGCTGACTGTCGTAAAGGTCAGGGTGCGAGTCGATATGAAGGATGTTCAGCCCCTCATACCGCTCTGAATGCGCCTTGATCAGCGGATACGCGACCGAGTGATCGCCCCCCAGCGACAACAGCCGCGCGCCGGTTGCGATACGCTCGGCGGCCCCGGCCTCGATCCGGTCGATGGGTTCCTGTCCAATCATTTCGAACACGTCCAGATCGCCGGTATCCTTAAACCGGTCGGTCGCGCCCAGATCGGTGCCGTCTTCGGCAGTCAGGTTGGCAGCTCCGGAATGCAGTGCCTCACGAATGCGGCCCGGCGCAAAGGCAGGCCCCTGCAGGAACGAAGAATGTAGGTCCAGCGGAACGCCCATCAGGGCAACATCACCAAGGTTCAAGTCATGCGACATGGGGCGCCTTTCGGATAGAAATTCCTGGCGATCTGGCCGGGTTCGACCCGAAAGGTCAAGGGGTCAGCGACGCAGATATCTCTGCCAGATCCAGATCACCAACAAAGCGCCAAGAACCGCGCCAACAAAACCCGACAGCCAGCCCGCCACGGCAATCAACGCGCGCAGGATAAACCCGCCCACCAATGCGCCGACAATGCCGATCAGCATGGTTGTGGGTATGTCCGCCTCGATCCGCACCAGGCGGGTCGCCAGAAACCCGGCTGCAGCTCCGATGATGATCAGGGCGATGACGGGCACGTTATTTCCTCCAATGAGTCGGAACGATGATGAGCGCACCAATCGAGGACAGCACGGCATCAAAGCCAGGTGGGCCAAAGCTAATGCCGAACATGATCCGGACAAAGTAAAACAGGCACGCTCCGCCCACACAAATGATGATTGAGGGCAGATACCCATTGTGGGTAAATCCCGTCTTCTCAGACAGATATCCTACAATGCTAGCGATAACCACCGTACCCATCAAGACCATGAACATCTACTTTACCCCAGCGTTAAATTGGTCCCAGCTGCGACTGGCCAACCCCTTAGGAAAGTTGCTGCATCCTGCGCTGCTTTCCCAGCCCGCTGCAAGCGCAATAGGTCAATCGCGCCATCGCCACAGGCAACGCGGAGGGTATCATCCAACAGCTCACCCGGCTGCCCCTGCCCCACTGCCAACCGAGAGGCCAACAGCTTGATACGCTCGCCTCCAATCTCGGTCCAGGCGCCGGGAAAGGGGGACAGGCCCCGGATTTGCCGGTCGACCTCGACGGCTGGGCGGGTCCAGTCGACACGCGCCTCGGACTTGTCGATCTTTGCCGCGTAGGTCACTCCGTCCTCGGGCTGAGGTTCCGGTGTCAGGTCCGATAAGGTGTCCAACGTTTCCACAATCATCGCTGCACCCATTTCTGACAGTCTGTCATGCAGGTGCGCCGTGGTTTCCTGTGTCCCGATATCGGTGGCACGTCGCAAAAGGACCGGCCCGGTATCCAGTCCGGCCTCCATTTGCATGATGCAGACGCCGGTCTGAGCGTCCCCCGCCATGATTGCGCGCTGCAGCGGCGCGGCGCCGCGCCAGCGCGGTAAAAGGCTGGCATGAATATTCAGACACCCCTGTTTGGGCGCATCCAGAACAGGTTGCGGCAACAGCAGACCATAGGCAACGACAACGGCCACATCCGCTTTCAGCGCTGCGAAGGCTTCTTGTTCTTCGATCGACTTTAATGACACCGGGTGACGAACATCAAAGCTAAGCGCTTCGGCCCGTGCATGAACAGGGGTTGGCCGGTCTTTCTTACCCCGCCCTGCTGGGCGTGGTGGTTGGCAGTAAACAGCGGCGATCTCATGCCCGGCTTCGACCAGCGCGTCCAGCACCGGCACCGAGAAATCGGGCGTTCCCATGAAAATGATGCGCATTTCTACCCCTGCTTTCTGGCTTTGCGCAGCAGAATATCGCGTTTGACCTTGCTGAGACGGTCGAAATACATCCGACCGTTCAAGTGGTCGATCTGGTGCTGCACGCTGGTGGCCTCAATCCCCACAAAGTCACGTCGATCGATCATGCCCTGTTCGTTCAGGAATTTCACCGTCACCGCACGGGGGCGTTTCACCTTGGCAGACACGCCGGGAAGGTTCGGGCTGGCTTCATCATGCTCGCGCAGTTCAATCGAGCTGTGCAGGATTTCCGGGTTCGCCAACCGTACCGCACGCCCACGCTCGGTCGAGCCATCCACCACGGCCAGCCGCAACATCACTCCGATCTGAGGGCCCGCAAGACCAACACCAGGCATCGCCTCCATCGTGTCGATCATGTCGTCCCAGATGGCGCGGATTTCATCGGTAATCTCAGCCACGTCCTCGGCCTTGGTCCGCAGGCGTTTGTCGGGCCAAGGCAGGCAGGTGCGAACGGTCATGCGCGGGCCTTTTCGCGTTTCAACTTCTGCATCTTACGCGTGATCATCTGGCGTTTCAGCGGCTTGAGATAGTCGATGAACAGCTTACCGTTCAGGTGGTCGATCTCATGCTGCACGCAGGTCGCCCAAAGGTCATCAAACGTTTCTTGCTGTGCGTTACCGTCACGATCCATCCAAGCCACCTCCACCACTTTGGGACGGGTGACTTCGGCATATTGTTCGGGAATCGACAGGCAGCCTTCTTCATAAACATTTGTTTCGTCCGAAGAGGCCACGATCTCGGGGTTGAACATGATCAGGGGGCGCGGTGCCTCGCCCTCTTCCTTGACGCAATCCAACACGATCAACCGATCCAGGATGCCAATCTGCGGTGCAGCCAGCCCGATACCAGGAGCGTCGTACATTGTCTCCAGCATGTCATCAGCCAGTTTGCGCAGTTCATCCGTCAGGTCAGCAACGGGGGCGCAAACTTTTTTCAAGCGCGGATCGGGGTGAATAAGAATTGAGCGTTTCATGTCGTTGATTTAGGCCATCGCGCCCCCCGCCGCAACGCCCCCCTTGCACCCGCCACGATTGTGACTAGCTTTCCGTCCGACAGATGGAGACAACATGACGTTCAACGACTTGATCGACCGCCGGGGCACCAACAGTTCTAAATGGGATAAGATGGAGCGCCTGTACGGCGTTTCACCGGATGACGGGCTGGCCATGTGGACGGCCGATTCCGATTATCCTACGGCGCCATGTGTTGTCGATGTCGTGCGGCAAGCTGCGGACCATGGGGTTTTTGGCTATTCTTGGATGCACCCGGACTATCTGAGTTCGGTCCAGTGGTGGATGAAAAACCGTCATGGATGGGACATCGACACCGATTGGGTTCTGACTTCACAGGGGTTGGGGAACGCGATCGCACTATGTCTGGACGTCTGGACCGAATCGGGCGACGGAGTGGTCATCTTTTCGCCTGTTTACCATGAGTTTGCGCACAAGGTGAACAAATCCGGCCGCAGGGTGGTAGAGTGCCCGTTGGCGCGCGATGGCGACAGCTATGGGGTGGATCTGGACGATGCGCAATCGCGGCTGGACGGATCTGAAAAGATGCTATTGTGGTGTTCGCCTCAGAATCCTTCGGGGCGGGTCTGGACACCAGATGAGCTGCGCGCCGTTGCAGCTTTTGCCGAACGGAATGGGCTGGTTCTGGTGTCGGATGAAATTCATCATGACCTGGTCTATCCCGGCCAAACGTTTGTGCCGATGGACGTGGCCGCCCCGGATGCGCGGCCCTGGACCGTGACACTGACGGCACCTTCCAAAACGTTCAACATTGCCGGTCAGCGCACTGGCAACATGATCATCCCAGATCCCAAATTGCGCGCGGCCATGCGCAACCGCATCCAGACGCTGGACTACGACCCCAGTGCGCTTGGCGTGGCGATGATCACGGCCGCCTACACCCCAGAGGGCGCCGCATGGGTCGACGAGCAGATCGTACATCTGGACAGCAACCGCCGTCTGTTTGATGCAACGATTGCGGAAATCCCCGGTCTTTGGTCCATGCCACTGCAGGCGACCTATCTGGCCTGGGTTGATTTCTCGGGCACTGGAATGGACCATCCCGAATTCATTCGCCGCCTGCGTCAGGATGCCAAAATCGCCACCACATCGGGCCCCGGCTTCGGCGCGGGCGGAGAAACCTTTGAGCGGTTCAACCTGGCCACCCAAC
Organism: Ruegeria sp. D3; assembly: GCF_056534465.1. Classification (NCBI taxonomy): domain Bacteria; kingdom Pseudomonadati; phylum Pseudomonadota; class Alphaproteobacteria; order Rhodobacterales; family Roseobacteraceae; genus Ruegeria; species Ruegeria sp. D3. Next base: position 41,114 of record NZ_JBQFPK010000020.1, read on the forward strand.
GCAGCCGAGTGGAGGACGCCTGTGCCCGCCTGAAACAAGCGTTTGCCGATTTGCAGTGAGGCGGGCGATAAAGATAACTCTTGTGCTGTGCCTGATCAGCGCAGCATGGGTTGGGTAGCACCGATACGGGCCACGTCCGCCCGCGCCGGAATGGTTCCCGAAACCGCACAGATCGACCACATCCTGATCTAAAAATCCGCCCCTAGTCCTCGTGCCCCAACAGCGCGATCGGCGCATCCGGCGCGCGGTAGAAATCCAGCGGCGCCTTGTCGGCTGCGGCAGTGCTGCGTTTGAAATCATAGCGCATTTCACCCGCCTGCGCTTCATCCGCGATGATCAGGCATTGGTACAAATGGCGCGCGCCGTCATAGATATCGACCAGACCGCGCAGTTGCGGAGTGGTTTCAGCCTCAACCGTGAAGCCATCCTTCCACAATCTTAAAATTTTGAAGGTATTGTCGCCAAATTCTACACGAAGACGGCTCATCCTCTTCAGGCCCGCGATTCGCGCCGCGTCCAGTTCAGCGCTTATTTCCTTGGAAACATAGGTACTCATCAAAAAACTCCCCCGGCAGTGAGTACTATTGTGCGCTCTCAATCGTAAAAATCTAGTGAAACCGGTTACTTTAAATCCAGTCTTCATCACCGTATTGCGGGCGCACGCGCCATGGTCTGTGCGCAAACGCAGGCAAATTGCGCGCCTGCTCGCATAGGAACACTGCGCTCAAGCGCCTATCTTTCGAAAAATCGCTAAGCGGAGGAATACAGATGGGCCTGTTGGTCGATGGCAAGTGGCATGACACGTGGTATGACACCAAATCCACAGGTGGCGCGTTCAAACGAAGCGCCGCGCAGTTCCGCAACTGGCTAACCGCCGACGGCACGCCCGGCCCTTCGGGCAAGGGTGGGTTCAATGCGGAACCGGGGCGCTATCACCTCTATGTGAGCCACGCTTGCCCCTGGGCGCATCGCACCCTCATCTTCCGCGAACTCAAGGGGCTAAACGACCTGATCTCGGTTTCGGTCGTTCATCCGGATATGCTGGATAAAGGCTGGACCTTCGAGACGGATGACAACGGCGCGACCGGCGACGATCTTTACGGGCTGGATTATGCCCATCAGGTCTATACCAAGGCGGATCCGTCCTATTCCGGCCGTGTAACTGTGCCAATCCTTTGGGACAAACGGCAAGAGACGATCGTTTCCAATGAAAGCTCGGAAATCATCCGCATGTTCAATTCGGCGTTTGATGGCATCACCGGAAACACCGATGACTATTGGCCCGAGGCGATGCGCGACGACATCGAGGAGGTCAACGCTCGCATCTATTCCGACGTCAATAACGGGGTCTACAAGTCCGGTTTCGCCACCAGCCAAACCGCTTATGACAGTGCGGTGGGACCGCTATTTGATACTCTGGATTGGCTCGAACAGCGCCTGTCTCAGAGCCGCTATCTGATGGGTGATCGCGTCACCGAGGCCGATTGGCGCCTGTTTACCACTCTGGTCCGGTTCGACCCGGTCTATCATCTGCATTTCAAATGCAACCGGCGGCGACTGATCGACTATCCGAACCTGTGGGCCTACACGCGCGAGCTATACCAATGGCCGGGCGTCGCACACACGGTCAACCTGGAGCACATCGTGCGCCACTATCACTATAGCCACGAAAGCATCAATCCGCATCGCATCATCCCGACCAACCCGGTGCTGGACTTCATGGAACCTCATGGGCGCGGTCAGCGACCCGCTGCGTAGTGCTCGACCATCGCCGCCAGATCCTCTGGCGGCGTTGCGCTTTGCACATAAGCGCAAGCGTTAGAGCTGTGGGCAAAGATCGACCCGTCCGAAAAGAAGGTGGTATTGGTGACAAAAATCACCCGTGCCTCGGGGCGGCGATAACTGGCAAAATCTGCGACCGCCAGCGCGCTGCCCGCCTCTAACACCAAATCGAGCACGATGATATCGAACTCAGCCCCATAGAGCGCAAGAATTGCAGCCTCTTGACCAGTGACCAACGTCACCGCGGCACCTTGTCGTTCAAGATGCCTTTGCCAGACCCGACCCAGATCGGGGTTACTCTCAACAATCAAAACATTCATACGCAAAACCTCGGCCCATGTTGTGGTGAGTAGTGCCGATCCCTGTGGTTTGTGATCACGTTATTTCCTTAACAAAGTGTTAACGCTGTTTTCGGCTTTTCGTGACAGCGCGGATTCGCTTGTAAAAACGGCGAAAATCCGCTTGAAACAGCCAGAAATACGCGATTCCGGCGGGACCTAGATGACAAGCTCTGACAAAAACTTGAACCCACGGGCTGCGCGAGACCACGGCGGCGGGTTGGATGCAGCGATTGCGGCCTATGGCGGCGCGCGCGGGAACTGGATCGACCTTTCGACCGGAATCAATCCTCATCCGTATCCCATAGCCGCGCTGTCCCATGAAGATTGGACCGCCCTTCCAGATCACGGCGCATTCGAACAGCTGTCACAAGCCGCCCGACACTTCTGGTCAGTCCCGGCAGACGCGGCTATTTTGCCCTCGCCCGGCGCATCGGCCCTGATCGCCCGTATCCCCGCACTTGCGCCGGCAGGCCGCGTTCAGATCACCATGCCCACTTACAATGAACATGCCGCAGCCTTTTCCGCGCAGGGCTGGAAAGTCCAATCTGGTGGACCGGCCCAGGCCCGCGTCATCGTCCACCCCAACAATCCAGATGGTCGCTATTGGGACGAGTCAGACGTGAATGCCCCGCTGACCATAATTGACGAGAGCTTTTGTGACGTCACTCCAGAGGTGTCACTGATCCACCTGGCCGCGCGACCGGGCGTGATCGTTTTGAAAAGCTTCGGCAAGTTCTGGGGGCTGGCTGGGCTGCGTCTAGGCTTTGCAATCGGTGATCCACTGCTGATCGCCCGCCTGAACGACCTGACCGGCCCTTGGGCAGTGTCTGGGCCGGCGCTTCGCGTCGGTCAGCGCGCCCTGACCGATCCCGATTGGGCCAATTCCACCCGTCAGCGCCTGACGACGGACACCGCTCGGCTGGATGCGCTTATGATCGCAAAGGGCGCGCAGCTTGCTGGCGGCACCACACTGTTCCGCCTCTATCAAGTCGATGACGCTGCCCAATGGCAAACCCGTCTGGCCCGCGCCCATATCTGGAGCCGCATCTTCCCCTATTCCCAAACCTACCTGCGGTTGGGCCTGCCCCCTGCAGATGGCTGGAACAGGCTTGAGGCCGCACTGTGAGCACCGCCTTCCTGCTGGTCTGCGCCCTATGTCTGGACGCCGCCTTAGGTGAGCCGGACTGGTTATGGTCGCGCGTCAAACACCCGGCGGTCATGATCGGCTACGTGATCGGCGCGCTGGACAAGCGCTTGAACCATGGGGCGCAGCGACGTTTGAAAGGCGTAGGTGTGGTCGTTCTACTGGTCGTAGGCGCGCTGGGGATCGGTTGGGGGCTAAGCTTGCTGGGTTCGGTGGTCCAGATCATCGCCTGCGCCATCCTGCTAGCGCAAAAATCGCTGGTGGCTCATGTACGCGCAGTCGCAGACGGATTGCGGGTATCCCTGCCCGAGGGGCGCGCCCAAGTCGCGATGATCGTTTCACGCGATACGCGCGACATGACGCAGGCGCAGGTGGCACGATCCGCCATCGAAAGCGCGGCCGAGAACCTGAGCGACGGGGTCATTGCGCCCGCCTTCTGGTTTCTTATTGGCGGTTTGCCCGGACTGCTGGTCTACAAAGCCGTTAACACGGCCGACAGCATGATCGGCTACCGGACCGACAAATACCGAGACTTCGGCTGGGCCGCCGCCCGTCTGGACGACCTGCTGAACCTGATCCCTGCCCGCCTGACCTGCATGATGATCGTAGCCCTATCAGGCCAATGGGCGCGCTGGTCTGAGATGGTCGCCGATGCGCACCGCCATATCTCGCCCAATGCAGGCTGGCCCGAAGCCGCAATGGCCCGCGCTCTGAACGTGGCCCTAGCCGGGCCACGCAGTTATGACGGGCAATTGCGCGATCTTGCCTGGGTCAATGGTGACGCCCCCCGCGATATCGGCGCGTCAGAGGTTTTCCGCGCATGTGACATGCTCTGGCGGGTTTGGGGGCTTGCGCTTGGCCTCGTGTCGGTGTGGGTTGGGTTCAGCTTTATTCTGTAACGGACCCGTTTCATGCGCTTGCTTTCTGGCCTTTTGGCCACCGCCCTGCTGACCTCGCCCGCCTTTGCCCAATGTGGCGGAGGGTTCAATAGTTTCGTCAAGGATCTGAAATCCGAGGCCGCGCAGCAAGGCTATGACCGCGCCACCGTCAACGCCTTCTTCAAAGGTGTGCAACAGGACAATGCAGTGCTTAAAGCCGACCGTGCGCAGGGCGTGTTTCAGAAACCGTTCATTGAATTCTCGCGCCGCCTGATTTCGCAAAACCGGATTGATCGCGGGCGGGCAATGTCGCGCAAATATGACGCGGTTTTTGACCGGATCGAGCGCGAATACGGCATCTCGCGCGGCGTACTGCTGGCCTTCTGGGCGTTCGAAACCGATTACGGCGCGTTTCAGGGCGATTTCAACACCCGCAACGCGCTGGTCACGCTGGCCCATGATTGCCGCCGTCCCGAACTGTTTCGCCCTCAAATCTTCGCCGCCATCGAATTGTACGAGCAGGGCAATTTCGATCCCGCCCGCACCACTGGGGCTTGGGCCGGAGAAATCGGCATGGTCCAGATGCTGCCCCGCGACATTCTGGAAAACGGTGTGGACGGGGATGGGGACGGTAAGGTCTCACTGAAAACCTCGGCCCCGGATGCGCTGATGTCGGGTGCAAAAATGCTTTCGAGCTTTGGCTGGCAGCCGGGTCAGCCATGGCTGCAAGAGGTCACGGTACCCGAGCGAATGGACTGGTCCCTGTCCGGCCCCGGCAAGCCACGCTCTGTGTCCGAGTGGCAGGCGATGGGCGTTCGGGCCCGCAGCGGGTCGCTGTCCAACCTGCCCGCTTCGCTGATCCTACCGCAGGGGCATAAAGGGCCTGCCTTTCTGGCCTATCCGAATTTCGACGTCTATTTCGAGTGGAACCAGAGCTTTACCTACGTCCTGACCGCCGCCTATTTCGGCACGCGGTTGGAGGGCGCGCAGATTTATGATGCAGGCAACCCGGCGCAGGGCCTTTCGGGCGCGCAAATGAAGCAACTACAGAGCAAACTTCAGGCCCGCGGCCATGATGTGGGCAAGATCGACGGGATTCTAGGGGCCGGAACACGGGCGGCTGTGCAGGCCGAGCAGGTGCGGCTGGGATTGCCCGCAGATGCGTGGCCAACAGTCGAGTTGTTGGGACGGTTGTAAATACTCAAATAATTGGCCGCAATAACTCTGAATGAAGTTAACGTTGGGTCAAAAAAGTACTACTTGCGAGCTATGTTTTTTCACCCGGCAGTCGCAGCTTTATGGCGCCCACAAGGTATTTCCACGGATATCTTTTACAGTGATCCAGTTGCTGCAACATCTGATTGTAGTCTACACTTTTTACGTTAAGCGCCCTCGTTGTTTTATCCAAACCTTTCAGGATGTCTCCAACTGTCACATTCAGCAGGCGCAACGCTTCATCTATCTCTGCTAGGATATCTACACTTGTGTCCGAGCCGGAGAACGCTTTGAAAAGCCTGTCCGTCACCATTTCGAATTCACTTTGGGCATCCTGAGGCAAAAACCGGCGACGGTCCAAAGCGACTGCAAGATTCGCCAAGCTTGCTAACCCAGGGTGTTTTCCTTCCGTTCTAACCGCCCTCATTGAGCTATTAGTTGGAGCCAAAGGGTCGGTTGAATAGCCGTATGCATCAAAATCCCTTCCATAAAGCTTTGTAATCCTGTCCACTGTTGAAGGGTTTGATAGCGCGTCTTTCAATACACGATTTGTATCAGATGGCCCTTTGTTTACGGCTGCTGCCCGAAACCCAGTGTAGTCTACTCCGGCAGCTTGCATCGCCTGCCCGAAATCCTCATCCATGGTTTCTACGTGCCCTAGGAAATTGGGCGTCACAACCGAATTCAAAACGTTAATATTTTGCGGCCGCCAGTGTGGATTAAGATAAATTAAGTCATCAGACTCGGACAGCAATTCAATAAATTCATCGAAAGACACTTTCGAATCTTCAGAAAGACCGAATGATTTATAGAATCTTTTCCAGGTTGTAGCGTCCCGGCGTCCGATATCAGCATTTATTTTTTCATTGTAGACGGACAACGCGCGTACGAATGGGTTTCTAACGAATGTGAAAACAAACGCGTTTCTCGATCGCGAAATGCAGTCCAGTGTATTTTCAAAAGGATTACTTTCAAGGTCGTGCAAGTTAGCCTGAGGCTTTTGCCCTGAAATGTTCCAAAGATGTTTAATAACAAAAGAAGAACCCACTTTGGGGTTACTCAAGTAAACAAGGTTGTGCTTTTTCAGACTCGAACCAGGTCTCCCTGCAGGTAGTAAGACAGCGAATTAGCAGATTTAGGCACAAAACACCTCTGGCAAAAAATTTTCCGGACCAGCTACCACTCTCAATACGTGGTTTGCAAGTTCAGTTCACCGCCTTAGTCATCTAGTGGCTCTGAGCCAAGATGACCTTCTAGTTCTTTAGCGGTCTGAAGTCTCTTTGCCTCCTCAGCCGTAAAGCGATCCTTGTTCTCCGTCACATTACGCCCTGCTCCACACGCATCACGCGATTGTTCGTCACCTAATCAGTCATTCAGGTTTTGCGCCCTGAGTTGCACATATGGACATCATGAGTTGATTGCTTGGGCGAAGCTACCATTCTTCTATGAGTTTCTACCAAGGTCAGCCCGTCTGAGGAGTGCATAGCCGTGCACAACTTTTACGGCTGGAAATCCAAAGCCTCAATGATCAGAAATCATTAATTATTTCAATCATTTCGGGAATTTCCAGATCCCACCAAAAGCCGCCTCGTCCAGCCACATTAATTTCTTGGCTTGGTTAAGCTTCTGACGTTCAAACCGCCACATCGGACCATACGCCGCCACACCCAACCACAGAGGTTCGTGTCCCCCAAACGCCTTGCCCAGAGCGTCTGACCGTTCCTGCGCTCGCTTTCCTTGAAATCATCCCCGAATAACTGCCCAACCAACGTAAGCGCTGCCATGGGGTTCGAAACCCGATCTTTCGAAGTCTACGGCTTCAAAATCGACATGAATGCCGGTGGGCGTCGTGTTTGGCCACCTAACTTCAAACGCTTCATAAACAAAAAGATGGACTGTGGTGAACTGAGCGTCCGCGAGATCATGAAAACATTCAACGTCTCGCAATCGCTGGTTTACAAATGGCCAGGTGGCGTTCAGCGCGCAGGACGTATGACAACCGATGTCCGGGAGGAAAGGGTATTTTCCAAGATCGTCGTTCAAGAGGATCCGGTCGAGCCTGACGCCCCTTTCGACATCGTTCTGCGTAGTAACAAACTCAAGATTACCTTGCCCGCTTACGATCCGGATTCAAACCTCATCTCATTGATCCAAGTGCTCTCCTGATCTCGCTATCCGGAAACTTCAAATTCTACACTTGAAGCGCTGTTTGAAAATCTCGATTGGCAACGAGTTGCTACTCGTCATGTGCGAAAGGCAGTTGCTGTCTGATACCGCAACACGGACCTTGTGGCAGAACGCAGCGGATGGTGGGAAAGGGCCCAAAACACCGATACTGCATACGAAACAAACTGCCCTAAATCACGCGAAGCTGCCGTTGTGGCAGAATTGATGGAATCCCCGTACAAGACTGACAGCTCTTCGCTGTCTGCCAATTTGGCGAATTGATGAAACTGGGGGCAAGCATGAATTGACTTTTTTGGATCACGTTGACCAGTTGAATCCCATCCCAAGAAGATGCTGCTGAAGTAGATGTCTAGAGACCCAACGTTGGTCTTCTTTCTTTTCCAGAGAGAAGAGCAGACAATCAAACCGAGGGATCAAGTACCTTACCCTTAATTGTTGCTTCAGGCATCCGCTCCTATCAAATCGCTGGCCCTTTCGCCGATCATGATGGCTGGCGCATTGGTGTTACCACTCACGATTTCCGGCATGATCGAGCAGTCGGCTACTCGTAAGTTCGCTATTCCGTGTACTTTTAGTTTTGCATCTACGACCGATGCTTCGGTGCTTCCCATCGCGCAAGTGCCGGTGGGATGATAGATTGATGCGGTGTTTGATCTCACCCACTCCAGCGTGCCTTCATAGTCGTCGCAACTCAGCTGAGCTGTTGGCCGAAACTCCTCTGAAATCTTCGAGGCCAAGGGATTGTGCTTGGCTATTTCGCGCGCGATGTTTACTCCATCGACAATGGTACGGCAGTCCGTTTCAGTGGACAGATAGTTCGGTATTATTTTTAGGTGTTTAGACGGATCCGGGCCGTCCAAACGTAGCTCTCCCCGGCTTTCCGGGCGCAGCTGGCAAACCGACATGGTGAAGGCTGAAAACGGATGTACGCCGTCGCCGGGGCTGTCGGCGGACCAGGGTTGAACGTGGAATTGAATGTCGGGCGTCTCTACATCCGGGCGGGTTTTCATGAATCCGGTAGCAAGGCTGGCGGCCATGGTCATAGGGCCTGCACGGAACAGCGCGTATTTCAGGGCGATGCGCATCTGATTGAACAGGCTGCGGACTTCGTCATTCAGCGTCGGCTCATTGCATTTGTAAACTAGCCGGGCCTGCAAGTGGTCCTGTAAACCTTTGCCGACACCTGGTAGGGCGTGCAGCGGCTCGATGCCATTTTCCTTTAGGTGTTCTGGGTCCCCGATTCCTGAAAGCATCAGGATTTGTGGTGAGTTTATGGCCCCGCCGGACAGGATGATTTCGCGTCGGACTGTCAGGTTCTTCTCAGCGCCGGAACGATCTCGGTAGACCAAACCGGTAGCCTTTTTCCCTTCCAGAACCACGCGCGTGACCAGAGCGTTCGTGATGATGTTCAGGTTTTGTCGATCCCGGATGGGTTTCAGATAGGCAACGGCAGCGCTGCACCGGCGGCCATTGCGGGTGGTCAGTTGGAAGTACCCCACCCCCTCTTGTTCTGCACCATTGTAGTCCGGGTTGAACGGATATCCCGCCGCCTGCGCTGCGGCCACCCATGCGTCGCAGATCGGGCGCTGAATACGCATATTGGACACGGACAAAGGCCCGCCAACGCCATGAAATTCATCTTCACCCCGCTCCTGATCCTCGCAGCGCTTGAACAGGGGCAGGACATCGTCCCAACCCCAGCCTTCATTGCCCATTTGTCGCCAGCGGTCGTAGTCCTCTTTCTGTCCACGGACATAGAGCAACCCGTTCAGTGAAGACGAGCCGCCCAGCACCTTGCCGCGCGGCCAATCGATGGATCGCCCGTTCAGCCCTGGGTCAGGTTCGGTGCGATAGCACCAGTCGACCGAGGGGTTATGCATGGTTTTGAAATAACCGACAGGGATGTGAATCCACGGGTTGGTATCGCGGCCACCAGCCTCGAGCAGTGCAACAGTCGTGTTAGGATTGGCGCTGAGCCGGTTGGCAATGACGCAGCCCGAAGACCCAGCGCCCACAACCGCATAATCCACTTCCATGACTGCCTCCTCCTCGTGCCGTTGAAAAAACTCTATGCAAGATGCAAGAATTACACTAGCATTTTTTGATACAAAACGTCTCAATAATTGCAATCAGGGAGGTAAGCAATGGAGATCGGTAAAAAACTAAGTGGGATTTCGCGGCGGGATTTCTTCCGCGTGGCTGGCCGTTATGGAATGAGTTCTACGTTGCTGGCAGCAGGTGGGTTCGGGGGGGCGATGAGTCTGGCGAACCTGGCTCAAGCCGCAGAATCAACTTATGAAAAGCGTTTTTCGAAAGAGCCTAAACACACCCTGAAATTCGGTGCTTCGGGCTTCAACACCCGCAACCTTCTGATCGAACGTGCCGGGGCCATCGAGTTCGCGCGCGATCTGGAAGAACGCACAGACGGTGAGATTCGGATCGAGTTCATCGGCGACAACCAGATCTGTGGTCAGCTCAGCTGTGTTGAAAAAACCCAGCAGGGAATCGTCGATATCTACGCCGCTTCGACTCAGAACTCGGCTGGTGGCGCGCCTTATCTGAACGTACTGGACTACGCCTATATGTTCCCAAGCCGTGCGGCGCAGTACCATTTCTTCTACAGCCCTGCGAGCCAGCGCATTCTCCGCGACCCCCTGGAGAAACGGCATGGGTTGAAGTTTCTGTTTACCCATTGTGAGTTGCGTGGCCTGCAAATGGGCTCGTCGTTTGCCGACAAGCCTACAGTGACCAAACTGGAAGAGCTGTTCGGCACCAAGAACCGCGTGACAGGCACGCAGCTGGGTCGGATAGCGATGCAGCTGCTGAACCTGAACCCGGTACCGGTCGCGTGGGAAGAAACACTGGACGCCCTGAAAACCGGTCTGATCGACGGGGCCGAAACCTGGGCTTCGGCCGTGGCTTACGCCAATATGGCACCAGTGGTTTCGCAGTCGGTGAACCTGAAGTTCTTCTGTGGCACCGAGCATACCTCGATGTCAGCCAAGGTCTTCGACGGTCTCAGCGGCGAGTTGCAGGACGCGGTGATGGAATCCTCGTATTTCACACAGGCTTTGATTCAGGGCGCGAATGAGGCGGCGCTGCTGAACACCGTGGGATTCTCGGACCCGCAACTGCCCAACACGATCTTTGCCGAAAACGGCGTGCGTCCCGCTTTCCTGCCCGACGATCAGATCAAACTGGCCGAAGAGATGTGCGCCCCGAACTATAACCCTGAGCCTTGGGCACAGTGGCGTGAACGTCTGAACAAATGGGCTGGCGGCATCGATACGTATCAGGAAATTTACGATATCGCGCGTGAAATTCCGGCTGACACACTGCCAGAAAACGTCGAACCGCGCCGTTGGTGGATGGGCCAAGCCTGATAAGCTGATGTGAACTGGCCCCAATCGGGCCGGTTCCAAAAACACACCGACTGGGAGGACGGGGTACATGTCGTTATGGGCAGACATAGGCGCGATCTTCAGCGCCTTTCTCAGCCAGGATTCGTTCGAGATTCAATCCGCTCTGGAATCTGACGCTGCTTGGGTTCTGGGTGCAGTGGTTTCTGCATTTGGCGGGCTTCTGGTCATGCTGGTCTATCGAAAGGTGCCCTTTATAGAGCGCCATCTCGAACGATCCGTGATGGTCTATTCGTATCTTACCATTGCGCTAATCATTTTCTGGGGTGTGATCGACCGCTTTGTGTTTAATGATCAAGAGCCATGGTCAACGACCATTCCGCCACTTTTGTTTATGGTCATGGCTTGGTTCGGAGCATCTTACAACGTACGCCTGCGTACGCACTTGAGCTTTAGCGAATTCCGCACTGCGATGCCGAGGGCAGGTCAGCTGGCTTGCCTCATCCTTGATGCGGTTCTGTGGTATATTTTCGCGATGATCGTCATCGTCACCACGACCCGGCTGGTGGCGCTTTCTGCATCTAATTTCCAGATCGTACTGGGTACTGACAACGTCATGCAATGGTGGTTTCTTCTGGCCGCGCCGCTGTCTTTCTTTCTGATGGTCGGACGCGTATTTCAGAACCTCGCCGACGATCTGCATAACTGGACAACAGGCAAGCCGCTGATTCAGCAGGCCGTGATCGGAGCAGACTGATGACAGACGGAACTATGGTCACACTGATCTCGCTTGGGGTTACGTTTCTATTCATGCTGGGCGTGCCAGTTCTGTTGGTGATCGGCTATTGGGTCATCGGCTGTTCCTTTGTCCTCGGTCTGACACTGGACAATATGGGCGCCGAACTGCTGAACGTTTTCAACAAAGGATTTGCCCTGCTGGCGATGCCATTGTTCATCCTGACTGGAGACCTGATCAACAAATCAGGTATTGCGCGGCGCCTCAGCGATTTTGCCTATGCCTGTCTGGGCTGGATACGCGGTGGCTTGGCAATGGCCTCGTTGGGGGCCTGCGGGCTGTTCGCGGCAATTTCGGGGTCCAACTCGGCAACAACAGCAACCATCGGGTCGATGCTGCACCCTGAGATGGTAAAAGGTGGCTATGATGAACGCTTCAGCGCGGCCACCGCAGCGGCGGGTGGAACTGTAGGGATCATCATTCCTCCGTCTATTATCTTTATCGTCTACGGATTCTTGATGAACCTGCCGATATCTGAGCTGTTTGTGGCCGGCATAATTCCTGGTGCGCTGATGGTCATAGGGATGCAGTTCGCCTGCTGGATCATCTGCCGCATGAATGGCTGGGGGCATCTGATCCCGCTGCAATTGAACCGAGTGTTGAAAACCGCGTTCGGTGCTTGGCTTGGCTTCTTTGCCATTGGTTTGGTTCTGTGGGGCATCTACACCGGTAAATTCTCACCCACCGAAGCGGCCGGTGTGACAGTCGGTTTTTGCGTGATCGCAGGCTTGGTCAGCTATCCGATCAACCGCCTTATGGGCGCGCGCAGCAACGTTTCACCGACCGAAAAAAGCTATGCCGAGATGTTCGTGGTCGAAGGTTTCACGATCCCCGAGATCCCGTCAATTGTGATCCGGTCAGCTCAGATCACGGGTATCCTTGCACCGTTGATTGCGATTTCCGTAGTGATGCAGCAGATTCTGTCCCTTTTGGGTGCGCAAGAAACCATTGGGAGCTTTGTAACCTCAATGGGCGGCTACCACGCGGTTTTGTTCACCTCGATGGTGATCGTGTTTTTCTCGGGCATGGTGCTGGAAAGCTTGCCAGTCACGATCATTCTGGCCCCGATCCTTGCGCCGATTGCGGCTTCGGTCGGCGTTGATCCGATCCACTTCTCGGTGATCTTTCTTGTTGGTGCGTCCATTGGCTTTATCACCCCGCCATACGGCTTGAATCTCTACGTCGCCTCCGGCGTGACCGGCGTGCCATATTTCCGATTGCTGCGCTACACGGTGCCGTATCTGGCGGCGCTGCTATCGGTGTGGATTTTGGTGTCTCTGGTGCCCGATCTGGCCTTGATACTGCTGCCAAATAACTAGAATGTTGCGGGATGCCTGAGACGGAAACACAAGACAAAGAAACTCAGATCCCGACCAACCTGCGCCTTCTTCTTATCCTCGAGGAGGTGGCGCGGCGTGGGGTCGCCGTCAAACCAGCAGACCTAATCGAGACATTGGGACTGGCGAAGCCCACAATCCACCGTCTGTTGCAAACCGCAGAGGCCGAAGGTTTCCTGCAGCGAGATATAGATGGTCGCTCGTATGGCCCTGGGTACCGGCTGCGGTTGCTTTCGGTCAATATCATGTCTTCCGAACACCTTCGTACGGCGCGTTTGGCTATCTTGCGCAGCGTCGCTGAAGACGTCGGTGAGACGTGTAACTTAGCCATCCCAGACCGGGAAGGAATGATCTACCTCGACCGGGTTGAAACGAAATGGCCGCTTCGCATCCAATTGCCGATCGGTACCCAGGTGCCCTTCCATTGCACAGCTAGCGGCAAGATGTACCTGTCTACTCTGCGACAGAAGACGTTGGACGGGTTTCTCTCTGCTGGCAATTTACAACCGCAAACCGAACGATCCCTGACGAACCCTAAAGCACTACGCGAGGAAATCCGTAGAGTCGCTGAGAATGGTTACGCGGCGGATGATGAGGAATTCATGGCCGGAATGACGGCCATCGCTGTGCCCATTCGTGATGGACAAGCCAGATTGGTAGGCACACTTTCGGTACATGCTCCAACCCAACGTCACAACGTCAACAGCCTGCTGTCCTTTCTGAACATCCTGCAAAAAGGCGCAGGTGAGCTCTCGGAGATGTTAACGGACTGATGTTTTCAAGCCGCTTGAAGAGCCAGACTGTCTGCGCAGTATAATTCGCCGCGTCGGGTCAGCCCGTCGTAGGCGGCTATGCCGACGAGAGGCAGCGCGGCGGCTTCCCGCATACTTAGCGTCTTGGGTTTGCGTGCAACCAGACGAACATCTGCCTTAAAGTTCTCTGCCAATGAGCCCGGTAAGTCCGTCAAACCACCTGCACGCCCGTAAACCTCACCACCTACGGCAAAACCTTTCACACCGTCGCCAATCGCAACGACCGGGTCTGATATTTCGGGAAGCCCGAATAGCGCATCTGGTCCTTACGAGTTGACAACCATAGCTTTCGTTGAGGTTTTGCGAAATGGTGTCAGGCCCACGTGGAAACCGCGCACGCCTGACCAGATCATTGTCTTGTGGGTGGTCAGTTGATGTCTTGCACCTGCATCACCAGATCGCCCCATTTGCGCTGGTTCTCGATGTCGTGCTCCAAACCTTGTTCATCCGCGATCATGAAGCGTTTTACGGCCGGAGTTTTGCTGGTCGCCTGATACAGCCAATAGGCTTCGGCCTTCAGCGCGTCATCGATGGGCTTATCGATGGACTCATAGACCATCTGCTTGCAGGCATTGATCGACTCTGCAGGGAATTGTGCGATCCGTTCGGCCAGCGCGGTCACATACGAGCCGATTTCATCCGCTTCCAAAGCCTTGTTGATGGTGCCCAAACGCTCGGCATCATCTGCGTCGTAGTCTTGTGCACTCAGAATGATCTCAAGCGCTTTGCCAAGGCCGGTTTGACGGGCCATGCGCGAGGCACCACCGCCGCAGGGAAGGATGCCCATTCCGACCTCCATCTGCATGAACTTGTATTTTCCCCGCGCGGCAAATCGCATATCCAACGCCAAGGCCAATTCGTGCCCGCCACCGCGCGCAAACCCTTCCAGTTTTGCGATGGTCGCCTGTGGCACCTTGCTGATCCGCTCGCAAACTGATTGCAGGTCCAAAAGCTGAGCGTCCTCGCGAGAAACAGCTTCGGTCGACATGTCCTTCAATAACTCGGTATCGTAGTGGCAGACCCAGATTTCCGGGTTGGCCGACTGAAAGATCACGACCTTGGTTTCGCGGTCCCGCTCTAACCGCATGGCCAGACTGTTTAGGTCGGCCAGCATTTCCTGACCCTGCACGTTCACAGAGCCAAAGTTGAAGGTAACCGTGGCAATGCCGTTTTCAACATTTACGTCAAAGGTTTGAAAGTTCTCGTATTTCATCAGGCCGTCCTTTCTTGGGCCTCGACGCGGCACGCGCGAGGGGTAAGGGAGTGTTAAAGGTGGAAGTTCGTGGCGTTTTAGCGCCCGGATGGTCAGCCCGTATGGCTGATCAAATCTTCAATAATGTTCATGACGTCGGTAGCGTGGTTTTCGTCGAGCGCTGCAGCATGGGGGTCAGCGAAGGCCCCACTGTCATTGTCGAAATAGGCTCCTGACGCGTCAGCAAACCGCACACCCAAGGCTGCGTCAATCAAGATATCAGCGCCAATGTTCATATCGTTGCCAGCCAGACCAAAGCCTTCTTTCACCATCTTTGAGGCCAAAAGTGATCCGGGATTTACGGCAACCATCACAGGTGCATTGGACAGCGATTTGGCCCATTCGCGGGTCCAGATGGTGATCGCCAACTTGCTCTGGGCGTAGGCTTCCATATCCGCCAGTTGCACATTGCCCTGCATGGCCCGGATGTTCACCGGGGCCTGTGCCGCAGATGACAGGTTCACGACACGCCCGTCGGCAGGAATGACCGGCAGCAGCAGTTTGGTCAGAAGATACGGTGCAAGCGTGTTCACCACAAAGCGGATGTCCTGGCCATTTTCCAACACGGTTTGCGGGGCTTTCAACACACCTGCATTGTTGATCAACACATCCAGTTTGTCATGTCTGGCCCGTACGCTTTCGCCGAGTTTTCGAACCGCGGACAGATCGCTGAGATCAGCGGCATAGGTTTCGACATCGCCTCCGACGGCGGCAGCCGCGTTCTCCAATTTTGATGCACTGCGTCCATGGAGGAGCACTTTGTGCCCATCGGCAGCCAGCTTCGTAGCTGTCAGCAGGCCAATGCCGTCGGTTGAACCCGTGATGAGAATAGTCTTGGTCATCAGTCTGATCCTTCAGGAAAAGTCAGGCAGCACAGTGTCCGCCAGATGTTCGAGGGTTGTATCGATAGGCGCTTGATTGAACCTTAAGTTCAGCGCGACGTGATTGACCCCGAGCGTTTCAATCTCGAGCAGATAACTGCGTAGGAAATCAGTTCCAGACTGAAACCCAAGATGGATTGGGCGCGGAGGTGCAGCAGGGTCGGCAACAACATCGACATAGAGCGATTGCATGACCGGCTTGTCCGGTTGACCTGCCGCCTTCACACGCCTGCGGTAATCAGTGATGACTTGACCCTGAGCCGCCGCATTACGCGGATATGTCATCCAACCATCTCCGTTCTGCGCTACCCAATCAGGTGTTTGTTGGCTACCACCCGTAATGAGCATCGGCAGGCGCGTTCCATGCGGCTTTGGCAATAGATCAATCCCGCCATTCAGTTTGCCCTGTGCATTTTCATGCGTGGGGTAAACCGATCCAACCGCGCGGATGTACTCAAAACTATCGCGGAACCGTGCCCCCCGGTCGTCAAAGCCCTGGTTCATCGCCGGGTACTCCTCGGGCCGATCACCGGAAGCGATACCCAAAAGCAACCGCCCGCCCGAGAGCACATCTGCTGTCGCTGCTGCCTTGGCGACATGAGCGGGGTGACGCAATGGCAGGATCACACTCGACGTTCCAAGCGCAATCCGATCCGTCGCCGTTGCCAAAGCTCCCAAATAGACAAATGGATCGAAAACTTGCCCGGGGTCACCGAAGCTTGGAACATTAAAGGGCACGTCCCGTAACCAAAGTGCCGCAAACCCAAGTTCCTCGGCTTTCTGAGCCGCTTCTAGGTGCTCCCGTAGAGTCGGCTCTGCGCCGACGGCATAAGCTTCGAGAGGCAGCACAAGGCCAATGCTCAGTCGTCCGGGACGGAACACTTGGTTGTAGGCCAAATTTATTTGCTCAAAACCAGACAGCTGCGTTTCATCCAACATGTCTGCCCCTCCCCTAATAGCGCACCATAGTAAGGCTTTCGATGCTTTTGCGAACAGTGTTGATGTTTGGATCCTCGACCATGTCGAGGGCGCTATGAGCAATCGAAGCCCGGCCTTGATTGTCATAGATGTTGAAGACCGCGACCTCATTCGGCGTCATCTTGGATTGATAGATCCACTCATGTTTGGGGTTGCCCACCAGCCCCATGATTTGTCCGGTGCGGTCGGGATAGATCAGGTCCAATAAAATCCAGTCCGACGGGTCAATTGAAGAGGGGCGAACGAACCCAAGTGGTGCTGAATTGATCGGATGCTCTATCGGACGCCATACATTGACAAAGGCAAAATGACCTTGCGCCCACTCCGTTGCGGCCTCGGCGCCCAGCAAGTCGACAAGCCGCTGTTCGGCTCCGTCCTTGCTGTAGTCGCTATGAACATTGCGCGCCGGTTTACGTATTGCTTCAGGATCGTCCACCCGAACAGTGTGATCAAAAACCACGACCTCTCTCGCACCCAGCCTGTTCTGCAGCATGGCCTTGAGCTCCGCATCGTAAATCGGCTCCCAGCTGTCGCCTGCAAAGTCTCGGACCTGCGTTTCGAGCGGCATGATTTCAACGGCATCGCACGCAAATGAAACCGACGAGGTCGTTGTGCGGTTGTCTGCTAGCACGACAGATGTCGCGAGCAGTTCAGGGCAAATCAGGTTGCCAGCGATCCCGCCAGCATCAAGCTCAAAGGCTTGCCGGTAGGATTTGTGAACATGGTAGTTAACCGTGGCCGTCCGTGTCATTTGCGCCTCGTGCCTAAGCTTTATTGCATCTGTGAAAGAGATTTAACCTCGATCAAATTGCAGATAAACTGCCCAATAATGTATTTATAATTCGGAAAGTGAATATAATGGGTTTGGACACAGACGCTCTTCGATTGTTTATTAGGGCAGCAGACATACTTAACATCAGCGCGGCGGGGCGTGACCTGGGCATGGCCCCAGCGGTCTCCAGCGCAAGGCTTGCCAAGTTGGAGCAGAACCTCGGTATTGAGCTTTTGCACCGCACGACTCGCAAAGTTTCGTTGTCGGTGGAAGGAGCGAATTTCCTGCCTTTCGCACGTGAGATCATTGCGCAGGAGGAGGCGGCATTTGCTGCATTGGGTAGGCAAATGACAACGATCAAGGGAACATTGCGTTTTACGGCGCCAAGCAGTTTCGCACAGCTCTACATCGCGCCAATCCTGCCTAAGTTTCTTGAACAGCACCCTGATCTCATGCTCGATCTGCGCCTGTCGGATGTGCAGTTCGACCTGATCGAAGGAAGCTATGATCTAGCCCTTAGGAACGCGCCACTTGTCGACACCAGTCTGAAGGGTCGCAAACTGGCTGATGACCAGCGCATTCTATGTGCTGCACCGCAGTACCTCGATACGCATGGCGTTCCCAATACACCAGCCGATTTGACAAGCCACCGTCTGATCGCTTTCCAAAACCTCCAACCTCGGCCACTGACAGGGCCAGCAGGCGAAAACGCCTTTTTTGATCCCGCATCAGCCAAAGGCCAATTAACTATCGATGACGGTCAAAGCCAAGTCCGCGCCACATTAGCGGGGGCCGGTATTTCCTTAAATGCTAGATGGAGCGTGCATGAACAACTGATGTCAGGCCGTTTGGTGCGTGTTCTTCCAAACTTTGAAGTCAGCGAAGACAGTGTTTTGTGGCTGATCTATCCCAAGTCCAACGTACTATCCCCAAAAGTGCGGGTGTTCATGGACTTTTTGGTTGCAGAGATTGGCGCAAAGCCTCCTTGGGAAACACAAGTGTAATTTAGGTCAATCGGGCTGTCATAATTCCTGTCTCCAATCTCGGAGACGGGCGTTGAGGGGACATGCCTTGTCCTCGTAGGGGACAGATATAGAAAATCTCACACATCAATCTCTCTCCTCAATTATTCAAAAAAAGGTCGCGGATGACTCTGAATCCGAGTTTGTCGGAGCGCCCCGCATCTCGAATTCTTCCTCTTGTCGCTACGCGAGAAAAATCCATCGCGAAGGGGTAAGCGCCGCCTCGCGCAGCTCTTTTATTGCAATCTGAATTCACGGCTTCTTCGAGGTAACGTCTGGAAGAATTCCAATTCTGATGCTTGTCGGCCCAACAAGACAACGTAAGTTCGCTAACATTCCCAGACATGTGCCTAAGTCCCCAGTTATTCGAAGCTTCAAGCATTTCCACGGGCACTGGCTTCCCCCGAGAAATCAGGTCGGGCAGCTCCAACCCCAGCATTTTTTTCGTCGCATTTCCGCTGAAATTGACTTGATCCGTTGTGGCTTCTTCACCCTGAGCAAATGGTGTTTGCGTACCAGCCCGGGCGGCATACTCCCATTCTGCCTCTGTCGGGAGGCGGTATACACTCTGCCCAACTTTGCGGTTTAACCAGGTCGCGTAGGAAGCCGCGTCATTGTAAGAAACGTCTATAACTGGATGACTTCCTCCAGCTTCCAACTTCTTGGTATTACCCTTGAAAATGTAGTCAATTGGAACGTGCCCGCCACATCCGCCATCTTGGACACACTCCATCCACTGATCGTGCGTGACTTCATTGCGACCAATTGCAATGGGCATGTCGATCGTTACTGGGTGAACTGGGCCTTCGTGATGGGCAATATAGGGCTCTTCCGGTGTCGCGAAGCGGAACCCCTTTTTGTCCCAATGGAAGTTGCGTTTGGATTCCCCCGGAGGTGCGCCCATCATGAACTCGCCGAGCGGCAGGACGATCATTTCGGGGCAAACGTCACATTCCTGGAACATCTCAAGCGGCGCAACAGTCGTGCCGTCCTCCAGCTGATATTCCGCAGAAATCGCCACTGTTGTGAGTGTCAGTAGCACAGCGAAAGGTAGTATTTTCCGCCACAACCCTAAAGAGTATAGAGTTTGTTGGCCAGTTTTACCGGGGAACGCCCCAAAAAGAGGATTAGACCATCTGAGCATTTTCGCCACTCAAAACTATGAGTCTTAATTGAAAATAGTTGTTCAATTTCAATTCTCTGATTAAACATCGGCGAATTGGCAAGACTCACAAAAACTTTATCAATAGTGAAACTGTTAACGAGAGACGAACAATCCGTCAACTTAAGAGAGATCACAATTTGGGTTTTCAACAACATTCCTCTATTGCATTTCTTCTTATTGAACGATCAGAGGTCGTAGGCTTTTCTCTCTCGTTTCAAACTTGGTACAGAACCATGTTTCATGACGTGACGTGGTGTTGCGCGTCCACCACACTGCGAGTTCGCTCACGTTGCTTCCACAGTACTTCCAGTTGTGCGATAGCTCGAAACGCAAGAAGCGCCCTTTTGGGGCGCTAAGTGCTTGATATCTGACTGGAAGTGTTGGTTGCGGGAGCAGGATTTGAACCTGCGACCTTCAGGTTATGAGCCTGACGAGCTACCGGGCTGCTCCATCCCGCGTCAGAGTCAGATTT
>NZ_JBQFPK010000021.1:0-53704 GCF_056534465.1 Ruegeria sp. D3
CAGAGATCGGACTGATGCTCGGCTATTCTGACAAGTCCCATTTCACTCGCTTTTTCCGAGGTCAGACCGGAATGACACCGACCAAGTTCCGCCTTGGCTTGTAATTAAGTAGCAAATACCTGGAGTGGTTATCCACTACTTAACAAGTGTGGGCCGACAAGACAGTGTCAGACTTCAAACACCTTCAAATCGGCGAAAAGCCAAAGCGATCAACCCGGCTAGGACCATATAGACCAAGGCTAGCAACAAAAGCGGCTCGTATACGATAAACGTGTCAGATCGAACCCGCGAAGAGACGGCGTAAATCTCGACCACCGTGATCGTTGCAACCAAGGGTGTCGCTTTGAGCTGCAGGATCGTTTCTCCGCCCAAGGTTGGCAGCACATTGCGCACAGCCTGGGGCAGCCATATCCGGCGGAACATCGTAAAACGTGGCATTCCAAAAGACTTTGCAGCCTCAAGCTGCCCTTTCGCTACACTGGAAAACGCACCCCGCATCACCTCGCCTTCATAACCAGCGAAGGACAAGGTCAATGCAAGCACCGCGTAAGGCCATGCTTGGCGCAGGTAGGGCCACAGCTCTGACGACCTAATCCAAGGAAACTGCGGAAACAGCGAACCCAGTCCGTAATACAACAGCCAAATCTGCAACAGCAGGGGTGTGCCTCGGATTATGGTGCAAAACACTCGGGCAGGTGTTGCCAGGTACCAAGGGCCGATCGCCTGCGCCAAGCCCAGCGGCACCGCGAATAAAAACCCCAGAACGGTTGTCACCACCAGCAGCCAGATCGTCGTCCAAAGGCCCTGCAACGCCAGCGGCGCGTATTGCGGGATCCAATCCCATCGCAACGAAAAGGCACACCAGATAATCAGGGCTGCAAACAACAGCATCATGACGATCCGGTGCGGCTGCATCAACGCTTTCACGGTGATCATGAGGAACCCCCTTTCAACGAAGGCTGACCACGGCGCGCCCATTTCTCGATACGGGCAAAAACCGCACCCGAGAAAAGGGTGACCATGAGATACAGAAAGCCCGCCGCCAGAAAGAAGGTAAAGTAAGCACGGGTACTGCTTGCCGCCTGTCGTGTTTCAAGTGTCAATTCACTGAACCCGACAACGGCCAGCAAGGCCGTATCCTTGGTCGCGATAAGCCACAGATTGGCCAAGCCTGGCACCGCAAATCCCATCATTGCTGGGATAGTCACGCGACGCATGATCATAAATGCGGGCATTCCATAGGATTTTGCCGCTTCGATTTGCCCGACGGGAACCGCCTTGATAGCCCCACGAAGTACTTCGGTGGCATAGGCTCCCTGCACAACGCCCAAGACCCAGATGCCTGCGGCGACACCGCTGATTTCAACTCGACCTCCTCCGAACGCCTCAGAGATCTTGTTGATGATATCGCTGCCGACATAGTACAGGATCAGGATCAACACCAGTTCAGGCACCGCCCTGATCACCGTTGTATAAATGGCAAGAAGGTCACGTGTGACCTTCCCCCCATAGAGTTTCCCGTAGGCACCGAACAGCCCGATTACCAGCCCCATTCCAAAAGCGCCCACGGCGATCTGCAGGGAATTGGCAAGCCCGCGCAACAGGTTGCCGCCCCAGCTTGACAGCGACAGCAACTCGGCGCTGGCGCCGAGGCCCAGTGTCTCGAATAGTCCGGTCACAACAGCGCCTTAGTAGATGCTGGTGGTGAAATAGCCCTCGGTGATTTTCTCGTGCGTACCGTCAGCCAGGATCGCCGCAATCCCTTTGTTCAGTGCTTCCAGAAGCTCGGTATCGCCCTTGCGTACGCCTGCACCCACACCACGGCCCAGAATCGCCGGATCATCCGCAACGGCTCCCTTGATCTCGCAGCAGCTGCCATTGTCCGAGTTCACGAAGTCCGCCATCGCGATGCTGTCTGCCTGGGTCGCATCAATTCGGCCTGCGAACAGATCCTGATTGGCTTCGTCCTGAGTCTGGTAGACTTTCAACTCGGCGTCCTTGAAGTATTCCTGCGCATAGGCTTGGTGAATCGTCGAGGCCTGAATGCCAATGATCTTGCCAGCCAGCGATTCAGGCGTAGGCTCGATATCAATTGATTTGTCGGCCACAATCACCGCAGGCGTATTGTAGTAAGCATCACTGAAGTCGATGGTTTTCAACCGCTCTTCGGTGATCGACATCGAGGCCATGATCGCGTCGATCTGCTGACCAGTCAAAGACGGAATGATGCCGTCCCAGGCAACAGGCGTAATCACGCAGTCAAGTTCGGCCGCAGCACAAACCGCTTCGATGACCTCAATTTCCCAGCCGACCCAGTTGCCCGCGCTGTCCGGCGAGGCGAATGGTGGATAGGGTTCAGCTGCAATACCAATCTTGACTTGCTCGGCTGCAGCACCGCCTGCCGCCAGCATGGCTGCGGCAGAGACTGCAGTCAGGAATGCTTTGATTTTCATAAGTTTCTCCGTGTTGATAGTGTTTATTTTTTTGTGTTATCCGACCGAGCTGAGGAATTGCTTCAGCCGCTCGGATTGCGGATTTCCAAAGATCTCGGCAGGTGGGCCCTGCTCTTCGATACGACCTTGATATAGGTAGACGACGTGGTTCGCGACCTCGCGGGCGAACTTCATCTCATGCGTGACCAGCAGCATGGTGCGCCCCTCAGCGGCCAGGTCACGGATCACGGTCAGAACTTCTCCGACCAGCTCAGGGTCCAGCGCGGATGTGGGTTCGTCAAACAGCATGGCAGACGGATCAACGGCCAACGCCCGTGCAATCGCGGCCCGCTGCTGCTGACCACCCGAAAGGTAAGCGGGAAACGTGTCCTCCTTACCGCCCAGGCCAACCCTGACCAGCAATTCGCGCGCGCGCTCGATCGCTTCTGCCTTTGGGACCTTCAGGACATGCACCGGCACCTCGATCACGTTCTCTAACAATGTGCGGTGTGTCCACAGATTGAACTGCTGGAACACCATCGCCAGTTTGGAGCGAATGCGCTCAATTTGCTTCTGGCTGGCTGGGCTGCCATCTGCCCGCATTGCGACCTCTTCGCCGCCGATGACGATTTTGCCCGACGTTGGCGTCTCCAGAAAATTGATGCAGCGCAGCATGGTCGACTTACCAGAACCCGAACCACCGATGATCGCAACAACATCACCTTGATGCGCGATCAGATCCACGCCTTTCAGAACTTCTAAATCGCCAAAGGATTTATGCAAATCCTCTACCCGGATCGCCTCTCGGCGGGTGTCAGGTTGCTGTGCTGATGCGGCAGCGGCTGTGTCCATTTTTTGCGACCCCAATTTTTCGATTGCAGTAAGCCGCGAACATCGTAATTATGCAAGCGTATAATTAATGAAATCAGCGAAAACGAACCAGTTGTGAGCGAAGAACGCAAAAAATTCAGGCGCGAGTCGGCCGAATCCCGGCAGGAAGCTTTGATTCTAGCCACGCTGGAATTGGTTGCTGAACAGGGCGTGCGCGGCGCCACGGTGCGGGGAATCGCAGAACGCGCAAATGTCACGGGGGGGCTGATCCGCCACTACTTCAGCTCCAAAGAAGATCTGATCGTGGCCGCCTACGAGCACCACATGAACACAATGACCGACCAGACCTTTGCACTTGCGACGGGCACAGAGGTCGGCGCGCAAACCAGGCTCGCCGCTTTCGTGACGGCGTCTTTGACACCACCCGTTGTCGACCCCCGCGCCATCGCCCTGTGGGCCAGCTTTCTGAACAAGGTGCAGCACGACCCACAGATGAAAGCGACGCATGAACGGACATATGCCTATTTTCGGGACCAGCTTGAGGAACTGATTGCAGCCTCGCTGAACGAAGTTGACCGACCCGCGCCCCCTGCCCGTTTGCGGCAATTGGCCATTGCGTGCAACGCGGTGATCGATGGTCTGTGGCTTGAAGGCGGGGCGCTGCCGGACGCATTTGAACAAGGTGAACTGGTTGAAATCGGGCTGCAATCCGTTTCCGCCATTCTCGATTTGGATCTAACGCAGGAGAGCAAGCCCATATGAGGCTGACAGCAATCACCGAACGGCTGGCCGGATTGGGCGGCGGCAAGTGGGAAGTCCACCTGAAGGCGCGCGCATTGGCCGAGGCAGGCGCAGACCTCGTGGAAATGACGATCGGCGAACCGGACGTGCCAACACCGCAAGAGTTGTGCGACGCGGCGGCCTTGGCATTGCAATCGGGCCGTACCGGGTATTCAAACGGGCGCGGAGAGGCTGGGCTTTGTGCGGCCTTGGCCGAAACATACACCGAAAGCCGTGGGCGGCAGTTTCTGCCTGAAAACATTCTGTGTTTTCCCGGCACGCAGACAGCACTTTTTGCGGTGATGCAGGGCGTCGCCGAAGCCGGGTCCGAAGTTCTGGTCGGCGATCCCATGTATGCGACCTATGAGGGCGTCATCCGCGCCAGCGGGGCTGAGCCGGTTCCGGTGCCGCTGCGCGCTGAAAAAGGGTTTCGACTTCAGGCCGACGATCTTGCCGCGCGTATCACGCCGCGCAGCCGGGCGATACTGCTGACCACTCCTCACAACCCGACGGGCGCGATCCTGACCGCGGAAGATATCAATAAAATCGGTAAAATTGCGCAACAACATGACCAGTGGATCATCTCGGACGAAGTGTACGAGCATCTGGTGTTCGATGATGCCAATTTTGTGTCGCCGCTTTCTGATCCGCAGCTGGCAGACCGGGTCATCGCGGTCTCGTCGATATCGAAATCCCACGCCGCCCCCGGTTTTCGCAGCGGCTGGTGTGTGGGCCCGGCCGAGTTTTGTGCAGCGCTTCTGCCGGTCTCCGAAACCATGCTGTTCGGCAATCAACCCTTCATCGCGGACATGACGGAAAAAGCAGTACGGGACGGATCGTCGGTCGCGGCGGGCATGGCGTCCCGCTTTGCAAGCCGCGCCCTGATCCTGGAACATCGGCTACACGCCGAAACCGGGCTTGTCGTACACCGCCCAGAGGCCGGCATGTTTGCGTTGGTCAATGTATCAGCCTGCGGCATGGACGGGGACACTTATGCTTGGGACCTGCTGGAGCATGGCGTTTCCGTCATGCCTGGCTCGGCCTTTGGCGAAGGCCTTACAGATTGGGTCCGGGTCGCTTTGACGATTGACGACGAGCGTTTCGAAAAAGCACTGGACCGCATCGTTGCCCATGCGAACCTCAGCGATCGGAACGTCGCATGACCAACCAAACAGTGGGCGAAGCCTTGGTCGCAGGGCTGAAGCAGCGCGGCGTGTCTTGTGTCTTTGGCATTCCCGGAGTGCATACGGTCGAGCTGTACCGCGGCCTTGCGGCCTCTGGAATCCGTCATGTCACCCCTCGGCATGAACAGGGTGCGGGCTTTATGGCTGACGGCTATGCGCGCGCGTCGGGCAAACCTGGCATAGCTTTTGTTATCACCGGTCCCGGCCTGACAAACACCCTGACCCCGATGGCGCAGGCACGCGCGGACTCGGTGCCAATGCTGGTGGTCTCGGGCGTCAACGAAACAGATACGCTCGGCCAAGGATATGGCCATTTGCATGAACTGCCCGATCAGCACGCCCTTGCCAAAACTGTGGCGCTGGTTTCTGAACATGTGAGCCTGCCCGGTGATTTGGACCCAGCTCTGGAACGCGCTTTTGCGACCTGCTGCTCGGAACGTCCCGGCCCCACTCATATTCAGATCCCACTGGATGTGGCAGGACACGCAGCCGAACGCGCCCCTGTCGCCAAGACCCCACCCAGCCGGACCCCGGACGGCGACGTGATCCAACAGGCTGCCGCGCAGCTCTTGGCCGCAAAACGCATTGTCATCCTGGCCGGTGGCGGTGCGAAAACCGGCGCCGAAGGTCTGAAAGCCTTAGCCGAGCGCCTAGACTCGCCAGTCGTGCAAACCGTCAACGCGCGTGGGTTGATGCATGATCATCCATTGACCGTTCCCGCTAGCCCCAGTTTGAAATCTGTACGCGCACTGATCGAAGACGCCGATTGCGTTCTCGCTTTAGGGACCGAGCTGGGCCCAACAGATTATGACATGTACGCTACGGGAAAGATGCCCATGATGCCCGGTCTGATACGTGTTGATGTTTGCCCGGATCAATTGGCCCGTCATGACACGAAAATTGCCATACAGGCCCGGACTGATCAGACAATATCCGCATTGCTTGCGACCCTGCCCGACCGACCCGACCAGCGGGATGGCGCAGGTCGCGCCGAAAAAACCCGCGCCGCAGCTTATGAAGAGATCGGCCCGGACTACCGCGCCCAGGTCGAGATCCTGGCAGCCATGCGCGCGACTGTCCCCAACGCGCTTATAGTGGGCGATTCCACGCAACCGATCTACGCAGGTAACCTCTATTATGACCACGACCGTCCGGGCGGATGGTTCAATGCCGCCACCGGTTATGGCGCGCTCGGGTATGGCATTCCGGCCGCTATCGGTGCAGGAATTGCCGATCCTCAGGCCCCTGTGATCTGCATCGCCGGCGATGGTGGCGCCCAATTCTCGCTGCCCGAGATTATGGCCGCGGTGGATCACAACCTGCACATTACCTTTGTCTTGTGGAACAACCACGGCTACGGCGAAATCGCGACGTCAATGCAGGATGTTGGGGTTGAGGTGATCGGATGCGACCCGACCCCACCTGATTTTGCCGCCACCGCAGCCTCGTTTGGCATACCATATGAACGGGTTTCTCAGAATCCCGCTGAGATAGCGGCCGCGTTGGCTTCGGCCCGCGCGCGAAACTGCCCTTCAATTCTGGAAATCGACATTACCGGGGATCGTCCGGATCAGGAGTAACTCATGCGGAATTCGACCTTTGAATTTGCACGTGCCATCACCCGCAAGCCCGCCACGACAATTGCAGAAGGGTTGCGCGCCGAGGATATCGGCAATCCAAACCTGGCCGGGATGCTGGCCGCGCATTCGGCCTATGTCAGTGCGCTGCGCAGCACTGGGGCAGAGGTGATCGAGCTTGAACCGCTTGACGCTTATCCTGACGCACAATTTGTCGAGGATACCGCACTTTGCCTTCCACAAGGTGCAATTCTGATGCGTCCCGGCGCGCCCTCTCGCATGGGTGAAGTGGCGGAAATAGCATCGACGATCCGTGCCTGCTATGACGACGTCCGCGAGGTCAAAGGCCCCGGCCATGTCGAAGGCGGCGACATTCTGGTGACCGGAAAAGAAATCTTGGTGGGCCGTTCGGATCGCACCGACGCGGCAGGCGTGGCCGAGCTGGCGGAAATTGCCAATGAGTGGGGTCATGCTTTGCGTGAGGTGTTTACGCCTGAAGGCGTGTTGCATTTCAAGACCGATTGTTCGCTGATGGATGCCGAGACCATCCTTGCAACCAAGCGCCTGGATGCGTCCGGGTGTTTTGAAGGCTATCGGGTTTTGCATGTCGCCGACGGTGAAGAAGCGGCAGCCAATGCAATTCGTTTCAATAATCTGGTACTGATGGCAGCAGGTTTCCCGCGCACAGCCGACACTCTGGACAAGGCGGGATTTGAGGTTGTTCAGATCGACAATACCGATTGCGCTAAACTGGATGGCGGAATGTCCTGCCTGTCCTTGAGGTTTTGAGGGTCACAGGGACAGGCAGGACAACTGGACTTGAAGCATAGTTTATGTCTCAAACCTTTTGACAATCTGTTCTGGATTAGGCGAGCAATTCCCCAGATTGACCGACCATTAGCGTTCCACCATTGGCCACCTCGACATAGACACCCATGTCCATGTGACCCATCACCTTTCGAATAAGATAGGGTACATTTAAGTCCCGCTCGGCCGTTATCGGGTTAACTTCAGTTGCTGCGCACCTTTTGGTTCGCGAGAGAATCTTCAGCTTAACATCACCAAATCTCAAAACTGAACCAACGGATTCCAGCTCGGCAAACGCAGGTAACCCGTCAATCTCGATATTCGATCGGAAGCGCGCTGGGTGGACATTCGCGTTCAGTTGCTTGCCCAGTTCTTCCACAGAAGCCAGATTCAATACGGATATCGCGTTCATCATTTTCGGTGATACCACAGAAACATCCGTAAACCGATGAGGCGAAGACGAGACGAACATTGGCGGTTCGGGATCTTTTAAACCAATCTCCGACGAAAGAATATTTGCCGCGCTCATCCGATCTTCGGGCGTTCGCATATTAAAGCGTCGTATCTTGCTGTCAGATTTGATCTCTAGAGCTTGGGTCTCGGGGTCAAAATTTGTTTGAATGCCTGCCAGAGCAGCCTCATTTAACAAAACGACAAAACGATCTTTCGGCAGTGGCTTGGGGTTCTGCTCATCGAAACCCGAATTGTATCTAGCAAATCCGAACAACCGATCACCAGGAATGCCCTCTCCTGCTCGCAGCGTCACAGTTTGCATAGGCTCCGAACTCAAGCCTTTTACTGGGTAGCGGCTCATTCGGACGATAGAGAGATTTTTCATACGTCTGCACCTTACCAATCGAGTGACCCAATACCCAGAGCAGGCTGCGCTGTTTGACGCTATCTACAATTCGCAAAGGTATCGACCAAATAATCTGTGAGCGCTTCAGACGCGGCTTAGCTAAACCTACTGGTTGCATGATGACTGCGATCACGAGCTTTGCCAATTTTAGTCGATATGGCCATTTAGAATATCTCCGCCAAAACCACTCATGCATAAAACTGATTTTATAATATACATAATAATCAGATGCTTATAGAAAACCTTTGCGATTTTCTCCTGTCTATTGAGGTACGAACCTCAAAAAATTTCTGGACTTGAGGTGCGTACCTCAAATAGCCTTGGTCATATGCCGCGATTCGCACATCCTCGATTGACGGCGCAAAAAGGGAGGAATGGATGACTTACACAAAACTGGCTTCGGCCAGCGCAATAGTCCTTGCCGCTACTACTCTTTCTACCAAGGCAAATGCTGAAGATCTGACACTATGTTGGGCTGCGTGGGATCCGGCCAACGCGCTTGTCGAGCTGTCAAAAGAATTTGAAGCAGAGTCTGGCCACACGATGAACTTCGAATTTGTTCCATGGCCAAATTTTGCGGACCGGATGCTAAATGAGCTGAACTCTGGGGGTAAACTCTGCGACTTGTTAATTGGTGACAGCCAATGGATCGGCGGTGGTGCCGAAAACGGTCATTATGTCCAACTTAACGAATTCTTCGATGCTGAAGGCATCAGCATGGACGACTTCGCGCCAGCCACTGTCTACGCTTATTCGACCTGGCCCAAGGGTACACCAAACTACTATGCGCTGCCTGCGATGGGCGATGCGAATGGGTGGTTCTACCGCAAGGACTGGTTTGAAAACCCCGATATCCAAGCCGCCTACAAAGAGGCGACCGGTCAGGATCTGCGCGAGCCTCAATCGCAGAAAGAGCTCTTGCAGATCGCGCAGTTCTTCCAAGGTCGTGAGATCGACGGCAAGACGGTTTACGGGGCCGCAATTTTTACCGAGCGCGGCTCGGAAGGGATCACAATGGGTGTGACCGGGGCACTGTATCCATGGGGCTTCAAGTATGAAAACACACCTGGCTCGTATGACATGGAAGGTGCCGTAAATTCACCAGAAGCAGTTGAAGCACTGGAATTCTACAAAGAGTTCTACGAAACGGCTACACCTCCGGGATACACCAACTCTTATATGGGTGAGAGCTTGGACGCCTTTAAGTCCGGTCAGGTCGCCATGGCGATGAACTGGTTTGCCTTCTTCCCTGGTCTGTATGCCGACCCCAATACCGGTGGTGACAAGATCGACTTCTTCGTGAACCCACCGCAAAATCAAGCGGGTTCGACACTGGGTGGACAAGGTATCTCTGTTGTCAGCTACTCCGACAAACAGGACGCCGCGCTCGAGTACATAAAGTGGTTCGCGCAGCCAGACGTTCAGGCCAAATGGTGGGAGCTGGGCGGTTACTCGGCACATAACTCAGTGCTGGAAGATCCCGGTTTCGTAGACAGCCAGCCCTTTGCCGGTGACTTCCTGGAAGCCATGGGCGGTGTGCAGGATTTCTGGCAAGAGCCTGCTTATGCCGAGCTTCTGCTGGCCATGCAGAAACGCATCCACGACTACGTGGTCGCTGACCAAGGTACAGCTCAGGAAGCGTTGGATCTTCTGATCGAAGATTGGACGGAAGTCTTCGAAGACGAAGGCAAGCTGTAACCCGGACACAGGTACGAGCGGGAGCAATCCCGCTCCACCTTCACCCGTGAGTCCGAAACCAACAAGAACTGGCAAAGAGATGTCTGACAGGACCGTAGATCGCGTTGCGCAGGCAACGCCCGAGCGAGTTGCGCGAAAAATCCGGGGATTATCCGACCGTGCGATAGCCTGGATATTCATCTCCCCAACGATATTTCTATTGCTGGCGATCAATATCTTTCCGTTGATCTGGACCATCCAACTGAGCTTTACCAATTACAAGGCCAACCGGATCGGGCGTGAAGTCAAAGATGTCGGTCTCAGGAATTACGAGCGTATTCTGACGGACTCGGACACATGGCTGAACATGCAGGCGACCGCGCATTTCCTGTTCTGGACGATCTTCTTCCAGGTCCTGATCGGGTTCACGTTGGCGTGGTTAATCAACAAAAAATTCAAGGGCAACGATCTTTGGACAACGATCATCGTGCTGCCGATGATGTTGTCTCCGGCTGTTGTCGGGAATTTCTGGAAGTTCCTGTACCAGCCTCAGATTGGCCTGTTTAACTACATCGTGTCCTGGTTTACCGGCAAGGACCCATCGAGCTTTGAAATGCTGGGATCCGTAACGTTGGCCCCATGGGCGATTGTGATTGTCGACACCTGGATGTGGACCCCCTTTGTGATGCTGATCTGTCTGGCCGGGCTGCGCAGCATCCCAGATTACATATACGAGGCGGCTGAGATCGACAGGGCCAGCAAGCTGCGGCAGTTCTTTACGATTACCATCCCGATGGTGCTACCGTTCCTTATGTTGGCGGTGCTGTTCCGGGGAATTGAGAACTTCAAGATGTTCGACCTGGTGGTTCAGCTAACTGGCGGAGGTCCGGGTTCTGTTACGGAACTCACCTCGATCAATCTAAAACGAGAGGCGTTTGAAAAGTGGCGTACGGGCTATGCCTCGGCCTATGCGATCATCCTATTCGTCACCGTGTTCGGCCTTGCGTCGATCTACGTCAAAGCCCTGAACAAGGTGAAACAGAGATGAGTGGTTTTTCCGTCACTGAACCTTCCAACCGGTCTAAGTGGATCGCAGGCTTCTTGGTCGTTACTTATGCGTTGATTACGATGATCCCACTGGTCTGGATTTTGCTGACTGGCTTCAAATCCCCGGCCGATGCGATCAGCTATCCGCCCAAAGTGGTCTTTGACCCAACGCTTGAAGGGTATGTAAACCTCTTCACCACGCGCACGCGGCAAACGCAGGAGTTTCTGGAAGCCAACCCGCCGCAGAACTGGGCCGATGAGATCGTGCGCCAATACGACATGGTGATTGTCGGGCCATCAAAGTTCGGTGAGCGTTTTATGAATTCGGTTATCATCGGGTTCGGCTCGACCTTCCTGAGTATTTTCCTTGGCACGCTGGCCGCCTATGCGTTCAGTAGGTTCAAGGTCCCGCTCAAGGACGACCTTCTGTTCTTCATCCTGAGTACAAGGATGATGCCGCCGGTTGCTGTTGCTATCCCAATCTTCCTGATGTTCAGGAACCTTGGATTGAGCGATACGCACCTGGGAATGATCCTGCTTTATACAGGGGTTAACATCTCACTGGCGGTTTGGTTGCTGAAGGGTTTCATCGACGAAATCCCACGAGAGTACGAAGAAGCCGCCCTTATAGATGGCTACACGAGGTTTCAGGCATTCTACAAAGTGGTGCTGCCGCAAGCCGCCACGGGCATCGCATCAACTGCGATCTTCTGCCTGATCTTCGCGTGGAATGAATACGCATTTGCCGTGCTGCTGACCTCCGCGAACGCGCAAACAGCGCCGCCATTCATCCCGACCATTATCGGTATTGGCGGCCTGGACTGGCCGGCTGTGGCGGCAGGTGCCACGATCTTCCTTATCCCGGTCATGATTTTCACCATCCTGATGCGCAAACACTTGCTGCGCGGGATCACGTTCGGAGCCGTACGCAAATGAGCGAATTTCTTAGCGGATTGATGCGGCTCCGCCGCGGCCCATGGGAGATGGTAGCAACCATCCTAATTGCACTGGGTGTCTTCATGCTGATGCAGCCCTTTGTCCTTTGGGCCTTCACCTACTCTTTCATCGTCACGCTGATCGGAACCGTCATGTTCATCATCGTCAGCCATTTCCCGGAGTAGAAATGGCCCAGATCGTAGTCAAAAACGTAAAAAAGATGTTCGGCGACTTCACCGCTGTACGCGAAAGCTCGTTCACGATTGAGGACGGTGAGTTTTTCATGCTTCTTGGGCCATCCGGTTGCGGAAAGACGACAACGCTGCGGATGATCGCAGGATTGGAACTTCCAACCTCGGGTGAAATCTACTTGGACGGTGAAGAGATCGGCCAGCGACCGCCATCAGAGCGGGACATTGCTTTCGTGTTCCAGATGTTCGCGCTGTATCCCCACATGAACGTGCGCAAGAATATCAGCTATCCACTGATATCGCAGGGTATGTCCCGCGCCGCTGTAAAGGCCAAAGTCGAGGAAGTCGCAGGAATTCTGGGGATCAAGGACATCCTCGATAGCCCAGTAGGTGGGCTTTCAGGCGGCGACAGGCAGCGCGTGGCACTGGGGCGCGCGATTGTTCGCGAACCCAAGGCGTTCATGATGGACGAACCACTTGGCGCTTTGGATGCCGAATTTCGCGAGCATATGGCAGAAGAACTGCGCGCTCTTCATGATCGCATGGGCGCAACCACTGTGTACGTTACGCATGATCAGCTGGAAGCCATGCAAATGGGCGACAAGATCGTGGTGATGAACAACGCTGTGATCGAGCAATTCGGTACACCTCAGGAAATCTACGACAAACCGGCCACAATGTTCGTTGCAGATTTTATTGGATCTCCTTCGATGAACTTCCTGCCGTTTCAGGGAAAGGTCGCGCCTGGCTCGGAAATGGTTCGACTGAATGGCCATGACGAAGCCGTGCCCAAACTGATGGAAGGGGCGGAAGGTGACCTGGTTTTCGGCGTTCGTCCCGAGCATGTTTTTCTGTCAGACGACAGCGCCTACCGGGCCAAAGTCCTGGCAGCGGAATATCTGGGAACCACCCAGATCGTGACACTGCAAAGCCCGAACGGAGAGCTGAAAGCTCGCATTGACGCGCGTGAAGTGGTTAATCCCGGCGAGACGGTAGGATTGGAATTCCGCTCACCTGCAGTAACCCTGTTTGAAAAGTCTACCGGACGCGCGCTGAGGTCCGCTTTGAACGACGAGGTGCTAAGCAATGGCTGAAGTCGTTTTACAAAATATCTCGAAGTCATTCGGTAGTCTAAAAGCGGTGGATGGTATATCGATGACGATCCCCAACGGTGCTTTTGTGGTGTTGTTGGGGCCGACGGGCGCAGGGAAAACAACGACGCTAAGATTGATATCCGGGCTTGAGAAACTGGATTCAGGAACGGTGCACATTGCCGGTCGTGACGTTGGAATAGATACTCCTGCCCAGCGTGATGTAGCGATGGTTTTCCAGCAATACTCGCTATACCCCCATATGACAGTACGAGAGAACCTGTCTTTTCCCCTGCGGTCACCGATCCTAAAAACACCCGAAGATGAGATCGTCAGGAAGGTTGGCGAGGTCGCGGAAATTCTCCAAATTCCGCACAAGCTGGATAACAAAGCAACTGAGTTGTCCGGCGGCGAAATGCAGCGCGTTTCAATTGGACGGGCGCTTGTGCGGGACCCCCAGATATTCCTGATGGACGAACCCCTCAGCTCTTTGGACGCCAAACTTCGAGCGGATTTGCGTGTGGAACTGAAAAGGATTCAGGCAGACCTGGGATCAACCTTACTATACGTGACCCATGATCAGGTCGAAGCCATGACAATGGCGACGCATATCGGCGTTTTGGAAAACGGCAGGCTGGTTCAGTACGGTACCCCTCGCGACATCTATGAAAATCCTGGAAGTGTGTATGTTGCTAGCCGCCTGGGACTGCCACGGATCAACATCCTGCCGTCCGCGTTGTTCGGAGGCGATCACAAAGGTCCGCAGATTGGTCTTCGCCCGGAAAACATCATCGAAGGTGAAGGCACGGATGCACGTGTAGTGCGTGCCGAACACTTGGGAGATCAAACGCGGCTGCACCTAGACTTAAACGGCCACCCGGTTGTGACCCTGATTGATATCCATCAGGACTACCCCTCTGGGAAAGTAATAAAAATCCGCCCACACAACCCATTGTATTTTGACGCGTCCGGCACGCGAGTGACTTAAGGAGCAAAAGCATGGCCCAGTTCCTCAACACGAAAGAAACTCTGGTGACAGAGGCCATAGATGGTCTTCTTGCGTCATCCGGGGGACAACTTACCCGGCTGGACGGTTACCCGCACATCAAAGTCGTCTACAGGTCCGATTGGGACAAGTCGAAAGTCGCTTTGGTTTCCGGCGGAGGGTCTGGGCACGAGCCAGCCCACGCGGGTTTTGTTGGCGCGGGTATGCTGACAGCAGCAGTATGTGGAGAAGTTTTTGCATCCCCGTCAGTAGAGGCGGTTTTGGCTGGCATTCTCGCCGTTACGGGGGAGGCTGGGTGCTTGCTTATCGTCAAGAATTACACAGGTGATCGGTTGAACTTTGGTCTGGCGGCTGAGCGCGCCCGCGCATTGGGCCGCAAAGTAGAGATGGTTGTTGTCGACGATGACATCGCCCTGCCCGACCTTCCGCAACCGCGTGGCGTGGCAGGAACGCTGTTCGTGCACAAGATCGCTGGTGCGCTTGCTGAAGATGGTGCTGACTTGGACACCGTTACCAATGCCGCAAGAACCACTATAGCGAAGGTCGTCAGCATAGGTATGAGCCTGGACACCTGCACCGTCCCAGGTTCTCCGAAAGAGGACAGGATTGCGCCCGGAAAAGCGGAACTCGGCTTGGGCATCCATGGCGAGCCCGGTGTACAGCAGGTGGAATTCTCGAATGCTGTATCGGCCATGTCCACAGTGGTGGGGAAGCTGAAGCAACGGGTGGGTTCCGGGGATTGTGTGGCGTTGGTCAATAACCTTGGCTCTACAACACCATTAGAAATGGCTGTTCTCACACATGCCTTGTCCGAGACTGATATTGCCAGCCATATAATTGGCCCAGCACCAATGATGACATCGTTGGATATGCACGGATTTTCTGTTTCTATTCTGCCCGTAGATCAACACGAATTGTCAAAACTAGAAGCTCAGGTTGATCTGGTTGCTTGGCCCGGTGTCAAATCCATCACCCCAATAAAAGTAGCGCCTTTGCCTGATGGTTTGGCTCCGATCGATCCAATTCCTTCGAATAATTCTGCGACGAAGGAAACGATCTCTCGTTTGTCTGAACTTCTCATCAACGCTGAGAAGAACCTGAACGAGCTGGACGCCAAATCCGGGGATGGCGACACGGGGAGCACTTTGGCGACTGCAGCAAGGGCGTTGCAAGGTAGCCTTGACCGAATGCCGCTTGCTGACTTGACACAACTGTTTCCAGCGTTGGGCAATGAATTGAGCCAGACGATGGGTGGTTCTTCCGGCGTAATACTTGCAATCTTCTTTAACGCCGCTGGAGATGCCTGTGCGAGCGGCGCTTCGGTACCGAAGTCTTTGGTCGAAGGTCTGAACCGCGTTAGCCAAGTCGGCGGCGCCAAGGTCGGTGACAGGACCATGATTGACGCCTTGGCACCTGCGCTTGCCGCACTCCCATCGGGCCTTACTCACGCGGCAAAGGCAGCTCGCGAAGGTGCAGACAACACGGCCAAAATTCGCCGTGCGAAGGCGGGCCGGGCAGCCTATGTTCCCGAAGAAAACCTAGTTGGACATAACGATCCCGGCGCTGAGGCTGTTGCTTTGTTGTTTGAAGGCTTAGCGCGGGAGATTGAAGGCTGAAGAACACGTGGAAGACCAAAAACAAAAACTAGAATTGGTTAAAAAGCCAACTGTCAATGACATCGCGCGTGTTGCGGGTGTCAGTCTGGCGACTGTTGACCGGGTCTTGAACAGACGCCCCGGCGTGCGGGCCGTAACCGTACAGAAAGTACAAAAGGCAATTGATGAGCTGGGCTATGTGCGCGACACGGCTGCGGCCAACCTTGCGCGAAACCGAGTTTACAACTTCCTCTTTGTGTTACCGGAAACGGATAACGAGTTTGTAGAGGCGATTAGCAGTCAGATCGCAGAGCAATCTCGTGACCAATTCATCGAGCGGACACGTACTTCGATAAAGAAGGTAGCTCCGTTTGAGCCGCAAGATATCGTCAACATTCTGGATACTGTCGAAAGCTTGGACGTTGATGGAGTTGCCGTTTTCGGTCCTGAAACACCTTCTGTCCGCGACGCCGTAAAGAGGGTCAGAGATAAGGGCGTTCCAGTCGTCGCCTTGGTGTCTGACTTGCCGAGTTCTGAGCGGGACCACTTTGTGGGAATCGATAATGTGTCTGCGGGACGCACAGCTGCCCAGTTGATGGGGCGATTTGTAGATCGCAAAGGCAAAGTACTGGTCCTGACAGGCTCTCGTTTGGCACGCGATCACCTAGAAAGGCGTCAGGGTTTTGATCTTGTTGTGGCAGAGGATTTCCCTCATCTCGAAGTCGTGGCATCGGTCGAGGGCCGGGATGACCCAGATCTGATCTACACTTTGCTGCCCGAAATTTTTGAAACCTACCCGGATCTGGTCGGAATTTATTCGTCAGCTGCGGGCAATGCAGGTCTGATTCAATTTCTTTCCGAGAACAAGCTCAGCGAAGATCTGGTGATCATTGCTCATGAGCTCACACCGCTTAGTCGGGAAGCGCTTAGGCTGGGTACATTTGACGCTCTAATCTCGCAAGACACTGGGCACATTGTTCGTTCAGCCGTCCGTCTGCTGCGTGCAACTTCGGACAAAGTGCCATTCAATAAAGCCCAGGAACGTATCCGTATCGACATCTATCTGAAGGAAAATTTACCGCCATAGAGGCTTAGGTTTTGGGGAGGAAATTTTATGAAAACGATCAAAGGGCCAGCTTTGTTTCTTGCGCAATTTGCGGGCGATGAGGCGCCGTTCAATTCGTGGGACGCGATAACTAAATGGGCAGCTGACTGTGGGTATAAGGGCGTTCAGGTTCCCAGTTGGGATGGCCGGTTGTTTGACCTTGAACTGGCCGCGTCCAGCACCGGTTATTGCGATGACTTCAAAGGCAAAGCCAGGGAAAATGGTGTCGAAGTCACTGAGCTGTCGACGCATCTTCAGGGCCAACTTGTGGCAGTTCACCCAGCCTATGACAGTGCGTTTGATGGCTTCGCGGCCGAAAGCGTCAGGGGAAACCCGAAAGCCCGGCAAGAATGGGCAGTAGACCAGGTCAAAAAAGCACTATCCGCTTCCAAAAATTTGGGCATTTCGGCACATGCGACATTCTCAGGCGCATTGGCGTGGCCCTATGTCTATCCATGGCCGCAGCGACCTGCAGGCTTGATTGAAACGGCGTTTGATGAACTCGCTCGTCGTTGGGCACCGATCCTTGATCACGCCGAAGAATGCGGCGTTGATGTCTGCTACGAAATTCACCCTGGAGAGGATCTCCACGACGGCGTGACCTACGAAATGTTTCTTGAGAGGACAGGCAATCACCCTCGCGCGTGCATGTTATACGACCCGTCGCATTATGTTCTTCAGTGCCTCGACTACCTGGACAACATCGACATCTACAAGGACCGAATACGCATGTTCCATGTTAAGGATGCCGAGTTTAATCCAACCGGTCGTCAGGGCGTTTATTCCGGGTATCAAAGCTGGGTAGATCGGGCCGGACGGTTTCGGTCGCTTGGTGATGGCCAAGTGGATTTCGGTGCAGTCTTCTCAAAGATGGCCGCGAATGACTTTGATGGCTGGGCTGTGGTCGAATGGGAGTGCTGTCTCAAACACCCCGAGGATGGTGCGCGCGAAGGCGCTCGGTTTGTGTCAGATCACATTATCCGTGTGACCGAGAAAGCTTTTGATGACTTCGCCGATGGTGGTGCCGACGAAGCCGCAAATCGTGCAATGCTGGGGATTAAGTGATGGTCACAGGACGCAGTGAAGAAACGTCAGGACGCATTCGGCTTGGCATGGTTGGCGGCGGAAACGACGCCTTCATCGGCGGCGTTCATCGCATAGCCGCGCGACTGGACGACAAGTTCGAGCTGGTTGCTGGAGCTTTGTCTTCGACACCACAGAAATCTCTTGAAAGTGGTGAGGCATTGGGCCTTGAACGAGTTTATGAGGACTTCAAGCAAATGGCGATAAGGGAAGCCCGGCTGAAATCTGGGATCGAGGCGGTGTCAATCGTTACGCCAAATCACGTCCATTATGCAGCCGCACGTGAGTTCCTGAAACGCGGCATTCATGTCATTTGTGACAAGCCACTCACCTCGACCCTTACTGATGCAAAAAAGCTGGTCAAAGCGGCAGAAAGCGCGAACGCCCTATTCATTTTGACCCACAATTATACGGGCTATCCGATGGTTCGGCAGGCGCGCGAAATGGTTGCAAACGGCGATATTGGCAAGATCCGCGTGGTTCAGGTTGAATACCCGCAGGACTGGCTGACCGAACAGCAGGACTTCAAACAGGCGGAATGGCGAACCGATCCCGAACGCTCGGGCGCAGGTGGATCAACCGGTGACATCGGAACCCATGCTTACAACCTTGCCTGCTTTGTGACCGGGCTGACAGCGGAAAGCTTGGCGGCGGACTTGCAGGCCTTTGTGCCGGGGCGCAAAGTCGATGACAACGCGCATGTTTTGCTTCGTTTCGAAGGCGGAGCGCGTGGGATGCTGTGGTCTTCTCAAGTGGCGCCCGGCAATGAAAACGCACTTCGTTTGCGCGTCTATGGCGAAAAAGGAGGATTGGAGTGGTCTCAGGAAGATCCCAATTATCTTTGGTTCACGCCATACAACGAGCCCAAGCGCCTGATCACCCGAAATGGAGCTGGAGCCGGTGACACTGCCAATCGGTTGAGCAGAGTTCCTCCGGGCCATCCCGAGGGATACCTAGAAGGTTTCGCTAATATCTATGGAGAAGCTGCTGAGGCGATCCTAGCTTTCCGAAACGGGATTTCACCTGACGCATCCGTTGTTTATCCAACGGTTCACGACGGGCTCAATGGTGTTAAGTTTGTAGCCGCTTGCGTGCAAAGCTCTTCAAGGAATGCGGCTTGGGTCAAGTTGGAATAAATCCCGGTGCAACGTTCAGATCACACACCACTGCGAGATCTTCGAAACCGGGGATGAAAGCTGGCGCTTCAAAAACCGCGAAAAACGTTAATCCCAAACCCCGGAGGCCCGCCACAACGGCGTTAAATGGAGGTTACGCAGCGCCGGGCCTGTTCATCACTAAAGGTGTCAAAATTGGATGACGACTGACACAGCCCTGATTTTGTAAGCGTTGCATGTAGCACCGGACCTGAGTCTTTCGGCGACAGAACCGTCGCAGTAAATTGGCCTCACGAACTTTATACAGCACCCAAAACGATGGCTGGTTTCTTCAGCAAGTCTTTAGAGATTTGATCGCAGCGAAGTGAACTGATCAGCTTGTCCGTTGTTTGTAATAGGTGTCTTTGTGCACAATTAGCCCATCGCGATAGGTCAGGATGTCGACGCTGAGGAACTCTTCTTTCGAGCCATCCTTATGCGTCGCGGTGCGCCGGTATTCACAGTAGGCTTTGTTGCCCGAGATCGCGCAGTCCAGCGTTTCCCAGTGCACGTTTTCGACTTTTTCGAACAGCGCAGAAAATGCACCCCGGATCGTTTCGGCGCCTTCCAGACGCACGCCATGCACGTCCGGGCCGACGGCGTGATCAAATGTGGCGTCGTCTGCGAAATGCGTCATAACGGCATCGATATCATTGGCATTAAACGCGTCGCCGACGGCGTCGACGAGGGCTCGGGTCAAAGCGGTCATGATTGCGGTCCTTTTCCTTGAAGCATATCGATAGTGTGCGTGAAGAACGGGCTTGCCGGGTCGACAAGCACGTTCAATTCGTCAAAGTGATCGACGTCCGGGACGATGTAGAGGCCGACCTCGCGGTCTGCGGTCCCATATTTTTCGGCATACATCCGAGCTTGCCGGTGAAATTCGTCGGTTTCCGCGCCACCGACAACGACCAGCTGCGGTGCATTCGTGATTGGCGGGTGGTTGGTCATCGGGCTTTCCGCTTCGGCCTCTTTCGGCGTCATCCGGATACCGGCATTCAGCGCTTCAGTCAGGCGCACCGGTTCCAGATAACTGAGCGGGGACACCGGGATGCCGGATTTGATCAGGTCTGCAGGAAGATCGTCGCCAAGCGAGGGCCAATCGGTCGCCATCATCATCTGCGTAATATGGCCGCCAGCTGAATGACCCATCACGGTGATACGGTATGGATTAAGACCCAAATCACGCGCATTGCGCCAAATAAAAGCCATCGCTTCGCGGATTTCTTCGGAAATATGCGTGATGGTTACCGATGGGCACAGGTCATAGCCGACGATTACAACATTGCACCCTGCCGCGACAAAGGGCGGAGCGATGAAGCTGTAAATCGACTTGTCGCCGCGTTGCCAATAGCCGCCATGGACATACACCAGTGTTGGGGCATCCAAATCCGGACAGCGGAAAACATCGAGCTTTTGTTTCTCACCTTCGCCATAGCGGATATCGAGGCTGCAATCGGATGTGGCGCGCGCGGCCTCGCTGTCGCGGCTCCATGCGGGAATGACAGTCTCTTCATAGTCAGGCCGCCCTGCCCGCAGATTGTATTGCGCGTCGAACTCATCAGGACTGAAGCGGGTGTGATAGGTCAGATGATCTTTCATGGCAGAGCCTCGGGTTGGGGTGCTGAGAAAAATGCGCCACGGCAATAGACAAGTGGGGGTATGGGCACCTGGATGTAGTTTACGACACGACCCAGAAGGATTTCATGATCGTCGGCATCGACCCTGCTGTGAACCGTGCATTCCAATTGTGCCGACGCTCCGGGGATCAGCGGGGACGCGGTTCCAGCGGTCCATTCGGTATCGGTAAACCGGTTTTCGACATCACTGGCGAAGTGCATCGCCAGGTCTTTCTGATCGGCCGACAGGATATTGACGGCGAAATGATCGCATTGCGCCAGCGCCGGAAAGACACGGCCGGACTTTGCGACGCAAACCGAGACAACCGGCGGCTGCAGTGAGACCGAAGTAAAGGAATTGGCGGTCAGGCCCCATGGCGCACCGTCCGCGTCATAGGTGGCGATGATGGTCACTCCCGTCGGAAAGGCACCAAGGGCGCGGCGATAGTCTCGGACGTCCATCATAGCACCCCTTCGTTGGTACAGGCTTTTTCCAGCGCAGCCCATTCATCGGGGTTGGTCCCGAAATGACGCATGACGTGATCGCGGTACGCGGGGCGGGTCGCCAGTCGCTGGTACCAGGCCTCGACATTGAGCAAGGGCGGGCGGTCGACCTCGACGTTGAAGTAACGATAGGCCACACAGCCCAGGGGAATATCGGCCATCGTAAAGCTGTCCCCGCAGACATAGGCACGATCCGCAAGGTGTTGATCCAGAAGTGTCAGGGTCTCATGCGCCTCATCACGCAGCTTTGCGATCTTTTCCGGGTCGCGCTGGTCCAGCTGCGTGCGCACCGTCGCGAAGAACAGGTAGATCACCGGTCCAAAGGCGCGGCTTGCCGACCACTCCATCCACTGATCCGCAGTCGCACGGGTTTGAACGTCCGACGGGCTCAGCGTTCCCGCACCGTAGCGGTCACAGAGATAACGTACGATGGCGAGGCTTTCCCACAATGCAAAGTCGCCATCCCGGATCGCCGGGATCATCCTGTTAGGATTGATCTGCGCGTACATTTCAGTGTCGAGCTTGCCAAAGCTGCCGCCGGCCAGTTGCAGCGTATAGTCCAACCCCAGCTCATTCGCTGTCCAGATCACCGGAATCACATTCGATGAATAGGGACGTCCCCATATTTCAAGCATGTTCCAGCATCCTTTTTTGCGCGATGGATTGCGTGCCGAACTTTGGAACCACGTATTCGAACAGGCGATGCCAGCTGGCCAGGATTTTCTCGTAAGCCACACCGGTATATTGCTGCA
Source organism: Ruegeria sp. D3 (assembly GCF_056534465.1). NCBI lineage: Bacteria > Pseudomonadati > Pseudomonadota > Alphaproteobacteria > Rhodobacterales > Roseobacteraceae > Ruegeria > Ruegeria sp. D3. Next base: position 22,231 of record NZ_JBQFPK010000021.1, read on the forward strand.
TCAGCATGAGGTGATCGAGGCCGATGGTTTCCTGCCGCTCGGCAAAGCGATCCGCAACGTATTCGGCATCGCCCACCACAATGATCCCGCGCTTGTTGAGGAAGTCGAACCAGTCCATATCCTCATCTTCGGGCGTCATCTGTTCACCGACATCCAGATAGCCATGCTTGGTCCATTCCCCTTTGGGACGCGATCCGCCGAGGAATTCGTAATAGGCATTGATCGGGCCGCGAATGGTGTTCACCGCCTCTTCCATGCTTTCACCGACATAAAACGCCGTGCAAACACCAACGCCCTCGCCCAGCTTTACTTCACGCCCTTCGCGTTGCGACAGAGCCTGACGATAAGGCTCCCAACAGGCCAGCGTTGCCTTGGGACCCGCCGCCATCGAGATCACGCCCCAGCCACGTTCGCCCGCCAGTTTGAACGTGGGCGGAGCGTTCGACATCAGCCAGACCGGCGGATGAGGGTTGGAATAGGGGCGCGGATGCACATACATCGCTTTGTATTCGCCGTCTTCGTCGTGGTAGCGCGGGTCCAGAGGATCAAAGAACCGGTTGGTCTCTTTCCATCCGGGGACCGGGAACTGATAGAACTCACCGTGATGGGTGAACGCCTCGTTGGTCCAGGCTTTCAGGATAATCTCAAGGCTTTCCTGATACAGTCGCATCACCTTAGCATTATCGCGCCGGTCCGCGTCCTTTTTGAACTGGACGGTCGAGCGTTCGTTAATGCCCTTGGCAACGCCAAAATCAAACCTGCCTTGGGTCATATTATCCAACATTGCAGCATCTTCGGCGACACGCAGGGGGTGCCAATCGGGCAAGATGATGGGGGCTGTGCCAACCCGCAGTTTCTTGCAGTGCGCGGCCACATGCGTACCCATCTGGATCGGGTTGGGCGGCGCATTCATATAGCCATTGTGAGCAAAGTGATGCTCAGTAAACCATGCGGTCGTGAAACCAGCCTGCTCGGCTAAGGAACACTGTTCGAGGATCATTTCCAGCGTGCGCGCCCATGGAATCGTCTCGCCGGGGCTGAAATTGGCAATCAAATCAAAGCGCATAGCTTCCTCCCGTGCAGTCCAAGCGTGGTTGATTTTTGTCCTATATTTCAACTAAGTTGATTTTGTATCGAAAAGTCAACTGAAATCATTTATCCTGAAGACATGAAAAATGACGTGTCCCAGACTGACGCCCAACGGCTCGGCAGTGAAATTCGCGAAGTGCGTAAAGCGCGTGGACTGACCCTGCAGCACCTGTCCGAAGCGGTGTCATGTTCCAAAGCCTATCTCAGCAGGATTGAACTTGGCGCGGCCAAGGTATCAGAGGACCTGCTTGCAGAAATCAGCGATGCGATGGCTGTTGACCCGGGTTGGTTCTTTCCCACACAGGCGGGAGAAGGTCCGCTGGAACGCAAGCACGTCGTGCGACGCGAAAACCGCAGGGCGCTGTCTGCGATGTATACGCGGTCAACAGATGAACTGGGCTTTGAGGACGAACTACTTTCCAGCACGTTGTCCGGCCAGTGTTACCTGATACTGTCGCGATTCCGTCCCGGCGCAGGACAACCGCCCGAGCCGCTGGAAGGGTATTCCTTTGAAGGTGAGCAACACGCCATCGTCCTAAGCGGAGAAGTTGAACTGCGTCTCAGGGACGAGACCATTTCTTTGCGTGAAGGAGATAGCTTCTCCTACCCGTCCATGATCGCGCACCGCTTTCGCAACAAGACAGAAAAAGAAGCGACAATGGTCTGGGCGATGTCACCTATACGCATCACCTGGTGACGTTTGGTCTTGTCAACGGCTATCCAAGAAAAGCTATGCGTATGTAGCGGTCGCAAACGGTTTGGCCGCCGTTCGTCCCACCTGCTTGCATTCAACGGTGACCAAGGATTTAAGTTCGGACATTGCTGCCGTCCGCTCTGTCAATTAGAGCATCAGCGACCTGCGTATTTAAGATTTTCTTGTTTGTTAATACAGCAATGATCCCGCTGCGGGAAAAAAGCGGCGTAGATTTTATTGAAAGTGCTGACAACTATTCGGTCAGACGGACGGCCTTGTAAAGCTGCCGAAACCGCGTCAATCTTTCGAACAACGGCGCCAGATCTGCGGGCTCAAACCTGTCGGTTGATGGAGGTTGAACTGCAAGATCAGTTCTTTCCAAAGCGCCTACACCCCAAGCTGCCAGCCTTGCCGCACCATAAGCCGGACCGGAATCTGCCCCAGCTGACCGCACAATTGGCTTTCCGGTCACCGTCGCGATCAGCCTCAACAACAGATCTGATTTGCTACCTCCTCCTATCGCTGCGAGCTCCGGCAAATCTTCGATTGTGCCTCCGAAACTCTGCGCCGCATCGGCAAAGCAGAAAGCAATCGCCTCTACCACGGAACGGCAGATGTCTGCGCGTGTTGTGGAATCCTCCAGTCCAAAGAAACAGGCTCGGATATGCGGGTCGCCATGAGGGCTGCGCTCACCCGTCAGATAAGGTAGAAAGACTGGAACTCGATCCCTGCTGGCCGTTTCAGCAAGCGCGACAACCTCGGCCGCGGACAGTTCCAACTGGCTGCCTATCCATGAAATCGGCCGTGCACCATTCAACATTGCTGCCATTTGATACCATCGGTCGGGCAGTGTGTGCGCAAAAGCATGCACATAGCGTTCGGGGTTTGGCTTGTAGCTTCGATCTGCCACAAACAGCTGACCAGAAGTCCCCAGGGATATAAATCCGCGACCCGGTTCGGTGGCGCCCAAAGACACAGCCCCTGTTGCTGCGTCTCCGCCTCCGGCAACAACTGGAGTTCCACGTTTCAAGCCGGTCTCAGTCGCGGCTTGCGCTGTCACAGTCCCAACGACACTATGCCCATCGAACACCTGCGGCAGCCAATCCCAGTCTAAATCCGTGGCTTCGGCGATACCTGCGTGCCAGCCACGCGACGCCTGATCGAGCCACATTGTACCGGCGGCATCGGACGTATCAGTTCCCAATTCGCCATGCAGCCGTAAACCGATGTAGTCCTTGGGCAGCAGGATGTGAGCCAGTTGGGCATAGTGCTTTGGCTCATGCTGTTTTAGCCATGTAATCTTGGGCGCGGTGAAACCCGGCAAAGGAAGGACCCCAGCGATTCGACCAATCTGCGGCAAGGCCTGTCGCAGTTCGTCGCATTCCTGCGCCGCTCTGCTGTCATTCCACAGGATTGCCGGGCGGATTGGGCGCAGATCGCGGTTCAGCAAAACGGCGCCATGCATCTGACCTGACAACCCGATGGATTTCACTTCCGACAGTGTGACTTCTCCAGAAAGCTGGCCTAAGGCGTCGCGTGTCGCCTGCCACCAAAGATCTGGGTGCTGCTCTGACCAACCGGGTTTAGGAGAGGAGGTCTTTATACTCACCGAAGACGTTGCAAGAATTCGACTGGAATCCGCGCAGACAAGCTTGACCGCTGACGTGCCGATATCGATCCCGAGATACATTCAAACCCCTTACCTGCACAAAAGTCCGGAACTTGTCTTGCTATTGATCTTTTTAGCGCGCGCAAAGAATATGTAAAAATAGGATAAGATCAAGGCGGCTGAGATCCGCAGGCAGACTGGCATGACCAAGATAAAGAATATGGAAGAGTTCGCAGCCCTCAGCGGGATCTCGCGTCCCACTGTGTCTAAATACTTCCACGATCCAGACAGTGTTCGCCCATCGACGAGGGCTCGCATCGAAGAGGCGCTGGAGCGGTTTGACTACCGTCCGAACATCTATGCTGTGAACCAGAACCGTAAACTGACCAAGAATATTGGCATCGTCGTGCCCTATTTGGCCGATCCATTCTTTGCGGAAATTGCGCGGTATCTTGAGCAAAGCTGTATCGCAGCGGGGTATCGCCCGTTTCTGTTCAGCTCTCACGGTGAACAAAAGTTGGAAAACGAAATCCTGGACGGTTTGCAATCTTTGAAACCAGCAGGCGTGTTGTTTGCGCCCTTGGGGCGTATCTCAGACAAATCTGCAATTGAGAAATTCTGCGCTAGCGTGCCGACAGTTCTGTTTGACAGCAACCTCGACGGTTTGGGCGCCGCATTTATAGGGTCCGATAATTTCAGCTTTGTGTCTCAGACCGTGGAATACATGACCCGTACTGGAGAGCCGCCTTCGTTCTTCGAAATGCGGACACCTGCAAACCCCAATGCAAACAAACGGCGAAAAGCTTATATCGAGGTGATGGAACGTCTGGGTTTTGAGCCGCATGTGATCAAAATCGAAGGTACAGGTTGGGCCTTTGAAGAGATTGGGCGGCTCGGTGCGCTCAAGGTGCTGGATGAACGCAAGTTGCGCACGGATTCAGTTCTGTGCAGCAATGACCGATTGGCCATCGGCTTTCTGGCGGCGTGCTTTGAACAGGGGATTCGCGTCGGGCGAAAAGACGATTGCGCTTTGCGTGTGGCTTCAAATGATGATCATCCCTTTGCAAAATTTACCTGCCCGTCACTGACTACCGCGGCGCACGATTATGATAATGTGGCGGCGCGAAGCGTCGAAACGCTTTTCGAACTCATTGAAAACGGAGGGAAATTTGAAAATCGGACGGAGACTCTATTCCCAGCTCGGTTGGTTTTAAGAGAATCCGCATAACATTACAAAATTAACGCGCGTAAAGTTTTTATTGACTGCGCGACAATTTGCGATCTAACCTCTCTGCACGACATCCAAGCTCAGGGAGGACAGGGATGTATCTGAAGCACGCACTTCGTGCGGCGACTGCAATGACTTTCGTCGCAACGGCAGCGGCCCATGCGCAATCCATCACTATCGCGACTGTAAACAACGGCGATATGATCCGGATGCAGGGCTATACAGACAAATTTACCGAAGCGACTGGAATTGACGTCGAGTGGGTGACGCTGGAAGAGAACGTCTTGCGCCAGCGCGTCACCACCGACATCACCACCAAGGGCGGTCAGTTCGACATCATGACAATCGGGATGTACGAAACCCCGATCTGGGGTGCGAACGGCTGGCTGGTTCCGCTGGATGGTCTGTCCGAGGACTATGACGTTGGCGATATCCTGCCCGCAATGTCAGGCGGCCTGAGCCATGAAGGGACGCTCTACGCGGCACCGTTCTATGGCGAAAGCTCGATGATCATGTATCGCACCGACCTGATGGAAAAAGCAGGCATGGAGATGCCCGAAGCGCCAAGCTGGCAATTCATCAAAGAGGCCGCGGCGGCCATGACCGACCGTGACGCTGACATCAACGGGATCTGCCTGCGCGGCAAAGCCGGTTGGGGCGAAGGCGGCGCGTTCATTACAGCCATGTCCAATTCGTTTGGTGCGCGCTGGTTTGACGAAGACTGGAAGCCCCAGTTCGACCAGCCAGAATGGGCCGACACGCTGAATTTCTACGTTGAAATGATGTCGGAATCTGGTCCCGCAGGCTATGCCACAAACGGGTTTAACGAGAACTTGTCCTTGTTCCAGCAGGGCAAATGCGGCATGTGGATCGACGCAACCGTTGCGGCGTCATTTGTGACCAACCCCACAGACTCGACCGTAGCGGATAGCGTTGGTTTTGCACTGGCACCTGACACCGGTTTAGGCAAGCGCTCCAACTGGCTTTGGGCTTGGGCATTGGCTATTCCGGCCGGCACACAGCAAGAAGACGCAGCCAAACAGTTCATCGAATGGGCAACGTCCAAAGACTACATTGAGCTGGTTGCCGAAAACGAAGGTTGGGCAAATGTTCCGCCGGGTGCGCGCACCTCTCTGTATGAGAATCCGGAATATCAGAAGGTCCCGTTTGCCAAGATGACGCTGGACTCGATCCTGTCCGCTGATCCGAACAACCCGACGGTCAAGCCGGTTCCATATGTTGGTATCCAGTTCGCTGCGATCCCGGAATTCGCAGGCATCGCGACCCAGGTCAGCCAAGAGTTCTCGGCGGTCTATGCCGGGCAGCAAACGGTCGAGGAAGCACTGGCCAAGGCACAGGCGTTTACCGCAGAAGAAATGGAAGCCGCAGGGTACTGAGGTCTTCTCCCCGCGGGCGGGCAGTAATCTGCCCCCCGCCTTACCCTTCCACAATTCGCGTTTTTCTCGCAGGCTGAGTTACGCCTGAACAGAGAGGGTTTGCGTTATGGCTACTCAACATTCCCGATCCGTTGCTCGCCTGATGATGGCACCTGCAGTGGTCCTGCTACTTGGCTGGATGCTCGTGCCGCTGACGATGACGCTATATTTTTCCTTCAAGAAGTACCTGCCTCTGCGGGGCGGTGATCTGGGCTGGGTCGGTTTAGACAACTATGTTCGATTTGTTTCATCCAGTTCATTCTGGCCGGCAGTTCAAGCAACACTTGTGATTGTCGGAGGGGTCCTTGTCATCACTGTTGTTCTGGGCATCCTTCTCGCGATGCTTTTGGATCAACCGATGTGGGGTCAAGGTGTTGTCCGCATTCTTGTAATCGCTCCATTCTTCGTCATGCCCACTGTGTCCGCTTTGGTCTGGAAGAACATGTTCATGGACCCGGTCAACGGCCTGCTGGCGCATCTGTGGCGCTTTTTCGGGGCCGAGCCAGTCTCATGGCTGTCCGAAGCATCCATGACCTCGATCATCATGATCGTCTCGTGGCAGTGGCTGCCCTTTGCGACGCTGATCTTACTGACCGCTATCCAATCTCTGGACAGCGAACAGCTGGAAGCGGCCGAAATGGATGGCGCACCGGTTCTGAAGCGCTTCTACCACATCATTCTGCCGCATCTGAGCCGCGCGATCACCATCGTAATCCTGATCCAGACAATCTTCCTTTTGTCGATCTTCGCCGAGATCTTCGTGACCACCGGCGGCGCATTCGGCACCCGTACACTCACCTACCTGATCTTCCAGCGTGTGTTGGAGAGCCAGAATGTTGGTCTCGGATCAGCCGGAGGTGTCTATGCAATCATCTTAGCCAACATCGTAGCGATCTTCCTGATGCGCATCGTCGGCAAGAACCTGGACGCGTGAGGAGGTAAGACCATGGCCCGCACCGTCACAACCCGCCGCAAATCGCTCAATACCGCCTTGGCCTGGGCCGTTGGTCTGCTGATCTTTTTCCCGATCCTCTGGACCATCCTGACCAGCTTTAAGACCGAGGCGCAGGCGATCGCCAGCCCACCGCTGTTTTTGAACTTCAACTGGACGTTGGAAAACTACGCCATCGTGCAGGAACGCTCGGACTATATGCGATTCTTGTGGAATTCGGTCATTATCGCCGGAGGCTCGACTGTTCTGGGTGTCATCATCGCGGTGCCCGCCGCATGGGCAATGGCCTTTGTGCCGTCCAAGCGCACCAAGGACATTCTGCTGTGGATGCTGTCCACCAAGATGTTGCCTGCAGTTGGCGTTCTCTACCCGATCTACCTGCTGTTCATTCGGCTGGGCCTGCTGGATACGCGCGGAGGGCTGGTCGTTGTCCTGATGCTGATCAACCTGCCGATCATCGTCTGGATGCTCTACACCTATTTCCGTGAAATCCCCGGCGAAATTCTGGAAGCCGCGCGGATGGACGGGGCGACGTTGAAAGAGGAAATCCTCTATGTGCTGACCCCCATGGCCATCCCCGGCATCGCCTCGACCGTTTTGCTGAACTTCATCCTGGCCTGGAACGAGGCATTCTGGACCCTCAACCTTACTGCCGTCGACGCGGCCCCGCTGACGGCCTTCATCGCCAGCTATTCCAGCCCCGAAGGCCTGTTCTTTGCCAAGCTTAGCGCAGCTTCGACAATGGCAATCGCACCAATCCTGATCCTTGGCTGGTTCAGCCAGAAACAACTTGTCCGCGGCCTGACCTTCGGCGCTGTGAAATAAGGAACACGACACATGGGACGTATTCAACTCAAGTCCGTGACCAAAAGCTTCGGCGATGTGCAGGTCATTCCGCCACTGGACCTGACCATCGAAGATGGCGAGTTCACCGTCTTCGTCGGCCCCTCAGGCTGCGGTAAATCCACCCTTTTGCGTCTGATCGCTGGATTGGAGGATATCACCTCGGGCTCTATCGACATTGACGGCGCGGACGCCACCGATGTCCCGCCCGCGAAACGAGGGCTGGCGATGGTGTTCCAGTCCTATGCTCTGTATCCCCATATGACCGTGCGCAAGAACATCGCCTTTCCCCTTCGTATGGCGAAACTGGATCAGGCCGAGATCGACAAGCGCGTCGAAGGCGCCGCCAGCGTCCTGAACCTGACCGACTATCTGGACCGCCGTCCAGGACAACTATCCGGCGGCCAACGCCAGCGGGTTGCCATCGGGCGCGCGATTGTGCGCGAACCGGCGGCATTTCTGTTCGACGAACCTTTGTCGAACCTCGACGCGGCGCTGCGGGTCGGCATGCGGCTGGAGATTAGCGAATTGCACGAACGCCTCGCCACCACCATGATCTACGTGACCCATGATCAGGTCGAAGCCATGACGATGGCCGACAAGATCGTCGTCCTTCAGGCCGGAGTAATCGAACAAGTTGGCAGCCCGCTAGAGCTGTATCGGACACCGCGCAACCTGTTTGTTGCGGGTTTCATTGGCTCCCCAAAAATGAACTTCATTGAGGGCGACGAGGCCGCAAAACACGGTGCTCAGACCATCGGAATACGGCCTGAACATATCACAGTCTCAGAAACCGAAGGGGACTGGTCCGGGGTGGTGAGCGTTTCCGAACATCTGGGTTCGGATACATTTTTCCATGTCCACGAGACCGGGCTGGCTGACACAATCACTGTCCGCGCTGATGGCGAGGTCGGTTTCCGTCACGGCGACCGCATTCACCTGACACCACGCGCCGATGTGATACACCGGTTTGATGCCAAAGGCTTGCGGATCGAATGACACGTCTGGCTGGCAAAACCGCCCTGATTACTGGGGCCGCGCGCGGCATAGGGCTGGCCTTTGCGAAAGCCTATGTTGCGGAGGGAGCACGTGTCGCCATAGCCGATATCGACATCCAGCGTGCGCAGCAAGCCGCGACTGAGATCGGTACTGCGGCTTTGGCCGTGGAAATGGACGTGACAAACCAGCCGAGTATCGACGACGCCATCGCCTGCACCGCAGCTCAATTCGGCCCGATCGATATATTGATCAACAACGCAGCTATTTTCACTGCCGCCCCGATTGTTGAGATTGAGGGCGCCGACTACCAACGAGTCTTCGACATCAACGTCGCCGGCGCCTTGTTCACCATGCAGGCCGTCGCGCGCCACATGATCGCGCATGGCACCAAGGGCCGTATCATCAACATGGCGTCACAAGCAGGGCGGCGCGGTGAGCCTCTGGTCGCCGTTTATTGCGCTAGCAAAGCGGCGATCATTTCCCTGACTCAATCTGCAGGGCTGAACCTGATCGCACATGGGATAAATGTGAACGCCATATCTCCGGGTGTGGTGGATGGCGAGCACTGGGACGGGGTAGATGCGTTCTTCGCAAAACATGAAGGAAAACCCCCCGGACAGAAGAAATTAGAAGTGGCCGCAGAAGTTCCCTACGGCCGCATGGGCCGGGCCGAAGACCTGACGGGGATGGCGGTGTTTCTCGCCTCGGACGAGGCAAAATACATCGTTGCACAAACCTACAATGTCGATGGCGGAAATTGGATGAGCTGATGAGCCCTGTGACACACGCAACCCCACCGATCCAACTGCGGCGAGACAAGCTTGCAGAGCTGCCATCTACCGTTGGAACTCCTAGCTATCAGCATTCGGACTTGACGCCCGGTATCGTTCATATCGGCCTTGGTAATTTCCACCGTGCCCATCAGGCTTGGTACATTCATCAGCTCATGCAGCAAGGCAAGGCCCGCGATTGGGCCATCATCGGAGCAGGAGTACGCGGTTATGACGCCGAAATGCGCCAGAGGCTGCTAGCGCAGGGCTACCTGACCACACTGATTGAGCTAGACCCCAAAGGCGTATCGGCGGAAGTCATAGGCCCGATGATCGACTATCTGCCGATTGAGGCAGGAAACGCTGCACTGGTCCGCGGGATGGCTGATCCGTCTATCCGCATTGTATCTTTAACTGTGACTGAGGGCGGCTATTTTCTGGATGCCAATACCGGCGCTTTCGCTACGGATCACGATGATATTCTCCATGACGCGGCAAACCCAAATCACCCCCGAACTGCTTTCGGCGCCATTGTCGCAGCGCTCGGGATACGTCGTGCAAATGGCTTGAGCCCCTTCACCGCGCTGAGCTGTGATAACCTGCAGGGCAACGGCACTATCCTTCGAAACTGTATCGTAGGGTTAGCGCGCCTGTCGGACCCTGATCTAGCCGATTGGATCGACCGGAACGGCGCATTTCCCAATTCGATGGTAGATTGCATCGTGCCAGCGACTACAGATCAAGTGATTTCTCAATGCCACGCGCTTGGCGTTGACGACCACGCCCCAGTTTCACATGAGAACTTTCGCCAATGGGTCATTGAAGATGACTTTTGTGCAGGGCGTCCACCTTTTGAACAGGTTGGGGTCACACTGACCAAGGATGTTCACGGATATGAGGCACAGAAGCTACGCATATTGAACGGAGGCCACCAACTGCTTGCGAATGTTGGCGAGATACTAAATGTCCCGACGATTTCAGCCTGCATGCAAGACCCCGACATACTTGCGTTTTTTACAAAAGTTCAAATCGAAGAAATTCTACCCCATGTCGACGCTGTTCCTGGAACGACCCCGCAAGAGTACCTTGGGCTGGTTGAACGTCGATTTGAAAACACGGCAATTCACGACACAACGCGCAGGGTCGCGTTCGACGGATCGGCGCGTCACCCTGGGTTCGTGCTGCCGTCGATACGCGATGCAATTGCTTCAGGCGCTTCCATAAACGGACTGGCTCTAGCTGAAGCTTTATGGTGCAGGATGTGCGCTGGGATTCGCGAGGATGGCTCAGAAATCGCCGCCAATGATCCTGTTTGGGAAGATCTGAGAAAAACTGCGCTAGCAGCCAAAACTAATCCCGGACTTTGGCTTGCGCAGGACCTGTATTGCGGGGAATTCGGCGATGGCTCACAGTTTACCGTAGCCTTTGACCATTGGTTAGACGGGATTTGGAAAAATGGGAGCAGAGCGGTCCTAGCTGAATATATTTCTCATAGCTCTTCTTCGAACTAGCTTCCCGCAATTCCAGTCAAGCAGCTGAGCGAACACCGGTTCTAGCCAAGTAAAACAGCGTCAATTTTTGAGACAGTACCTAACAAACGATGCAGCTAAAGTGATTTTCAGCTTCGCGCTCAGCCTTAAGTTTAGAAATGTCTGCTTCAGGTCGAGGCCAGTCATCAGCAACCATTGAGCCAACGGCAATCCTAAGATAGGGCATCACCTGTGCGGGGTTGCGACCAGCGGTTTCAACAATTTCCACGCCGCCATCAATGATCACTTTGATCAACGCCGGATAGTCCGGTGCGTTGACCGTTGGCAGGAAGTTGACGTTCTCGGCGGCTGGTTTATCGGACACGTCCTTGCATTGCGCGATCTCATGGGCGAGGTCGGCGGGCGTCTTTTGCGTCAGCCCCGTGATGGTGCCCAAACCACCTGCATTTAAAACGGCGGTCACCAGTCTCGCAATTCCTGCTCAGTGCGTTCCGGTTTGAATCATTGGATGCTCAATTCCAAACATTTCAGTGATTGCTGTCTTCATATCGTGAGTTCCTGCAACCTTGGTTCTGGCCGTGGGTTTTCAAGCGCAACAAAGACTAACGCATTGTGGAAGCAAGACTATCCCATCTGGGTTAAACACTCAGCCTGCCCTAAGCGGGCAGGCTCTTGGTGATTTTGTTAGTTCTCTTGGTTGTCCATTTCTGCTCGTAGATGCGTCACTCTGCAGCGACGCTTTCCATTGCGTCACCTCTACTTCTCCAGCGGAAATAGAACATGAATGGCAGAACGACCAGATACATCGTGATCGAATACAAAGCCGAAGGCAGCGCCATGGGGACTTCCCCGAGTGAAGTACTCGTGCCAGTGATCACAATGGCCAGTGTGATACCCAGAGGCGAGTTTTGGACGCTGGTTTCGATACCAACCGTTTTGCCCTCGCTCTTGTTAAGCCCGAGAATTTTACCAAAAGCCAAGCCAATTAGCATCAGCACCAACGGCAGGGTCATGGTCGAATACCCGAGGGTGGGCATGTACGCGATGATCAAATCTCGGTTTGCCACAAATAACGCGAGGATCAGCAGCGCCCAAAAGACGACTGCCGTATTCTGAAGCGGATGCTCCAGCCTACGCGCCATGTTGTTGAAGAGGTGCCGCACGATGATGCCGGTTATGACGGGCAAAGTTGTGACGAGGAAGGTGAAGATCGCTATCTCGAAAAACGAGAAATCGGGTGCGCTTTCGCCCATGAAATACAAAACCGACCACGTGGCCAGCGGTGGTACAGTGATGAAGGCCATGACGCTGGTGACCGCAGTCATCGAAACCGAGAGCGCCAGATCACCACGCGATAGTTTGGTAATAACGTTGCTGCTGACACCGCCGGGGCAGAAGCTGAGTAGCATTAATCCCGCCGCCATGACCGGCGGCAGATTGAATGCCATTATGACGCAAAACGCAGCAATCGGCAGTAGAACGATCTGCGAGAATGCCCCGATGGCGAAGGCGGTGCGGCGACGGAACACCCGGCGGAAATCGTCGATTTCCAGACCAAGCCCCAATGAGAACATGATGAAGGCTTGCGCCGTCGGCACCACCACGTTGATTGCGAAATCCATTGTTTTCCTCCCTCTTTAGGAACGCGGGTCCGCCTGCCTCGCCTCCCGCGATTCCCCGGCCGACCCGCTGATTTTGATGAATGGCGTTACATATCCACAGTGAAAGTGAACTGACCCAAAGCGTGACGCATCGCATCCTCGCCACTGTTCAGCGAAAGCTTTGCTACGATGCCGCGGCTGGAATCCTGCACCACCTCGAGTGATCCGATCTCGGCTGCGTGCCGACCCGCCAGTTTACGGATGGTGCGTTCGATTTCCAACATGTTCAGCGTGACCTTGTGGATTTTACCCACGGCGGTCACCGGCAGGGCGTCGAGGCTGACAAAGTCCTTCGGCACCGCCGCACGTTCCGAGACATGCTCTTGCGCAAAGGCGGCCAGATCAGCCAGGTCAACATCGACCCCGGTGGATTTCTGGTAGTACATGACCGGAACCTCACCCACCTTGGCGTCGGGGCGACCGATCACGGCAGCCATGGCCACGGCAGGGTGCTTGTGCATCGCCTCTTCGACGATCTTGGGGTCGATGTTATGTCCACCACGGATGATCAGCTCTTTCTTGCGGCCGGTCATCCAGAAATAGCCTTCGGCGTCGCACCGGGCCAGATCGCCGGTGTTGAACCAGCGCTTGCCGTCCTGCTCCAGCCAGATGCCCCTGTTTTGGCTTTCGATCAGATAGCCGTCGAACACGTTCGGCCCGGTGATGAAAATCACCCCGGCTTCATCCACATCAGCCCAGCGAACGAATTCGTCATTGTCGTCCAGGATGGCGATTTTCATATCCTGATAGGGAAAGCGCATCCCAATCGATCCAATGCGTGGATTGTCCGTAGTGATTGGGTTCATGGACGAGGCCAGAACGCCTTCGGTCATGCCATAAGCTTCGATGATCTTGACGCCCGTCTCATTGACGAAGGTGTTGAACAGCTCAACCGGCATGGGCGCGGCTCCGCAGGCCCCAAAGCGCAACGAGCTGAGGTCTTTGTCCCTATGCGGCATCTGCAGAAGCGCGCCGTAGATGGTGGGCACACCGGAATAGGAGCTGATGCCGTAGTGTTCCACCATGTCCCAGAACCCGGCGATCACACCATCGCCGCGATAGCCTGAGGGAGAGGCCAGCACGACGTGGCCACCATGCATCCAGGGCAACAGACCTGTCACCAGCATGGCGTTGGTGTGAAACAGCGGAAGGCCACACAGCGCGGCGGTGCCGGGGCCTACGTTTTCGGCACCGACATACAAGCTGGGGCACCACGAGTTATAAACCTCGCCGAAATGGGTTCGGCGCACGATCTTGGGCAGGCCGGTGGTGCCACCGGTACACAGCATGGTCGAGGTGTCGTTGGGGCTAGGGCCTTCGAAATCCAGACCGCTCGCATTTTCGCCTGCGATCTCGTCCAGCAGACGGGTCAGGCTGATGTCATCGCGACCTTCGATCGTGGCCGAAACGGGCGGCAGCGGCATCGCGTCGCGCCACACGCCATCGCCTTTCATATAGGTGGCAAAGTTGACCAGCAGGATATGTTCAAGCGAGGGAACATCCTTGGCTGCAGCACTGGCTTTTTCCCAGATATCGACGCCCGGTGTTTGCTCCAGCGTTATCAGGATTTTGACGCCCGCACCTTTCAGCAAATCGGCCATCTGATCGGCTTCCATCAGCGGGTTGATGGCCAGAATGCCACCAGCCGCACTACCACCCCAGATGGCGAAATGCGTCTCGGGCATGTTGGGCAGGATATAGGCCGCCACATTGTCGCGACCCAGGCCCATCCGACGCAGCGCGTTGGCGGTTTGAGTGATGCGCGCCAGCAGTTGCCCGTGGGTCAGCGTATAGGGCGTGCGCATCGCGGCCGCGCTCAGGAAAAAACTGAGCGCAGGCGCGTCAGGGTTGATGGCCGCCCCTTTTTGCAGCGCCTCATAGGTGGTCCGCGGCAGATTGCGATCCTGCAGAGGAGTCTGTTCGAACGCCAGAATCTCATCCATGTTTTTCAGAACAACGTTGGTGCTCATCTTCTTTCCTCTTGTTCCTGCGCACCGCGATCGGCGCGCAGTTTTGCGTTAGCTTGCGGCCTTAATCATGTCGGCGGCTTTTTCGGCGATCATCATGGTGGGCGCGTTGGTGTTGCCTGAGATCAGGTTCGGCATGATCGACGCATCGACCACGCGAAGTCCCTCAAGCCCACGTACCCGCAACTGCGGATCTACAACGGCCATGTCATCGGTACCCATCTTGCAGGTGCCCACCGGGTGATAGATCGTGTCTGCACGTGAACGGATGTGTTTTTCCCAATCCGCATCCGTCTTGGCGTTTTCGGTACCGAACATCTCTTTCTTGCGGTACTTCGCCAGTGCCGGAGCCTCAAGAATCTCCCGCGTTAGTTTCGCGCCCTTGATCATCGTTTCAAGATCGCGGTCATCGGCCAAAAAGGCCGGATCAATGGCGGGCATGGCGAAGGGGTCCGCACTGTTCAGCGTGACCGAGCCCCGGCTTTCAGGGCGCAGTTTGCACACATGGCAGCTGAAGCCGTAGCCATAATGCAGTTTGCGTGAGTGGTCATCGACCAGCGCGATGGTGAAGTGCAGCTGCACGTCAGGGCGATCCAAGTCAGGCGAGGTTTTCAGGAACGCCGCGCCTTCGGCAAAGCAGGTGGCCGCCATCGATACACCGGTTTTGCGCCAGCGGTTTAAGTGACCCATCAGCTTCATGCCGCCCAAAAGGCCAATGCCGAAATTGTTGGTATCAGCCGATTTGTAGGCCAGCGTGAAGTCCATGTGATCCTGCAGGTTCTTGCCCACACCGGGAAGGTTGTGACGCACCTCGATCCCGTGCTTGTCAAGATCCGCGGGGTCACCAACGCCGGACAGTTGCAGCAACTGAGGTGTCTTCAGCGCACCGCTGCACAGCAAGACCTCGCGCGCGGCTTTGATCTCGATATCCTTGCCCCTGCCATTTTCCTTGTAAACCACACCTGTCGCGCGTTTGCCGTCAAAGGTCAGACCCTTGGCATGGGCTTTGGTGATAACCGTCAGGTTCGGTCGATCCATGACCGGAAACAGATAGGCTGCAGCGGCCGAACACCGTTCGCCATTCTTGGCTGTGTCGTGGAATTGCGTGACCTGATAGTAACCGACGCCTTCATTGTCGCCGGTGTTGAAATCCTTGCGTTCGCGAATTTGGAGTTGCTTGGCGGCCTCAATGAAATCCTGAGTAACTGGACGCGACTCTTTTTGGTCCGAGACCTGCAGGGGACCCGAGCCACCGTGCATGTCATTGCCGCCATGCTCATTGTTTTCTGACTTTTTGAAGTAGGGTAAAATGCTGTCCCAATCCCAACCCTCACAGCCCAGATTTGCCCATTCGTCGTAATCCTCGCGCTGACCACGCACGTAAAGCATGGCGTTGATCGCGCTGGAGCCACCCAGAGCCTTACCGCGCGGCTGATAACCTTTGCGCCCGTTCAGCCCCGGCTGCTCGACGGTTTCAAACACCCAGTTATTGATCTTGGCGGGCTTTCCCGGAAGCATGGCCACGACAGCGGCTGGCATGCGGACAAGGATACTATCCCCACTGCCGCCCGCTTCCAGCAAACAGACAGTAACGTCCGGGTTTTCCGTGAGACGGTTGGCCAGCACACATCCCGCTGAACCTCCACCAACTATCACATAATCAAACTGCATCGCATTCCTCCCTGTCGCCAAAATGGTCAAAGGGTTCTCGTTGCAATAGCGTTGCATCGGTCAATTGTTTGACACTTTCGGCCATTCAATTGCTCTACGAACTCGGATCGCTGCTCACACCGAGCAGTAACTGTCCACCATGCGCGCGAATTCGGTAGAAACCCAAAGGTGCACTTCACGAGCCTGAGGCGTTTGCGGGGCGCTGTCTTCCATCGCATGGAAAACCCCGTCAAATGTGCGGAAGGTGACGCGGCAACCCGCCTGTTTCATCCGATCGGCCATTAATTCGGCCTCGGCCCGAAGTATGTCTAAATCACCGACATAGCCAAGTGCAGGCGGCAGGCCTGAGACATCTTCGGCCAATGCCGGAACCGCGTAGGCCGGGATGTCGTATCGCTTTTGCGACCGCAGTTCGCGTAGCAACAAGTGCCATGCAAGTACCCCGTGTTCGCGCGTCCACGTGATCTTGTTCCTCGGCAGCTTGGTCCAATTGGACGCGCGGTCATCGATCATCGGATAGAACGGCATTATGAACGCGATCTTTATGTCTCCGGAATCCCGCGCGCGCAGAGCTGTCGACAGAACCAGCCCACCTCCCGAACTGTTACCGGCCAGAATAAGGTTGTCTGCGTTGCCACCCAATTGCTCTGCATTGTCACGTACCCAGAGTAAGGTATCATAGCAATCGTCGTGTCCCGCGGGGTAAGGCGCTTCAATCGATAGTCGGAAAGCCGGGGCAACTATGATGCAGGGCCGCGATACCATTAGTCGGTGAAAAAACGCGTGATGGCGTTCCGGCCAACCGGTCGCGTACCCACCGCCATGGAAGAATACAACGATAGGTAACGGTCTCTTCGCGTTAGCGGGCTTGTAGACCCGTATCCGCACCTCGCTGGTTCCGTCCTGTCGCGGTATCAAGACGGTTTCGTTAACGGCATTATCCAGTTGTTTGTGAGCGGCTTTCTTTCTTCCCTGTGCCGAGAGTTTTAGGCCTAGGGGGCTTTTGATCAGCCGCATTGCCACCTTTTGGCCGAAAGGCCGAGGGTCTGAGGTACTCATTTGTTTTCCTGAGTGTCTCAACCGATCTACCACTTCTGGGCGGCGGGCAAAGCGCGCCGGCCAGAAACGTATCCATTCGGTTATTGAGGCTGAGGTTTCGCGTCGCCCTTCGACGGTTTTTGCTCGTCATTCGCATCGAAATAGAGCGTACCGAAAATCCAGTCGAACAGAGGAAGCGTGATGTTAAAATTACCTTCGACCATCAGGTCGCGATTGTGGTGCACGGCGTGGAACAAACGCAGATATGTCCAGCCGGGGATCAGACGAAAGACGCGTTCGGTCACTGACCCTCGCTGCAAGTGGTAGCTGAAGTGCAGCACTTCATACAGAAGGTAGCAAGACGTCATCGTGATGAAGAAAAGATAGCCGTAGTTGCCACCGAAGATGAAGTAAGACACCAGACCTCCGGGGATTGAAATAGCTACAGTTGTCAGGACGAGCAGATAAATCGGGAAGATCACGACCCGCCAATCCAGAACCATCTGATACTCCATGTCAGTATCAACGAAGAAGGTATGGTGGTCGCCAGTATGGCGTTGGTAGAACAACTTAAAGAGCTTGGTTTTGTGATGCCCCCAATAGTTGTGAGACGCCCATTCGCCCAGATTGTAAGCGATATACGTCATCACAACGAACCATAACTGGTACAGTTTGAAATCGACCAGTTTGGTCGTTCCCCACCAAATCAGCGATCCGGCGCCAAGCACCACGACGGACAGATGCAAAAGGCCGCTGTAATTTGGGCTTACGCCGGCACGGTATTTGGCGCGAAACTTTTCTCTTGCCTCGTCATTCATAACTGGGTCCTCCCTAACTAAAAGTTGCCAGTCAGAATACGGAGATTTGATATATCCTCTAATTTATATTACTTAAGGATATTATCACTGCATGGAATAACGGGGTTAATGCTCAGAAATCACGACCTGAATTTGCTTCCGATCTTCGATATTTTGATGCGCGAACAGCATTTATCCAAGGCGGCAGAGCGCCTGAACATGAGCCAACCTGCGGTCAGTAATGCGCTAAAGCGGCTGCGTCTTGGATTCGATGACGAGTTATTTGTACGCACGGGGCGCGGCCTTAAACCGACGCAGCGGGCTTATGATTTGCACACTCAAATCGCGCCAGCGCTCATGCAGATAAGAAGCAGTTTCGAGGAGCAGGATTTTTCTGCCGAGACGTTTTCTCGAACCATCGACGTTTCAATGAATCACGCGGTTGAACATATCTGGGGGCCGGCTTTGATGGACCAGGCCCGCAGCAAGGCGCCTAATCTGAAGTGGAAAGTACACCCCGATTACCTGGACGACATCCCCGGACGTTTGAAAGATGGGCGGTTAGGATATGCAGTCGAATACACATCTATTCCAGAGGAGCACTATGACTCGTTGCTGCTGTTGCGGGAGTCTCTGACGCTTATCTGTGCAACCGATCACCCCTGCGCTTTAACCGGTGTATCGCTGGAAGAGTTTCAAACGCTGGCGCAAGTTTCACTGGTGCGCAGGTCAGGAATGGTCCGCAGCCAGAATAGTCGCCGAACCACGCCCTTGGAGTTCCTGTTGGGAAACGCTCTGCCAGCCCGAAATATCGCTTTGCAAATGTCGAGTTTTGTTTCGATTCCACCGGTTGTAGCAGCAACCGACCTGATTGCCGTCGTACCGACCCGTCTGGCTCGTCCCTTCGTGGATGCTGGTGAACTGGCTTCACACAACCTTCCATTTGACTACCCCGAAATTGAGGTGCGCTTGTACTGGCACAAGAGCCGAAACACTGATCCGGGTCACGAATGGCTTGTGGAATTGCTGGCGCAATCAGCAGCAACGATTAGCGAAACCCAGAACCTGCAGGGTCAACTAGCCGATTAACTTTTTTTCTCCGTAACGCGATGAAGTCTTCAGACTGCCGGGTGAATAACCGTACTTCTTTGTAAAGGCTCTTACAAAGCTGGAGGGTTCAGAATAACCGGTTCTCCACGCGACCGTTGAAACATCCAGGCCAGCCGTGCTGAGCAATTCGTGCCCGATAGCCAGTTTGGCTTCAGTGTGGATCTTTCTAAAACTGGTGCCCTCTTGTGCCAGGCGACGGCGCAGCGTGCGTTCACTGGTTCCGAGTTTGGACGCGATCGAAACGATTGTTGGATCGTTGTTCATCTCTAGAAGCGTCGCTTCGCGGACTTGTGCCGTCATTTCTGGAACATCAGAGTCCTCTAAATTCAACAGGCTCCTACACTGCCGCAGACAACTCTCCATCGTGGCTGGGTTGTGTTGAGGCAACGGCAGATCCAACAGCTTGTTGGACAGCACAATGGCGTTCTTGTCGCAGCCCAGCTTAACGTTGACACCCAGCATGGACTTGATTGCTTCGGCAGTTTTCGGGTCATCCAATGTTGTTTCGAACGTTACCTTGGACAGTGAAAACTTTGGAAGAAACTGCGATGTGAAGTTGCTGATGACAGTTAGGTGCCGTTCCAGAACGAAGCCTTCGACCGATTTCGGCAAGCCGCGGATGTCTAAATTCAAAACCGGTGGGTCTTGAAGCTCGTTCAACCGCAAGCGGGCGATCAGGAAGGACAAATTCGCAAAGTCCATCGCGGTTTTCAGCCCTGCGCGAACTGTTGGACTGCTTAAGATCGCATATCCCCATATTCCAAACACTTCGGGTCGATACCGGCGTCCAATCTCAATCCCCATACCCGGGCGCCCCGGTGCGTACTTGATAAAGTTGGCAATCGCAGAAACTTCCTGCCCAAGGGTTACTGTTGCTTCGTTCTGATAGAGGTCGAACGTCACAAGCCCGGTTCCTTCAAGACACTGTTCAGCAGTCACACCATAATTTGGCGCTTCTTCGCACAGAATGCGGATGCTTCCTGGGGACCGTTTCTGGGACTCATTTTGCATGTTCGGATGCTAGCCACCTTGGCCGATAATGTCAAAAAGATGTCCGCTGCCATCATCCAAATTTGAACCCCAAAACCCAAGATTACTGGCAGGAGGACATCATGCGATCACTCATTGCCATTCAGGAAGGTCAGATCTCACTGGAGCAGATCAAAGCGCTCGAAGAGGTCGTGCGCAAGCTGTACGCCGAGCATATTTGCGACGACAAGCTGACGATTATCTGGAACGTCGCCGCCAAGCAGCACACGATCACGGATCGCAGCTGGTCCCGGTCTTCGACTGTCTCGATGGAAGTTCCGGACGGTTTCGAAACGCAGCGCCGCGAAGCCTTCATGCTGGAGGTTGATAAATGCTGGCGCAAGATCACCGGTCAGCACCCTGATCAGGTGTCGGTGGGCGCATTCGATCAGTCCCGCTATGGCGACATTCTGAAGGGGAACCTGACGCGATTATCGCCGTGGGGGCGCTTTACCTATCTATTCAAGCTGTTTTCGCGCGCAATGATCTCGAAGATGCGGCACGGCGTGATGATCACGCAGTTCAATCAATAGGGGAGGAATTGAAATGCCGCTTTATACACTTGCATCCAAGAAACCGTTCCCCGAGCAGATCCGTTTTGACATCGCACAGGTCATCACCGACGTGCATTGTGGCCTGACTGGCGCGCCGTCCGAGTTCGTGAACGTGGTTTTCATGACCGGCTATAGTATGCGCCGCGGAACTGTTTTGGGCGTGAACGGCAACGTTCGCATGGGCGGAGACCGGACCGCCGGTCTCTATGAAAAACTGAACGAGCAGATGCACACGCGGGTCTCCGAGGCGGCCCAGCTGGACAAAAGCAAGGTGCTGGTCACGCTGATCGGCATCGAATCCAACTGGGTGGTCGAAGGCGGCATGGTTCTGCCCTTCCCCGGCGACGAAGCCGACTGGTTGGAGCGCAAGAACGCCACCCATGCCGCAATGGGGATCGGCCCCGTCACCGATTACGTTTAAATCCCGGAGGGTTTGACAATGTCCGCACCGCACCTGACACCCGTTTCGTCGGAAATACCTGATCTGGAAGCGCTGCTTCTGGCGCAGAAAAAAGCTTATCTGGCCGATCCTATGCCTGATCGGGCGGCTCGGGTGCGGCGTCTGGACAAGCTGCACAACGCGCTGATCGACAACAAGGCGCGCATCATCGCGGCGGTCAGCAAGGATTTCTCGAGCCGGTCGGCGGCTGAAACCGAACTGGCCGAGATTATGCCACTGCTGGACGGCATCGCCTTTTACCGCAAGCGCCTGCGCAAGTTCATGAAACCACAGCGCCGACATGCGCCACTGACCCTGATGCCTGCTAGCATTCAGGTGCAGTATCAGCCCGTGGGCGTGGTCGGCATCGTGGTGCCGTGGAACTTCCCGATCTTTTTGGCCCTGTCGCCGCTGGTTGGCGCGCTGGCTGCGGGCAACCGCGCTATGCTGAAATCATCGGAATTTGCACCGGCCTCGGGCGAACTGCTGAAAGAAATCATCGCCGATATCTTCTCTGAGGACGAAGTAACCGTTGTCACCGGTGGTGTCGAGGTCGCGACCGAGTTTACCAAGCTGCCGTTCGACCATCTGGTGTTCACCGGCTCGACTCAGGTTGGCAAGATCGTGATGAAGGCCGCGGCCGACAACCTGACGCCGGTTACGCTGGAACTGGGTGGCAAATCGCCGGTCATCATCCACAAGGACTTCCCGATCAAAGAGGCCGCCAGCCGGATCGCGTTTGGGAAAGGTATCAACGCCGGTCAGGTTTGCGTGTCGCCCGATTACATCCTGTGCCCGCGCGACCAGGTGAACGCCTTCTGCACAGCCTTCGCAGATTCAATGAGCAAAGCCTACCCGACCCTGCGCGACAATCAGGATTATACTGCGATCATCACCGACCGCCAGAAGACCCGCTTGGAAGGCTATCTGAAAGACGCCGAGGCAAAAGGCGCCGAGCTGATCACCATCAACCCCAAAGGCGAAGATTTCAACAACACCCGCAAGATGCCGATGACTCTGATCCTGGGCGCGACTGACGAGATGCTAGTGCTGCGCGAAGAGATCTTTGGCCCGATCCTGCCGGTGATCCCGTACGACTCGATTGATGAGGCCGTGGCCTATGTCAACGATCGCCCGCGTCCGCTGGCCTTCTACTACTTCGATTGGGACAAGAGGCGCGCCAATGACATTCTGGCCCGCACCCATGCGGGTGGTGCCTGCATCAACGACACCATGTCTCATGTGATGGCCGATGACATCCCGTTCGGCGGCATCGGTCCGTCGGGCATGGGTCACTATCACGGTGAAGAAGGCTTCCGCAATTTCTCGAAAGCCAAGGGCGTGGTCCGCAAAGGCCGCATCAACGCTACCGCTTTTGTTGCCCCGCCCTGGGACAACTTCATGTTCAACAGCCTGAAAAAGCTTCAGGCGATGCGCTTCAAGCGCCGCAATATCAAGGAGTAAGACCCGATGGTTGCTGCTCAGAAAATAGAAACGAACGAAATGACGATTCAAGGAAACACGCAAATGGCAACGCTTGGGGATTCCCTGACGCTGAAATCAGGTACGGTTCTGCGCAACCGGATCTGCAAGGCTTCGATGAACGAAGCGCTGGCAACACCGGAAGGAAAAGTGACACCGGCGCACGTATCGCTGTACGGAGCCTGGGCCAACAGCGGCGCAAGCCTGCTGATCACCGGCAACATGATGGTTGACGGCAAGCACATGAACGAACCGCTGGTTGTTGACGCTCTGCTGGATACCAACATGGATCTGCTGCGCAAATGGGCCGCCACCGGCAAGGCGACCAACACCCATATCTGGCCGCAGCTGAACCACCCGGGCAAGCAGTCGCCCAAAATGGTCAACGACGCACCGGTTGCACCGTCGGTCGTGCCGATCCCGAACGAAATGTTCGCCCCCCCGCGCGAGCTGTCCGATTCCGAGATCGAGGACATCATTGACCGGTTCGCCGAAGCCGCCGCCCGTCTGGAAGAGGCAGGTTTCACCGGCGTCCAGCTGCACGGCGCGCATGGCTATCTGATCGGCCAGTTCCTGTCGCCGCATCACAACCGCCGCGAAGACAAATGGGGTGGCAGCTTTGACAACCGCTTCCGCTTTGTCGAAGAGGTCTACAAACGTGTCCGTGCCCGTACCGGCGACGGTTTCAACGTCGGCATCAAGATCAACTCGTCCGACTTCCAAAAGGGCGGCTTCACCGAGGAAGACTCGATCGAAGTGGCCAAGCGTCTGGACGGTCTGGGCATCGACCTGATCGAAATCTCGGGCGGCAGCTGGGAAAACCCGGTTAACCGCAAGGGCAAGCAGGAAGTCAAAAAGGAAAGCACCCTCAAGCGCGAGGCGTATTTCCTGGAATATGCCGAAAAGGTAAAAAGACAGATCTCGACCCCTTTGGTCGTGACCGGTGGTTTCCGTTCTTCCGAGGGCATGAGCGAAGCTCTGGCAACCGGTGCTCTGGACATGGCCGGTGTGGCCCGTCCGTTTGCGGTAGATCCCAAGTTCGGCCAGCACGTTCTGCAGAACCCCAAGCACGTTTCGCATGTTGCGCCCATCCGTTCGGGTCTGAAGAAGATCGACGCAATGGCGATCATGGAGATCAGCTGGTACACCATGCAGATCGAACGTATCTCGCAGGGTAAGAAGGTGCAGACCAAAGCAGATGGCGTCTGGCCGGCGCTGCGAGTGATGTACCGGTTCTGGAAAAACGGCAAAGCCGTCAAAAAGGTTCGCGCCTGATCTCGCAGAACCCTGCTCGCAACATGGGAAGGTTAGATGACACATTCCAACGGCATCTGCAGCTGCGGGCAGGTTCATTTCAAAATTCAAGGTCGCCCGCTGTTTCGGGCGATCTGTCATTGCACCATCTGCCAGCGGTTCAATGACGCCGAATATGGCGATATCCTGCTGTTTCGCGCTGCAGACGTGGATCAGGCCGGCTGCGGTGAGATTTCATATGAAACTCTGCGCCAACCGCCTTTGCTAGCGCGTGGCAAATGCACCACTTGCGGCAATCCTGCGCTGGAAAAGCTGAACATGCCGCTGTTTCCCAAGCTAATGTTGGTACCGTCCGCCCGCATGGTCGAGCAAGGTGATCTGCCGGATCCGGAATTCCACATCTTTTACACTCATCGGGTTCGCGACGCACAGGATGATTTGCCGAAGTCCAGCGGCTATTTGCCCAGTCAGACCCGGTTTGCGACCCATTTGCTGCGCGGTTTGATGCGTGGGCGCGGTTGACAATTCATTCAAGGAGGAGAACAGGATGCAGAATCCCAAAGGCGCCTGCCTGATTATCGGGGCCGGGGACGATACCGGTTCGGCCATTGCAAGGGCTTTCGCGGCAGAGGGTTTGACCGCCTGTGTCGTGCGCCGCGACCGTCACGCCGATGCGCTGGAAGAGCTGGCTGCCTCGATCCGTGCCGAGGGTCATCAGGCCCGCGCCTATCCCGCCGACGCGCGGGATGAGACCGAGATGCACAACCTGATCGACAGGATTGAGGAAGAGGTCGGCCCGATCGAGGTCGCCGTTTTCAACATTGGCGCGAATGTGCGGTTCGGCATCACCGAAACCACGCCGCGCGTCTATCGCAAGGTCTGGGAGATGGCCGCCTTTGCCGGATTCCTGATGGGCCACGAAGTCGCGGCCCGGATGCTGCCGCGCGAACGCGGGACGATCATTTTCACCGGCGCGTCGGCCAGTATGCGCGGCAATGCCGGGTTCTCGGCCTTTTCGGGCGCGAAACACGCGTTGCGGGCGCTGGCGCAATCCATGGCGCGCGAGTTGGGGCCGAAAAACATCCACGTGGCCCACACGGTGATCGACGGGGCCATCGACAGCAATTTCATCCGCGACCATTTCCCGGATGTGGACCAGATGCGCGATGAAGACCGTATCCTGAAGCCCGAACATATCGCGCAAAACTATGTGATGTTACACAAACAACCCAGAACCGCGTGGACGCATGAGCTAGACCTGCGTCCCTGGAAAGAAAGCTGGTAGTCGGAGCGAACCATGTCAGTTCAGGTTGACTTTATCTACGACTTCGGAAGCCCCAATGCTTACCTGGCCCATCGTCTGGTCAAGGGCATTGAGGAGAGAACCGGCGCGACGTTCAACTATATCCCTTGTCTTCTGGGTGGGATTTTCAAGGCAACGGGCAACCGGTCTCCGTTTTTGATGTTCCAGAACGTCAAAGGCAAGCTGGACTATGACCGCATTGAGTTCGAACGGTTTATTCGTCGGCACAAACTGTCTGAGTTCCTCATGAATCCCCATTTCCCGGTCAACACGCTGCTTATGATGCGGGCAGCAGTAGCGGCCGAAATTGACGGATTCCAGGACAACTACATCGCGGCGGGGATGGCAGCGATGTGGGAAAAGGGGCTCAAAATGGATGATCCGGATATTTTTGTCTCGGCCATGAACGATGCAGGTGTCGACGGACAAACACTGTTGGCGCGCGCAAATGAAGACTCAGTGAAAGAGCACCTTAAGAACAATACAAACGCGGCTGTTGAGCAAGGTGTCTTCGGCATCCCCACCTTCTTTATCGAAGAGGAGATGTTCTTTGGTAAGGATCGATTGGAACAACTGGAAAGAGAGCTTTAGGGCCTCGCAAGCGCGAGACAGGCATTGTGGGTGGCAGACCGCCGCCGATCAAACAACGCTCTTGAACCTC
Source organism: Ruegeria sp. D3 (assembly GCF_056534465.1). Classification (NCBI taxonomy): domain Bacteria; kingdom Pseudomonadati; phylum Pseudomonadota; class Alphaproteobacteria; order Rhodobacterales; family Roseobacteraceae; genus Ruegeria; species Ruegeria sp. D3. Next base: position 48,307 of record NZ_JBQFPK010000021.1, read on the forward strand.
AAAACAGGTGACTTGATTCACAATGACTGATGACTTGGCAGCCCATTCGGACACACAGAACCACCCTGTGACGATCTCTGTATCCCGAAAGGTGGTACCGGGGCGCGAGGCTGAATTCGAGGATTGGATCCGTGGCGTCGCCGAGGCAGCATCGCATTTTGAAGGGCAACAGGGATTGAGCATATTGCGCCCGTCTGACCAGACCGGCGGTCGCTATGTCATGATATACCGTTTCGACAGCTACGAACATGCCGCAGCTTGGGAAACGTCGCCTGAGCGATCCCAGTGGATTGCAAAGCTGGAAGGGATATCCGACGGCGATGCAGATCGCAAAAGCGAAACTGGCCTCGAAGTGTGGTTCGATCTGCCCGAGGTCCCGGCGACCGTTCCGCCACGCTATAAGATGGCTGTCCTGTTGATCGTTGTTATCTTTGCTCTTGTTTTTGCACTACAGGTTTTCCTCGTTCCCTTTCTGGTTGGCTGGCCGCGTTGGGCACAGACGCTGAGTATCGTCACCATTCAGGTTGTGTCGATGACATACGTGATAATGCCAATCATAACTGTGCTGCTGAAACCCTGGTTGTTTCGCAACCAAACTCAGGCAATCAGATAAAGCATCTTGCTGGGGTATATCACATAATGACCGACCACATATCCTCACTTGCTGATTATCCGAACTCCTTCTGGAAACGGTTCAAGATCACGACGGTCGTTCTTGATGGCTTTCACCATGTAAACAACGCTGTCCATCTGAAATGGATGCCACCGTTTGGGAACATTGCCTGAAGTCAAACACTCAACTCGTTTCTGAAAAGAAGTTTGAATTGAGGTGCCTTCTAATGTCGAACGTTCACCGCTTTTCTGGTCCAACTATGGCGGTTGAGTCAGGTTCGTGTGACGTTCAACAGGAAATATGGAATGTCACTGATTTTTGACGCCATCAACAGCCAAAACTTCAATAAATCTGCAAATCGCGTCGTTTGTTTCTAACCCAAACGTCAAGCATTTCTGGCTCAATTTGAATAGCGCTCCTTCATCAACGCTGCAGGTAAGGTCTTTATTTAGCCCAGTAGAGGTGAAAAACTCCGAATTTTCTCGCTCTGAGATTTTCTTAGAAATTTGAAACATGGTAAAACTCGTGCCGAGTCATGCTCAAAAGGTCATGAGCAACACATACAGCGCCGCATTGATGATTTGATGCCCACTTGGCCGAAGTCTCGTGGCGTCGTTCCTAGGCCTGCTCATCCACTGACTTTCACCCAAAACTGAGCTTTTCAACGCTATCAACTCGGAGCAGAAATCCAAAAAGACAAAAACACCGTCCCGGATTAATCCGTAGTGGTCCGGACAACTTCAGAAAGTCGCTGAAAATGGAACAAAGTTCGGAGCATGTGTGCGGAGTTTGGCATGAGGACCATTTGCCGTTTTTCTTATCTAAATAGCGCCGCTTACAGTTTTGTTTGAGGTAGTACTTAATTGTGCCAGACGCATAGCATGCGGGCAGACGGGACTTCTTTCTTAAGCTATGACTAACTAACCGACGGCGCACACGCATTGCAACGAACCTGCTTTGCTCATTTAACCGCGGTTACTCCCCTTAATTGCGCGTAAAGATTTTTGAATTTCTTTGACGATAATAGGTGCTACAAGTCGGGCTCCAGCGTTGCTCATATGATCATCGTCATGATAGTAAATGCCGTATTCATCGGCATTCAGACAACGCATCGTCTCGTGGTTACAGAGCGACTTTTGAACTTGCGCACCAAATACGTTAGGTATTTCCAAAGTAAGTCGGTCAAACAGTGAATTAACGTACGATGTACGTTCAATGTAGGCAGCGTAAGATGTGGTAATGGTAGCATTTCCATCATCAAAGAGAATTTTTTTCAAACCGTAGCTCGGAACATTCCAGCCTGCTTCTGGAATAGGATACACGAGTACAACACTAAAGTGATTTGCAAGGTCTCGTATACTTGTCTCAATTCTCTCAATAACACGCACACGCCTTTCATGATCATCCCACTTGCTTTCGGAGCGCTCGAGCAAGTCAACCCAGACAAGTCCCCCTTTTTCCACCCCGCCTTCGGTATTGTCGAAGCGACTTCCATCAAGGAATATCTGAAACCGTGATGCGAGTACCACGGTGCCGATACCCTGTTCTTTGGCCCACTCAAAAGTTCCAGATAGGAAGTCTTGACAGCTAGATGCACCCTCTGCAGTGAAACGTCGGAAACCCAGCAAAGGCAGACAACTTTGATGCGACACCGAATAATATCCGACACCGGCACGGTCTAAGGCCTGGCCTACGCCTCCTCTAAGTGCGTTTGAATGACTGTCGCCGATAATCAGCACGTCAATTCCTATGCCACTCGTTGAGGCACAGTGTGAAACAGGATGCTCTAATTTATTGCCGCCATTATCAAAAAGACAAGATAGGTCCAATGTATCCTTTTCCGCTGCAACAAAGCGCGTAATTTCTGGGCCCCATCGCCATTCGAAACCACTGCCGAGATGCCCTGCCAATCCAATCGCCAAAAAAGCAGCACCACTCGCTGCGAACACGCTACGCTGGGTTACAATTTTGAAGTTACCAAGTTTTCTGACCGGCTGCTCTACCCAATACCATGTTGAATATGCCAAAATCAGGGACACAATAACCAGCAATGACATCACAATATGACTTGGTTCTGTAAGGCTGCGCAGTCGTGCAAATGCGAACACCGGCTGATGCCACAGATATGCGCTATACGAAATCAAGCCGATACCGACAAAAACGCGTGTCGATAGCAATCGGGCAGTCCAAGTGTTCTTGTCCGCAAAGAGAATAATCAGAGCCGTGCCTGCCACAGGTCCGAGAGCAAAGACACTAGGGAAAGGTGTACTTTCATCATAGTAGAATATTGCAAACACAATTAGAGCCAGTCCAGTGGCGCTAAGTAAACTGCTTGACCGCTGCTTCTGGCCAAAGGTTAGAAAAGAACATATTGATCCTGCCAAAAGTTCCCAAGCGCGAGTTGGTGCAAGATAAAAATTTGCAATTGGAAAGCGACGCGCACCCCATTCAGTCAGAAAAAAGCTGAACGCGGCTATCGCAACTATGCTCCAAAAGACCTTATTTCTCCCGAACCGCCATGCCAGCAGCAAAAAGACCGGGACAATGAGATAAAACTGCTCTTCAACTGCCAAGCTCCAAGTGTGGAGTAGAGGCTTCAACTCAGCGGCGGCGCCAAAGTACCCGCTTTCCTGCCAAAACAGTATATTTGAGCAGAATAAAATCACAGCAATCAAACTTTGTGCAAAGTCCATTAACTGCGATGGCAACATCCACATATAGGCGAAAGGCAGGCAAGCCAGCATCACAACAAAAAGCGCCGGCAATATTCGTCGCGCTCTGCGTTCATAAAAGCGTAAAATAGAAAAAGAACCCTGCTCCAGCTCACCAATCAGTATGCTTGTAATCAGATAGCCGCTGATGACGAAAAAAACGTCAACGCCCACGTATCCACCACTGAACACGCTAAAGCCCGCATGAAACAAAATGACCGGCAGCACAGCAACAGCACGCAAACCGTCAATCTCTCTTCTATACCGCATAACTCCTCAAGAACTTTGCTACTTAAAAGGCTTAAATTATTGTAGTAAGTTTAAAAAGTTAAACCTTTCAGCAACCTCTACGCCGCTGCTCAAGAGTCTTGCGTCAAAAAATTAGCCGAACTCCAACGCAAGCGCTGAAAAACTTCACTTTTTCCTATCTGATATATTTCCCAACCCCTAGTCGCACTCAAAACGGCGTTTCCGCGACCGTTTAGTTGCATTTAAAAAAGGAAAACATGAGGTTTCCATATCTCCCCCTGTTTCAAGGCAAACGCTTCGGCATCGAAACGCATTAATACAGTACCTTTGGCCCGGTGAAACAGGCGGATGAGGGTCCGACATTCGTACGCCACGCAGGACGGGTGTCCCAAGTCGTCATGACTGAGGATCTGTTCGACGCGCTTCGGCCAGACCCGCGACGTGCCTAGGGTATTTACGAAATGACACTCCGCGAGGAGCTTCTCCCATTTGAAGCTTTGAACAGGTCAATCGCCGAGAATGAGGGTGACGAGAGTTGGAAGTCTGACGTCAATCCCGGCCTAGGCGGTCCGTCACAGCGTCTGAAATTTCGCGACCCATGGATGTTTGACGGTCCAAAAAGAATATGAACGTCGGGGTATGGGTGATATGTGAAGCGATCTCTGGTTGAGTAATCAGCCCCCCTGCGGTGCCAACACATCATCACTTTATTCTGCCTACTAGCGGACATTGATCCTGTACATAGAGAAACCCAGCGATGAGCCGAGATTGCAGTTCTTCTGCATTGCCGCGAGTGCCTACTTATGAAAAAGCCGACCAAAAGTGACCTCTTTCAAAGAGCCAAACAGGGGTTGCTCAGACGGGTTAAGTCGCCCGCAGTGTCCTCTGATCGCCTTTCCCAAAACGGAGCGCCAGCTGACCTGATCGAATTTGCTTTGAGTGCAATTATGCGTTGTGCTGAAACACAGGCTGCTAGAATGGTCATCTCCGGGAAGTCCAGAAGGTTTACCAGCCGTTTGATTCCATCGTGCGTGATTCAGAAAATAGGGTGTAAGTCTTGATCTGCGAACCGGCAGAGCAGGTGTTACGCTTGGGGAATCGCTCGATAGTTACGATTGACGCTTTCTACTTTAAGGCGACCCTTGCTTCTACCTTGTCGAACGCCTGTTTCGTACAGTTTCTACAAGGCCCCCACTTCGTTTTCTGCTTCACACCTCGAAGGGCGGCTTTGAACAGCGGCGTTGCAGTACCCGGCTCAGCTGGGCGTCGACAAAGACCTCCATAGCAGACGCTCCGCAGCTCGAAATGCTGCGATGCAGCATTGATAAGGCTCCAACGGCCGCAAAGGGCCGAATATGATCTGCTGCATTCAGCCGTTAAACCAAATCGGCGCTTCGTCTTCTGACCAAGTTGCATACTTTTTCATCACCAGCAAAAAAGCTTCACTGTCTAGGAACTGATCCAACCAAGCGATTAAACTTGGCCACTTCTGTGCATCAAACCAAGCCCTGTCTATATGTGCAAACTGGCGAACAAATGGCAGAAGTGCTAGATCCGCTAGGGTGGGTCTATCCCCAAAAAGCCAGGCCCGCCCAACTAACCGTTCGTTGAGGTCAAGCAAGTAGCCCATCGCTTTCTTGCGTTCCTCATCGAAGTCTAGATCCGGATAACGCGTAGCGTATTTGGTGTGATCCAGTGCTGTTTTGAACGGGCCATCATTTGCCGAAATTAGGTCCCAGCCTTCAGAGGGCATGTCCAAAAGCCGCTGCGGGTCATTTTGTTGGAGCGCCCAAACCATGATTTCCAAGCTTTCATCTATGACTTT